>DMPQ01000269.1 GCA_003455945.1 Planctomycetaceae bacterium
GGGTCGGCAGCGTGCGGGTTTGGGCCTCCGAGACTCGGCCATTGCCGCACGAAGTGACTCGAACCGAGCAGCCCCATCTCCTCGCCGCTCCAAGCCGCGAAGATCAGATCCCGCTTCCCCTGCCATTTCCCTTCCCGGGTTTCGTGAGCCAGATACGAGGCGATCTCGAGCATGCCGGCGACTCCGCTGGCATTGTCATCCGCTCCGAAGTGGATTCCGCCTCGCTCCTCGTCGCGGGCAAGCGAATCGCCGTTGTTGCCGGTCCCCAGGTGATCGACATGAGCCCCGACGACGATCACCTCATCGCTCGGCTCGGAGCCGACCTGCAGTCGACCGAGCACGTTTCGTCCGACCCCTCGCTCGAGTTGCAGATCGATCGTCGCCTCGACAGACGTTTCGGAGAGCGGAAAGCCCATCATCAGATCGCCGAGATCGAGCTGCTTCTGGATCTCGGCAAGATCCTTGCCGGCCGCTCGGAACCAGGCATCGGCGACGGCGTTCGAGATGCTGATGATCGGCAGACTCGAGCCGGCGGTCGCGCCGTCTCGACCGAGCGGTACCAGCTCCTCACGAACCAGCGACGTGGGGCCCGAAACGACGATCATGCCGCGTGCCCCTCGCTCGCGAAGCATCATCGCCTTGTACCGCAGGCTCGAATGCGTCGCGAACTGCTGTCGACGCTCGGGCGAAATGTCCTCGGGCATGAATCGCAGGACGACGACCCACTTGTCTCGAACGTCCAGGTGGACGAACGAGTCGTATTCCTCGAGCGGGCCCTCGGCCGGAGCGGCGATGCCGTAACCGGCAAAGACCACTTCGCCGGCCGGATATTCGCCGCTGGCCGAGAAGGCGACCGGCCGCCAATCGCGATCGAGTTCATAGGTCGTCCCGCCGACCGCCAGACGATTCCGCTCGCCCAGCCGNNCAGGTGAACTCGAACTCCTGGAACCAAGTGCCGTCGTCACCCGCAGGGACGAGCCCCTGGCTCTCGAGGTACGCGGCGACATAGGCGGTCGCCGCTCGCTCGCCCGGCGTGCCGGTCGCGCGACCGCCGATCTCGGGCCGACAGAGATAATCGACGTGCCGCATCACGTCGGCGGCGGTGAAGCTCTCCTGGCTCGAACCGGCCGCAGCGATCGCCTCGCTCCTGGCCACGTCCAGCGACGGTTCGTCGGCTGCCGCGACCTCTCCTTGTCGGACGATTCCCGACGCGAACTCGTGATTCCAATCGGCGACGAACAGCTGCGACTTCTTGTCGGCGGTCCGGTTCGATGTCCAGCACAAGCCTCGCCCGTCGGGCGTGAAGACCGGAAGACCGTCGAATCCTTCGGTCCACGTGACTCGAACCGGAGGGGTGTCGCTCCGCAGATCGGCCAGATAGAGCTCGAAGTTGGCGAAACCCTGCAGATTGGTCGTGAAGATCAGATAGTCGCCCGACGGATGGAAGTACGGAGCCCAGCTCATCGCCCCGAATCGGGTGACCTGCCGGACCTCGGTTCCGTCCGAGTTCATCACCATGATCTCGGCCTGCGAGCCGTCCTCGTTGAAGCGGCGCCAGCAGATCCGCTGACCGTCCTGCGAGAAGAACGGCCCGCCGTCGTAGCCGGGCGAGTCGGTCAGGCGAGTCAGACCGCTGCCGTCCGCATTCATCAGGTACAGGTCGATGAAGAACGACGGATCGAGTTCGAGCTTGGCTCGTTCTTCGGCCGTCAACGTCCGATCGTAGGCGGCTCGGTTCGATGCGAAGACGATCTTCGAACCGTCCGGAGACCAGGAAGCCTCGGCGTCGTAACCGACCGCATCGGTCAGGCGGACGTACGCCTTGCCGTCGCGACTCCATTCATAGAGTTCGAAGGTCGGGTCGTAGTCCCAGGCGTAACGACGTTCGGTTCCCGACGCACGCGCTTCGAGCTCCGCCTGCTGCTTCGCAGCCGCTTCGGGATCTTCGTGAGTCGACGCGAAGAGAACCCGCTGACCGTCGGGATGAATCCAGGCACAGGTCGTCTTGCCGCCCCCCGGCGAGACTCGCTCCACGTCTCCCGACTCGAGATCCATCAGGAAGATCTGGAAGAACGGATTGGCCGGATCCCGTTCGCTCTGAAAGACGAGTTGCCGACCGTCCTGCGAGAAATAGCCTTCGCCGGCTCGCTTCCCCTCGAACGTCAACTGCCGGACGTTGCTCAGGAACTTCCCCTCTTCGGCTGCCGAATCGGCCGATTCGACGGATGCTTCCTGAACGGCTCCTCGCGCGCCGGCAATCGGAATGATCCCTGCGGCTCCGCTCCAGGCCGTCAGGGCCATCAGTCCGGTCGGTGCGAGCCGAAAAACGGTGCGGAAGGTCGACCGAACGAGGCGAGAAGGAAGCATGGCGGGACTCCAGGGGGAGGGGATCGCCGCGACCGAAGAACGGCCACGAACGATCCCCCATGATTCCCCGCCCGGTTCGCTTAGGCAACGGGAGGAGAGGGAGTTGAGGACGCCGCAGGAACGAGCCTGCGATCCCGATCGAAGACCCGCAGCATCGCCGGCAGGATGAGCAGGTCTCCCAGAAGCGCCGACACGATCGTCGCGACAGAAAGCGCTCCGAAGATCCGCTGAGCCGGCATCTCGCTCGAGATCACCGTCGCGAAGCCGACCGTCATGATGACCGTCGTCACGGCGAGCGAGCCACCGACCTTGCGCAGCGTCGTTTCGATCGCCTCGTCGACCGAACCTCCGGCCTCCCGCTCACGCCGATATCTCGACAGGAAGTGGATCGTGTCGTCGACGGCGATCCCCAGGCAGACCGTAAAGGCGCAGGCGGACGAGACGTCCAGCTGACGCCCGATCAGCAACAGCCCGCAAGCCGACATCGCCAACGGAAACAGGTTCGGGATGATCGCGATCAACCCCCACCGCCAACTCCGATACGCGATCGCGAGCAGGGCGAAGATGATCCCTGCCGCGCCGAACAGACTCCGCTCCAGGTCCTCGACGACTCGCGCGACGAGCTTTCCTCGAACCACCCCGTCACCGGTGAGCGCGATCGAGTAGCCGGGGAATCGACCTTCGACCGACTCGAGCCGCTCGGCGATCCGAGCGAAGATCGGGTCGAGCTTCGCGACGCCGAGATCGCGCACTCGAAAGCTGACCACCATCTTTCGGAGGTCCGGGCGAAAGAGCGAGTCGCGGATACCGGAGGGGAGCAGTTCCACGAAGTCCAGCGGCGGGCGTTCGGCGGGAGGCGCGATGGCCCGCTGCAATCCCATCAGCGACAGCGGTCGACCGAGTTCCGATTCGGCGGTCACGCAGCGTTCGACCTCGTCGAGTACTGCGAGCAGTTCGGCCGAGTCGTCGGCCGCTTCGGGCCAACGGATCAGGACCTGAGCCGTTTCGATTCCCGAGAATGCCTCATCCGCACGCTGCAGCGTCATGAACGCGGCACTGCGCGACGGGAGGCCATACGACCGCTTCTCGTCCGGTTTCAGGCCGAACAACGACAGCGATGCGAGGAGCGTCACGGCGATCCCGATCGCGGCGACCGATCGGGCGCGATACCGCAACGGAGCCAGCCAACGATCGACATGCCAAGTCGACTCGTCCTGCAGCAGCAGCCCCGGAACCCACCGCGCGATCCGTTCGAACGAGGCGACGAGCGGAAAGACGGTGACGATCGCGACGAAGGCCAGCGAGACGCCGATCGCGCACGAACGGCCGAAGCCGCGAACCAGTTCCGAATCGGCGTAGATCAGCGAAGCGAACCCGATTGCCGTCGTCAGGCTGGTCAGGAAACAGGCGCCGCCGACATGGCGGATCGATGCGGCCGCCGCCGTTCGCGCCGAGGCGCCGCGAGCCCGCTCGTCCCGGAACTGAGCGAGCAGGTGGACTCCATCCGTCACCCCGACGATCGCGACCAAAACGGGAAGCACCGAGTCGGAGAGCGGGTTCGCCGACTCGCCCCACCAACGCAGGATTCCCTTGGACCAGAAGATCGCCGTCGCGGGAGCGATACCGACGAGCATCACCGGGGCCGGACTGCGATACAGGACCGACGCGACGACGATCACCAGCGCATACCCGAGCATCTCGAAGTGACGTTGATTGCGGCGGTGAGCGGTCAGCTGATCCAGATAGAGCGGAACGTCGCCGGTCGCGTCCACCGAAACGTTCGCCTCGGGGACTTCGGCGATCGCCGAACGAGCTGCCGACAACAACGCCTCGACCGCGTCGCTGTCGTCGAAGATCTCGAGCCAATCGAGTCGAATCGCGACGAGGAACGACCGACCGTCCTCCGAAACGAACTGACCGCGTCCCAACGGATGCCGTTCCAGTCTCGACAGTTCCTCGCCGAACCCTCCTTCGCTCAGCTCGTCCGACGGCAGGATCGAACGGGTCAGTTCGAAGACGTTGACCGACGGAATGTCGTCGACCCAGATCGCTCCCTCGACCTGCGGCAACTGCTCCAATGCCTCGACCGCACGGCGCATNNCGAGCGAGTCGGTCCGGAGGCGGCTTCGAGAAGCAGGAAGAGGTCCGGTCGCTGCAGACGAAACTGATCGCTCGTCTCCTTTCGCAGCCGTTCCTGTTCGGCCGTCTTCGGATCCTTGGCCGAAAGCGAGCGAATGCCGGCGAAGTGCGGCGGAGTCGGACGACTCGCACCGTAGGCCGCAGCGAGCGACAGCCCGACGACCAGCAGGATGAACGGCCACCGCGATCGCACGAGCAGCGAGGCTAACTGCTGCCAAGGATCAAGTCGATTTGCGGACCTCCCGAGTTCGTCGCTCAACGCCGTCGCTCCGAACGGCGCCCGACGCCCGCCTGATCGACCTGTTGCAGTTCGTCCGCATCGAGACGATCGTCCTCGTTCGCATCGACCCGTTCGAAGGCGAATGCCGAGAAGGTCTCCGGCACCTCGGATCGTTTCAGCTTGCCGTCGCCGTCGGCATCGAATCGCCGCAAGAACTCCAGCCCGCGCTGCCGCCGATCGGCGCTCGCCGACCCGTCGACACGATTCGCCGTTTCGTCGCGCGGGATCGCGAGGTCAAGAAAGACGACCGCCATCTCCTGCCAGGTCTGCTCACCCCAGCGAACCGCGCGAGTCGGATCGGGATTCGCGATGTTCGCCGACGAGTTGTCGAACGTCGCTCGAAACGAGACGGCGGTGCCGGGTGCGAGAAGTCGCGGCTCGGCCAGGCGATAGGTGTGCTGCCAGCCGAAGTCGTATCGCGGTACGCGGAGCAGCGGCGAAGAGACACCGCTCTCGTCGAGCGTCACCTCGATTCCCTTGCCACGCACGTGCATGTGCGGAGCGACCGCCAGCAACCGGGTCCCCTCAGGCCAGCCTTGCTGCGACGCCGTCACTTCGTGGCGCGACGCCTGAGGCGGGATCTCGAAGGATGAGTTGACGAGCATCGCGGTCACCACCTCGTCCCGAACCTGACTCTCGTCGGTGAACCAGAGCCCCAATCGAGAACGATCGACGCGAGGGGAACCGTCGGGCGTGTAGTGCATCTGGAAGATCAGCTTCGAGCCGGCGGGAATCCGTCTCGCAAGTCCGTCGTCGTATCGGATCGGTTCCTGCCCCGGCACGTAGGCGGCGACCCATCCGAGGCCGTCGAAACGATCCGTTTCGGGGGATCGCAGAAAGACGATCGCATGGTGAACGACGCTGTCGACTCCCGGCAGCAGCTGCGCGCCGACCAACCAGCGATCCTCGGTCCAACCCGGATCGACGACGAAGTACTGATACTCCACCGTCCCCTCGGCCGGAACGGGACATCCTTCGCCCGGCAGTTCGATCACCTGATCGGGCGCGGTCGGCATCCGCCACGAGGCGGCAAACGTCGGAGGGACCGGGCGTTCGTTCGGGTCGCCGAGCGGACATCCCTGTTCGATCCAGGTCGCGATCACCTCGCGCTCGTGCGGTTCCATCCGATTCTCGTTCCGGAACGAACCGGCGGGATCGGCGGCGTGCCAGGGAGGCATCCGACCGTCGTCGATCGTTTCCAGAATCATTTCGCTCCAACCGGCGACCTCGTCGCCGTCGATCAGAGCCATCGGACCGATGTCTCCGGGACGATGGCACCGGACGCAGTGGCGGTCGAGAATCGGCGCGATGTCGCGCGAAAAGAGGTAGGTCGGTTCGGCGACGGCGGGTCTCGCCACCGGAATCAGACACCCCGGAGCGTCGATCGGAGTGAGCTCGATCGGACGCCCGCCGAGTGCCGAGTCGAGAGCGTCGGCCAAGTCCTGGCGCGTCGGCGCTTCACGCCGGCGACCGACTTCATACTGATCGTCGACGCGACCTCGATAGACGATGCGGCCATCCGGAGAGATCAGCAGTGCGGTCGGAACTCGTTCCAGCCGAGCCGCTTCGACGAGCGTGCCCGAGACATCCTTAGCGAGCGGTAGGCGGCGACCGAACTCGTTTCGGAACTGCTGGAGGTCGAGCGGGCCGTCCTGAGGCATGACCGAAACGAGCGTCCAGCGAACCTCGGCGAACTCCGGACGATCGGCCAACTCCTCGATCCGAGTCGCATAGAGTCGCGCGAGCGGACATTCGCAACCGATCGCCAGAACGACGTTCCAGCCGTCACCGGCCAGGCTCGACCAAGGGAGCGGCTTGCCGAACGGATCGACCCAGTCGTTCCCCGCCTCGCGATCCAGACGCAACTCCCCATCGCGCGCCGAAGAAGGCTCCTGAAATCCTCGTGTTTGACTAGGCGTCGGCACCGCGAGGCCGATCAGGGCCAAGACCGCAACGACGTATCGGATCATCGATCGCCTCTTCGGGCTTTCGCAGGCCGAACACCGAACGTCGCCGCGAGTCGTCATGTCGGCTCTCACTGAATCACCCCTGCCGGCGGTCGAATCGGGAACAGGGGATCGATCCGGCACCATGGATCGTCGCGGTTCCGATCGTCGGCGGAATACCGCCAGCGGCTCCCTGAGTTAACGCCGAACCGATCGTAACCGAAGGCCGTCTCGAAGGGGGCCTCGCCGATAAGCGACCGATTCTAGCGATTCGCTCCGGCTCGAACGTTCACCCGGCGAGTTCGGATTCCCTCCCGCTCCCTCGATTGTTCCTGCGAAAGCGGCTCCCGATAATCCCCTTCGTCGCGGCGATTCCGGCGTCGCGTGCTTCGCGGCTGCGGTTTCGCGCCGCTGAATTCGCCTCCGGAACCGAGCGTGATCCGCTGGTGAGGTGACGATGAACGATCTCATTCCGACGTGGCATCCGCAACCGCAGGCCGCCGACCTGCTCGAACGGCTGATCGAGAATCTCGTTTCACGGTCCGAACCGCTCGCCCGCTTCTCGGCCGAACTGCGCGAGACGACCGGCACTCGATTGTTCGACTGGGTCGATCACCTCGCGTTGCCCGGTGATCTCGACTGCGAAGGACAGGCGCTCGGCGATGCCCTGACCTCGGCGGGCTTCGTCCCGACCGAACGCCCCGATCGACGCGTGCTCGCTCATCCCGGCGCCCTGTTGCCGGATGTCGAACTGGTCGAAAGCGAGTTCCGCATCGTGCTGAAGGTCGACTCGGTCGTCGACTTTCTGGTCGCTCGTGGGGAACGAGGAGCGATCGTCGGCGGTCCGTTCGATCGTCGGCGTCAGGTGCGTCTGACCGGTACCGACAGCATCGCGATCTGGGTGGTCGAGCGACATGGCGATCGAGGCTGGTATGCCTCGCCTCCATCGATCGGCGACCCTCGCGACTATGCCGATTGGTTCGAGCGGGTTCGGCTGCGCGACCGCGGCGGACTCGATGCGGAACATGGCTTCGCGGTGGCCCTGAGTCTGATCGATGAAGGGAACGCCAAGTTCGGTGTCGACCCGAGCTGTTCGGCCTTCTTCGAGGCAGAGCGATCGTATTGGCAGGTTCGGAATCGAGCCGGCCGCCTGCAGAAGGGGCGGCAGGACCGCATGGGACTCGGCTGGGCCAACCATGATCACCATACCTATCGAAGCAGCCGCGAAGCGTTTCGGTCGCTGATTGCGGCGCTCGAGAAGATGGGATTCCGACGCCGAGAGCGGTTCTACGCCGGACGTGATGCGGGCTGGGGGGCTCAGGTGATGGAGCAGCCGAACGCGGGCATCACGATCTTCGCCGATGTCGATCTGTCGGCCGAGGAACTGCAAGGGGATTTCGCGACCGAGGGGCTCGTGCCGCGCAGCCGTTTCGGAACGGTCGGCCTCTGGTGCGCCCTGCATGGAGAGGCGTTTCTCGAGGCGGGGATGCACCATCTGGAATGCCAGTTCGACTTCGAGTCGGCTCGCGAACAGTTGGCGGTGATGGGGGTCGGCAGCATGGCTCCGTTCACCAATTTCGATTACCTGCGTCAGTGCTTCACCGAAGGGGAACGCTGGAAGGTGAGCCCGGCGCGCCTCGAACGCCTCCTGTCGCTCGGTGCGATCGATGCCGCTCAAGCCGAGCGATTCGCCCGCGACGGTGCCGTCGGCTCGCACCTCGAGATCCTCGAGCGGAACGACGGCTTCAAGGGTTTCAATCAGACCGGAATCAGCGACATCATCCTGAAGACCGATCCTCGCGTGATCCGTCCGCACTGATGATCAGGTAGCACGGATGATCAGTTAGCGACGGCGATCCGACGATCCTGGGCGAAACGAGCCGCAGGCTGGCGAATCGATCGGTGTCGACTCAGCTCTCTCCGAGCGGATTCGCCGCACCGAGGTCGATCAGCCGAGTCAGAAAGGGGCGGCCGTACTCGGCGGGCCCGGTGATCACCGTCAGATTCGGCTCGGCGACGAACCTTCCCGACCCGTGAGTATGGCCGCAGAGAACGGTCGAGTCGCGGCTCGGAAAGCGACGTGCCGTCTCGGCGAGTCGTTCGCCGAGCGCGACGTTCGTGAAGTGCGGCGCCCAGTGATCGTCCGAGATCCGCCCGTCGTACCAACAGGCTCCTCGGAACGGCGGAACATGCGTGGCGATCAGCATCGATCGGAATCGCTCGAACGCCGACTCGAGACCGGCTCCGAGCGACCGAGCCGATTCGTCGGCCAGTTCCTTCATCAGATCCCAGCGAGTCTGCCGGTCCTTTCCCGCCAGGTCGGCGATCAGTCGCGCGTCGTGCATGAAGACGAGCGAGCGGACGAAATCCGGAGTCCGGCCGTCGGCCCAGCCGTCGTGGCCGATCAATCCCCAATCGCGCCCCAGATCGATCCGCTCGCCGTCGGTCAGATAGACCGCCTCTCGTTTCGCGGCCCACTCGCGCACCGAATCGCGGACTCGGGCGATCGAGTCGTAATAGAAGTCGTGATTGCCCAGGCAGAACCAGAAGGGGCCGTCGACCATGCTGCGCAGCTCGTCGAGCGAGGCGAGCAGACGGACCGACTCGGCGATGTCTCCCGTCACCAGGAGCGCATCGGGGGACGCCGCGGCGATCTCCTTGCGAAACCGCTCGATCGCCTCGGGGAGGGCGTGATCCAGATGGGGGTCGGTGACCCAGGCAATGCGTCTCATCGGCCGGTCGGAGCTCGGTAGCCGCGGGCATTCGTCCGGACTCGATAGACGCCGGTGCGGGCCGTGACGATCAGCGTCCGGAATTCCTCCCCTCCGAACGTCACGTTCGCGGGATGTTCGGGGAACGCGATGGTCCCCAGCAGCTTCCCGTCCGGCGCGACGATCTGCACTCCGAGTTCCGTCGTCACATAGAGATTCCCCTGTTCGTCGACCGCGCCTCCGTCCCCTCCCGATTCCGGCGATGCCTTGTCGGAGAGCGTCAGTCGACAATGGATCCGCTCGGCGCCGAGCTTGCCGGGGCCTTCGACCTCATAGGCACGGACCTGAGGATCCCGGCTCGGAATCACGTACAGCGTCCGACCGTCCGGCGAGAGGACGATCCCGTTCGGTGCCGGAAGGTCTTCCACGACGCGAGTCACGTCGCCGCTCGGAGCAAGGTAGTACACCGACATCCGACCCTGCGGCAGCGGCTCGGGCGCCATATAGAGCGGGTCGGTGAAGTAGATCCCTCCGTCGGCATCCCGAGTCAGATCGTTCGGTGCGTTGAATCGCTTGCCGTCGAACGTCGAGGCGAGCACGGTCGTCCGTCCGTCGGACGGATCGATCGCCACGACTTCACCGTCCATCCGACAGGCGAGCAGGCCGCGGTCTGCCGTCCAGAGCAGACCATTGGCATGTCCCGAGGGGTCCTGAAGCACCGACACGCCGTCGCGCTCGGTCCAGCAATGGATCCGCTGGTTGGGAATGTCGGTGAAGAAAAGCGTCCCGTCGTCCGCGACCGCCGGACCTTCGACGAACGCGAAGCCGCCGGCGATCTTCTCGATCGGGCCGATCGGTCGGACCGCTTCGGGGAGCGAACTCTCCTCCTGACCTCCGGCTCGTTCGTCGGCGAAGAGAACGATTCCGAACAGTACGAGCGGCAGCAGAACGAGTCCTGAAGTCGAGCGACGCATGGTGAGCATCTCGCGAAGGTGCATGGCGAGCCGGCGAGTCCGCAGCGTGACGATTCAGACGGTCGGCGTCCACCCCTCGCGATACTCCTTGGTCCAAAGCGCCGCAGCCTCGGGATCGCCGACGATCGAGCCGTCGGTCTCGGATGTCACGAGCGCGCGGCCGGTTCTCGCGGCGATGTTCCCCAGATGGCAAAGGAGCGTGCTCTTGTGCCCCTCCTCGATATCCGCGTGCGGGCGACCTCCTTCGCGGATCGTCGTCAGGAAGTTCTCGATATGAGCGGCGTCATCGCCGGGCCCGGTCTCTTCCGCGACCACCTTGGACTGCATGTCCTCGATCCGGTAACCGACGTCGTACAGATGGAGCATCCCCTCGGTGCCGTGAAAGGTCACGCCGAAGCCGGCGCGATGGATGCCGTGCGGGGACCAGCTGAGTCCCTCCCACGTGATCATCCGATCGCCGAACTCGTAGGCGGTCAGGTGCGTGTCGAGCGTCTCCTGGTCGTCCTCGAAGCGATACTTGCCTCCTGCCGAGACGACTCGGGTCGGATAGTCGACTCCCAAACCCCAGCGGGCGACGTCGAGCGCGTGCACGCCGTTGTTCCCCAGTTCGCCGTTCCCCCAGTGCCAATGCCAATGCCACTGGTAGTGAACCAGATTGTCCTTGTAGGGACGTTCGGTGCAGGGGCCTTGCCAGAGTTCGTAGTCGAGCCACTCGGGAACGGCGGCCGGCTGGCCGACGCCGATCGTTCCTCGTCGCGCCGCATACCAGGTGCGAGCGTAGAGCACCTGACCGATGTCGCCACCGCGAAGGCGTTCGATCGCCTCGCGATGGATCGGGTAACTGCGACGCTGAGTCCCCATCGTGACGACTCGGTCGTGATGTCGAGCCGCGCGGATCGCCGTTTCGCCTTCCCACGGCGTATGGCTGCACGGCTTTTCGACATAGACATGCTTGCCGGCAGCGCAGCCGAGAATCGTCGCCGGCGCGTGCCAATGATTCGGAGCGGCGACGATCAGGACGTCGATCGAGCGGTCGTCGAGAATCCGACGAAAGTCTCCGGTCCCCGTCGGTTCGGTCGACTGAACGCCGTCGACCGAACCGATTCCCTTGCCGACCGCTCGCGAGTCGACGTCGCAGATCATCGCGATGCGACAGTTCGGACGTTGGGCAAAGGAACGAGCCAGCGAAGAGCCTCGCCCGTTGACCCCCATCACTCCGACGACGATCTCCTCGTTGGCCGAGGGACGTATCGTCGCTCGCGACGGACGCAGTGACGTTCCCGAAGCGACGAGGGCCGCCGAGCCGATCACGAAGGTACGGCGATTCATCGAACTCATCGGCGGGCTCCTGGAGCGTGGTGGGGGCGGGATCGCGCGGTTTCGATTCGCCGGCGCCGGCGAGGTCGCGATCGGGCATCGCTTCGATGCGGCGCGGATCGGCATTATCCGGTCACCGGGCGCAAGGCTCAACGATTTCCCGAACGGAACATCGGCCTGCGCGTGGCGAGACGCGTCGCGGCGGAGCGACGCTCAGTCGCGCGCCGTCAGAAAGCGGACCGACGGGTGCCAGGCCCCCGTTTCGATCCGCATCGCGACCTGTTCGCCGAGCGCCGTCGCGAACTTGAAGCCGTGCCCCGAGAGCCCCGAGACCCAGACGACTCGCCCGTCGTCGCGATCCCCCAGACGAAAGTCGCCGTCGGGGCTCATCGAATAGCGGCAGATCTCATGCGCGATCGGAGCGGGGCTCAAGCCGGTCAGAAAGCGTCTTGCGAACTCGTCGGCATCACGCTGCTCGTCATCGCGACCGATCCGACGATCGTCGTCGTCGGGAGCGACCTCGACGCCGCCGTCATGCCGCGCGATCTTCACACCGCTGCCGTCACCGTTGGGCATGCCGTACAGATAGGCCGATCCGGTGTCGAACAGGAATGACGGCGCAGCGGAACGGACCAGCCAGCGGTCGTCGCGGCAGCCGTACCAGAAGAGATGTTTCCGCAGAATCGTCGGCGGCGAGGGGCCCAACGCATGCCACGCTCCGGTCCACGGCCCGACCGTCAGCACGAGTCGTTCCGCCTGCAGCTCGCCCCGATCGGTCGTCACGCGCCAGCCGCCGCCGCGGCGGACCGCCTGTCGCACCGGGCAGTCGGTGAGCAATGTCGCTCCGTGGATCCGGGCGACCGACAACGCGGCCTCGATCGCGAGCTCGGGAAGCAGGTAGCCGGCGTCCTGCTCGAAGAGAATCGGCCAACCTTCGGGGATCACGACCGGAAATCGTCCCTCCGTCTCGCGCCGATCGGGACGCTCGATCTCCAGTCCGTGCATCGCCGCACTCGCCTCGATACCGGCAATCAGCGGCGAGTCGGGAGGACCGGATTGAAGGAGGCCGGTCCGAACGAACAAAGAACGCCCGGTTGCCCGTTCGAGTTCGGACCAGAGCTGCATCGCGCGCCGGACGAGCGGAACGTAGTCCGGGTGCTCGAAGTAGGCGAAACGGATCAGTCGCGAACGTCCATGCGAGCTCCCTCGATCGTGAGGCGGCGCGTATCGATCGATGCCGATCGCCGAGATGCCTCGCGAGGCCAACGCCGCCAAAGTCTGACTGCCGATCGCGCCGAGTCCGACGACCACGACTTCGAACGATCCGATCATGGCTCCGGCTCCTGGCCGATCGGGACGGCGCGAAGAGTCTCGTCGGTCCGAGGCCCGCTGCGACATGTCGATGCGGCACGTCAGCGCAGGTCGATGTCGAGCATGGTCGAGATGGCGGACTTCTGCGCCTTGAGATCCTCGAGCATCACGGCGAGCTTGTACTTTCCCGGAGGGAGATCGCTCGGCATCGTGTAGACGAAGTGCAGATAGAAGTCGCGGCGGATCCGACGCGAGCGATCCACGATCGGATCGAAGTCCTGCTGCGCGACTGCCTTGCGGGTTCCGTCGAAGATCACGATGCTCGGACGAAACTCGCTCTCGTAGAGGTCTCCCTGCTCGCCGTCGACGACTCGCTCGGCGCGGAAATTCTCGACTTCGCAATAGGCGATGACCTGTTCCCCCTTGGCGAAACGCCGGTGAGGGAACTCGCGGAAGTTACCGTAGCTGTTGACCTGGTCGCAAAGGGCGATGCTGTGGACCCGCAGCGACGCGGTCGAGGCGAGCGCCTGTTCCGCGCGGCGAAGGTGATCGACCCCGATCGCGATGCGACGCTGGTTCTCGAAGCGAAAGGAAGCATCGAGATCCAGATCTTCCGGCTCGATCAGATGGAACAGGCCGAACGCCTGCTCCTTCCAGAACTCCTTTTGCGGTTCGTCGAGCGAATCGATCGTCTCGACCGCTTCGTCGCGATCGCCTAGAACGAGCGCGAGCATGCGACGTCGGATCTCGAGTCGATTGCGTTCGTCGTCCGACAGCGACTCCGATTCGCGCGCCAGCATCCGCTCCAGCGCATCATGAGCCTGTCGAGCTTCGGCGATCCACGACTCGGTCTCGGTCTCGGTCTCGGCCGAGGCGGTCGCGGAGTCGCCGCTGTCGGACGAACCGGGTGGGGGCGTGACGCTCGAACCGCTCTCGCTTTCGGGGCGGGGGGCCGAACTCGTCGAGTCGGGCGGGGCGCCGGTTGCCGGCAGGAGCGTTCCGACGGTCGCGGGCGGATCCGGAGCGAGGGGCGAACTTGGGGTGGGAGGCGCGGACCGACGTTCAGCCGCATCGTCGCCGACGATCGAGCCGGACATCGCTGCGGCGACGGGAGGATCGGCGATTCGAGCGCTCGGGCTTCGGGGAGGTTGCGGAGGGGCCGCAGGGGACTCGGAGGTTTCCGAGGAACGATCAGGCGGAACATCCTGAAGATGTCCGGTGCGGACGATCGACGAGTCGCGAAACGGCTCGTCGATCGAGCGGCTTGCAGGCAGCTCAGTGGCGTCGTCCGACGACGAGACGCGTTCGTTCTCGGGCAAGTTCAGACGTTTCCGAAACTCCGGATCGACGGACAACTCGAGCAGTTGACGGCGGATCCGTTCCTCCTGCGCGGCGGTCTCCTCGGCATCGCGAGTCTCGATACGCCGTTCCGTTTCCGAAGAGTTCTCCGACCGAGATGCCGATGCCGAAGTTCGCTCTCCGTCGTCCCGAGCGGTCGAGTCGCCATTCGGCTCGGCGCTCGCCGAACTCTCGGCACGCTCCCACCGCAATCGGAACGGCAAGCCGATCGACGGCCCGGCGCACCCGGCGGCGAGGGTCGACAGGCTGGCGGCGATGATCGTCAGGCGAACGCGGTTCATGGCGGGATCCGGCGAGACGGCTACGTTTCGCGATGGGGCGGGAGGGTAGGGGAAGTCCGGTCGGACGGCAAGGCGAACTGGACCCGGTTCAGGGGGCTTCGTCGGCTGGTCCCCCCGCAGCGGTCTCGTTCGGTTCGCGACGATTCTGTCGATCGAGCCCTCGGCGAGCTCCCGAAACGGGGACCGCGCGGCATGGAAAGGGCGATCGGGCCGAGCGGTCACCTTCCCGGATCGATGTGATGCTTCGGCTGCGGGCGGAAATCACCGCAAGACCTAGAGTTCCGCGATTCGTCTCGGGATCTGTCCCCCGTCGTATCGGCGTCGGCCCGTCGGCCGGTCTCCGCATCCGCGACGGGAGGGCGTTTCGGATTTCGCCGCAAGGAACGACCGCCATGGCTTGGCTGTTCGGCTTCACGCTCTTCACCAGCGCTGCGCTTCTGTTCACCGTGCAGCCGATGTTCGCGAAGCTGGTGTTGCCTCGTCTGGGAGGGACGCCGTCGGTCTGGAACACCTGCATGGTCTTCTTCCAGGCGATGCTGCTGTTCGGCTACCTCTACGCTCACGGATCGACTCGGCGACTGCCGGGGCGTCGGCAGTTGGTGTTTCACGGCCTGATGCTGTCGCTGCCGCTGCTGCTCCTGCCGTTGGCGCTCCCCGAGTCGCTGCCGTGGGATGCGGCGACCGCACCGACCGCCTGGCTGCTCGGGGCGCTCGCCGTCTCGGTCGGTCTCCCGTTTCTGATGCTCTCGACCACCAATCCGACGCTTCAGGTCTGGTTTGCCGCCTCGGGGCATCCCCGGGCAAAGGACCCGTACTTCCTGTACGCCGCCAGCAACGCAGGCTCGTTTCTCGGACTCTTCGGTTATCCGTTTCTGGTCGAGCCGATGCTCGGTCTCAGCACCCAGCTGAAGCTGTGGAGCGTCGGGTACCTGGTGCTGATCGGTCTGATCGGGACCTGCGCTCTGGCGGTCTGGCGTCGTCAGCGCTGGAGCGGTTGGGAGCTGCCGATGCTCTCGAGCGACGAGACCGGCACGGTGTCGTCGCCGTCAGCACTCGCGCCGACGGTTCGTCGTCGGGCCGCCTGGTTCGGGCTCGCGCTGATCCCGTCGAGTCTGATGCTCGGCGTCACGACGTTCCTGACGACCGACGTCGCCTCGTTTCCGCTGCTCTGGGTCATTCCGCTCGGGATCTACCTGGCGACGTTCATCATCGCCTTTGCGCAGAAGTACCGACTGTCGCAGATGCTCGTCGTGCGCTGGACGCCGCTTCTGGTTCTTCCGGTCGTCGCGACCCAGGCCTTCTCGGCGGGACTCGCCCTGCACTGGTCGACCTACGCGCTGAATCTGGGAGCCTTCACGGCGCTCGCCTTGCTCTGCCATGGTCGGCTTGCCGATCTCCGGCCCGGCCCCAAGTACCTGACCGAGTTCTACCTGTGGCTCTCGGCAGGCGGAGTCGCGGGAGGGATCTTCAACACGCTGGTCGCTCCCCATCTGTTCGTCTCGAGCGCCGAGTACTCGTTGGCGATCGTCTGCGGTTGTCTCGCGCTCCCCGCCTCCGAGAAGCTTTCTCGGCAGCGAATCGACCGAATCCTGGATGTCGTCTTTCCGGTCCTGACCGGAGCGGCCTGTTTGGCGATCGGCCTGGCGCTCGAGTTCAATCCGTTTCCGTTCGCCTTCGTCGCCGCGCTGGTCGTTCCCTGCGTCTTCGGACTGTCGTTCTCGCGACGGCCGCTCCGATTCGGCCTCGCGGTCGCCGCGATCTTCGGCGCCGGGATGATCTGCCGCTCGGCGAGCGAAGAGGTGCTGTTCTGGGAGCGGGGATTCTTCGGCGCCAATCGCGTCGTTGCGGAACGAGAAACCGATCGCCATCTGCTGGTCCACGGGACGACCTATCACGGATGGCAGTATCAGGACGAGCGACGCGACGAGCCGCTCTCGTACTACCATCGCCGAGGCCCGCTCGGACGACTCTTCGGTTCGCTCGAATCTCGCCACGACCTGCGCGTCGCGGCGATCGGCATGGGGTGCGGAACGGTGATGGCCTATCACCGCCCCGGATGGCACTTCACCTTCTACGAGATCGATCCGATCNNGCTACCTGCCGAGCCGGCGCGGAGCGTATGACGTCGTGCTCGGCGATGTTCGGGTCGAGCTCGAGCGAGCCGAGTCGGGCCGCTACGACGTGATGGTGATGGATGCCTTCAGCTCGGACATGATTCCGACCCACCTGCTGACCCGCGAAGCGCTGGCGACCTATCGCCGACATCTTGCGGAAGAAGGGATCATCGCGTTTCACGTCAGCAATCGGTTTCTCGATCTGGTTCCCATTCTCGATGCTCTGGCGGTCGATGCCGGGATGCACGCCGTGGCGATGACCGATGTCGCCGGAGCGAGCGGCGAAGCCGAAGGGCGGACGACGAGCATCTACGTCTTTCTGGCCGAGCGACGCGAGACGCTCGACGAGTTGGCCTCCGACGAGCGGGCTCGCCGAACCGACGCCGACGCGACCCGCCGCCCCTGGACCGACGATCGCTGCAACGTGCTCGACGCGGTCCGTTGGTAGTCGTCGCACGCGTCCATCGGCGACATCGTCCTGCGAACGAGAACGACGCGCGGTTCGCTCGTCGGCGGTTCGACGAGCGCCACGAAACGCCGGAGGTCAGGTCCCGCGAGTCGCTCCGAACCACTCGATCTGTCGACGCGGACAGAATCGGAAGCCGTGGCGAGCGCACCAGGGGGCGAGCCACGTCGCGATCCTCGCCAGTCCCGACGCCTCGATCCCTTGCGGCATCAGATAGACCCGATCGGGATCCGCGCCGAGCGACTCGATACTCTCGAGCACTTCGTCGCAATCCTCCGGAAGGTCGACGACGTACTTCAGCTGGTAGGCATGCTCGGCCATCAGGCGTCGAGCGACCTCATCTGCCCTCCGAGCCCGGTCGTGGCGGACGTTCCACCGCGGGTTCTGCAGATAGGAGGGGGTGCTGTTGGAGAGCTTGGGGCTGATCGACATCAGGTCGCAATGCAGCGGCAGGTGCAGCGTCCCGGCCGTCTCGATGGTCAGATGCCGCCCGGCTTCATGCAGTCGCTCGCAGAGCGGAATCATCTCGGCGAAGAGCATCGGTTCGCCGCCGGTCAGCACGACATGATCGACGCCGTACGCCAGGACCGATTCGGCGATCTCGGCGACTCCCCGGTCCTCTCCCTCCGGCTCCCAGGACGCGTAGAGCGTGTCGCAGAACCAGCAGCGCAGATTGCAGCCCGAGGCTCGCACGAAGACGCTGTCGGTACCAGTCAGCAATCCCTCCCCCTGCACGGAACGGTAGATCTCGGCGATTCGCATCGGCGCCAGGTACGGAAAGAGCGGGGGACGGGGAAAAAGAGGGTCCTACACGACCGACGGCCATGATGCCAGAATGGGCCGACGACAACCAGGAGGCCCCGATGACGACCGACCGCCGTACGCTGCTCGAGACGTTCGAGAACTCGTTTCCCGGCCGTGACTACGAGATCCGCATCCGCTGTCCCGAGTTCACGAGCGTCTGTCCCAAGACGGGGCAACCCGACTTCGGCGTCCTGCAGTTCGACTACGTCGCCGACCGCCTCTGCATCGAACTCAAGAGCCTGAAGCTGTATCTCCAGTCGTTCCGCAACGCGGGGATCTTCTACGAGAACGTCACGAACGCGATTCTCGACGACTTCGTCGCCGTCGTCGCTCCGCGGCGTGTCGTCCTGACGGCCGAGTTCAGTCCCCGTGGCGGCATCTCGTCGACGATCGTGGCGCGTCACGAGCGACAGGCCTGAACCGGACCGAACCCGTCGCCTGTCGAGCCCCGTGGGGGCGATCGGCTTCGAGAAGTCGAGCGGGGCCAGGTCCGAGTCGATTCGGAAGCGCCGGCGGCAGCCGTCACCCCCTTTTTCGATCGCGAGGGCTGCGATGCGAGTGACCATCCTCAAGACGCCGGACGAGTTGGGCCGCGAAGCGGCTCGGCGCGGAGCCGACTCGATTCGCGCGGCCCTTCGCGATCATGGACGAGCGACGATCATCGTCGCCACCGGGGCTTCGCAGTTCGCCACCCTGACTCATCTGATCGCCGAATCGGAGATCGATTGGGGACGAGTCGACGCATTTCATCTGGATGAGTACCTCGGCCTCGACGCCGATCACCCCGCCTCGTTCCGCCGTTTCCTTCGCGAGCGTTTCGTCGATCGGCTGCCGACGCCTCTCGGATCGTTTGCGGCGATCGACGCTTCGGGTGAACCGAACGGCGTCTGTCGAGACCTGGCCCGGCGCATCTCGTCACGCACCGTCGACGTCGCCTTCATCGGCATCGGCGAGAACGGCCATCTGGCATTCAACGATCCCCCGGCCGACTTCGAGACGACGGCCGTCTACCACGTCGTGCAGCTCGACGAAGCGTGTCGACGTCAGCAACTGGGCGAGGGTTGGTTTCCGACGCTGGACGATGTCCCGTCGCGTGCGATCTCGATGACCGTCCCCGAGATCCTGCGGGCTCGACATATCGTCTGCAGCGTTCCGGATCTGCGCAAGGCGCGTGCGGTGCGCGATGCGGTCCGCGGCACCGTCGATCCTCAGGTGCCGGCGTCGGCATTGCAGCGGCACGCGAACGTCGATCTGCTGCTCGACCTTCCTGCCGCCACGCTGCTCGGCGATTGAGACTCGTCGCATCGCGAAGTGCGATACGACGAACGCCGCGACTCGCTCCCACCTTCATCCTGTCGAGGAACTTCGATGGCTCCGAATCCGGGTGTCCTGCTCAGCGGCTTTGCCGACGAGGCCGCCAACGAGAAGACGGCGGTGCAGCAGTTCACCGCCTTTGCGGCGCTCGGTCTGCGTCACTACACCGTCCGATTCGTCGACGCCGGGAGCGGCGTGCGCAACGTGATGCAGCTCTCCGCCGCCGAAGTCCGTTCGCTCGTGAAGCTGCAGCAGGCCTACGGTCTGCAGGTCGCTTCGCTCGGCTCGCCGATCGGCAAGGTAAAGCTCGCGGATGTCGAGGACGGGAGCCGCAACCGGTACGTTCCGTTCCGAAAGTACCTGGCTCAGGACGTCCGCAAGGCGTGCGATCTCGCGAACCGTTTCGGAACGCGACTGATTCGAGGCTTCTCGTTCTATCACCCGAAGGGCGAGTCGCCCGACGCGTATCTTCCCGAAGTGGTCGATCGCCTCGGCAAGATCGTCGACGAGTGCGCGGCTCGCGACCTGATCTTCGGGCTCGAGATCGAGGCGAATCTGGTCGGGCAGACCGGCGATCTCCTCGCCGAAATCCATCGTCAGGTCGGATCCGAGCGACTGGTCCTGATCTTCGATGCCGGCAACATCGTCACGCAGGGGTGCTCGGCCGAAGAGGTGTTTCGGCAGTATCGCGTGATGAAGCCGGGGCTCGGCTGGCTGCACATCAAGGACTATCGGCATCCGGTTCCGATGGGCCGCGTGACTCATGTCGACGAGGAAGCGCTGAAGCACTTCGTGCCGGCCGATCGAGGCGACAGCGGACACGAAGCGATCTTGCGCGACCTTGCCACGGAGCTTCCCAAGCTCGACAAGCGAATGCGGGCGCTCGGAGCCCCCGGCGTCTTTCTGGATCTCGAGCCGCACGTGAAGGGAGGAGGGCAGTTCGGCGGATTCAGCGGCCCGGACGGTTTCGGAGTCGCCTTGCGCGGGCTGACTCGACTGCTCGACTATGTCGGGATCGGCTACGACCTGCGGACCTTCGACGACGTGTTGGCGAGTCGGGGGTTCTGAGCGAGCATTGCGCCGCTCAGTCGATCTCGACCGGCTCCAGTCGCCGCATCGAGTTCCCCTTGCGAAGCGACATCACCTGCCGGATCGAGAAGATCGTGCCGCCGAACGAGGCGATCGAGAGGAAGAAGGACATCGAGAGCGGGCTGGTCGAAGTCTTGAGCAACAGACCTCCGAGGACCACGCCGATCACCGAACCTCCGACCCACAGAAGCGACGAGCTGGCATTCCGCTTCCGATTGCTCGTGTCGATCGCCACTGCCGAGTGCGCATTCGCCACGTCCCGCAACGTCTTGAGATCCTCGATCTTCTCCGGCGCAAGTCGCGGCACGTAATCGACCGATCGGAACTCCTCGTCTCGAGCCTTCAGTTCCGAAGCGAAGGTCGAACGCAACAGCGACTCCGTCTCCTTCGAACCGGCAGCGCCCGAAGAGCCCGACTCCTTGGTCGGTTCGGAAGAGGTCTCGGGGCCCCCGCTGACGCGAGCCAGAAGCTTCGCCATGTAGGCGTCGATCGACTCCTCGTCGTCATCGGCACCGGTACTGGCGGTTGCGGCGCTCGAACGCGAGGCGACCGGAGTCGTCTCCGGTTCGGCCGGTTGCGACACGGCCGGGACGGCTCGGTCCATCGATGCGGGAACTTCGTCGACGACCGCCGGCTCGATGTCGCTCGACTCGGTCGAGATCGACTCGGCCGAAATCGACTCTTCCGCTGCTTCACCCCCTTCTTCGGTCTCGCGCAACCGGCGATAGAGCTCGGCGAAGGGATGATCGTCGTTCGAGGCCACGGACGGTTCGATGACCGGACCGAAATCGCCGGGAGTCTCGGTTTCGGAGCGGTACGGATCGGACGCTTCCGAGGTCGCCGCCCCCTCGGAGGCCCATGCGACACCGAAGGCCGACATCGACTCGGTGGAGCCCTCGGACGATTCGGTTTCGACGGATGACGGCGCGACTTCCGGGACGAATGCCCTCTCGATCGCCAATGATGAATCTGCCTCGCCGTAACGATCGACGAGCTGCTCGGCGGCATCATCCGAAGCCGCAAGGGGCTGCTTGGTCCGTTCGGCCAGCAGCGACGCCAAGCTGGCGCGAATGCGAGCCAACGCGTCGTCCTCGGCTGACGGAGTCGTTTCGGGAGCAGGCGCGTATCCCGACGCGACATCGTCCTGTCGCGAGCCGAAGTAGTCGTCGTTGTCGAGCGACGCGAACGGATCGGTCGGCTCCTCGTCGATCAGTCCGGTCGTCGCGAAGAGCGGTTCCGCGGTCGGCTCGTCGGCGACCATCGAGCGGTAGGCATCAGAGACGTTCGACAGCGCTTCGGAACGACCCGTAGCCTCGTGTTCCGCGTTCGCTTCCGGTTCGCCGTTCCACAAGGGCGATTCCGCCTCGGGCGCCGGAGCTTCGGACGCCCCAAAGAATCGATCGGTTGCTTCGTCGATCGAGCCTTGGCGAACGAAGGCCGGAGCGATTTCCGTGGGGAAGCACGAGGCGACGTCGTCGACCTGCTCGGGAGTCGAGTGGACCGAGAGCAGGTCCGCGGTGACCGGTCGGTCGAACGAGTCGACGAGCGAATCGGTCTCGGATGCTCGGACGTCGACCGGCAACGACGGCGCCTCGGCTGCCGCGACGACCGAAGTCGACTCGGAGCGAACCGACTCGATACGGCGGACGCGGAGCTGCTCGATCAGGCGACGAAGCCGCGTGTGTTCGGTCAGGCGAACCGCGCGGACGGCAGCCGCGATCGATGCCGACAGGTCCGCATCGGAAAGCGTCGCGATCGACGCGGAAGCATCGAACCGAGCCTCACGATCGCGGGCGACCTCGCCGTACGGAGTCAGAAGCTGCTCGACCTCCAGGTCGATCGGGCCGATCGACAGGCGATCGCCGACGTTGATCCAGGCGTCCGAGATCGTCCGACCATCGAGGCGGGTGTCGGGAGAAAAGGCGCGGACCAGAGTCCCCTCGGGCCCGTGAACGCCGATCAGATGCAGCGGCGCGACCTGTTCGGAGCGAAGGCTCAACGAACAGCCGGGGGCGGAGCCGACGGAGAACTTCTCGCCGACGATCCGCAGCAGTTGTCCTTCGCGGCGCGACCCGAACATCCGGAACGAGATCTCGAATCCGCATTCGGGGAGCCGCGAGGTGCGGTGCAGTTCGGCAGCGTTGTCGCATCCGGTCGAAGCGGCGCTCATCGGATCCTCGTTTCCGTATCGGTCCCGCGGCGCAACGGTCTTCCGCCCGCCGATCCACTCATCTACGTCGCGCCGGGACCCGAGTCAAAAGTGCGAAGCACCTTCGTCGTCGAGAGTTCCTGCCGCGAAACGAACCGAAGGGAGCGAGTTCAGCGAGATCCGTTCCGACCCGGTCTCGTGATGACGGCATCCGCCGGGATCGTCGTCGGCGCTCCGATTTCCCGAACTATGGTTGCGGGCCTTCGGGAGTCCGAAGGAGAGGCCGATCGTCCGGTTCGCGGAGCATCGCTGCTCGCGAATGCCGGAATGTCGGTGACCCGCACAACCACCACGACTTCCGACGTTCAGGCTCCGGGGACCCACGACATGTCGCGGAAAGAATCGCTTGCCGAGCTGCACGAGATCCTGAAGGCACGCCGCGAGGCGATCCGGATGGCGCTGCTGGGAGACATGAGTCTGCTCAACGAACTCGCCTCGCAGACCAAGGGAGACGTCGTCGATTGGGCGCTCGACTCGGCTCAGGACGAGCTCAGCTCGCAGCTTGCCGAAGTCGAAGGGCGCGAACTGGCGATGATCGACAATGCCCTGAAGCGGATGTCGAGCGGCGAGTACGGCGAGTGCGAAGTCTGCGAGCAGCCGATCCCGCTCGCGCGGCTCCAGGCGCTCCCCTACGCGACGCTCTGCGTCGGTTGTCAGCGAGCCGCCGAGATCTCGGGAGGTTCGGGAGGCCGCACGGTCGATTGGTCGCGCGTCGTCGACTTTCCGTCCGACGACTCGCGCGCCCGAGATATCGACATCAACGTTCCCTGAACGTGCTTGCCTCTGCCGCACCCCGAGAGTCTTCCGACATGATTTCGCACCCCTGCCGCACGACTCGTCCGTTCCGATCCTTCGTACCGGCTTCTCTGTTCTGTCTGAGTCTGGTTGCCGGCGCCGTCGGACAGGAATCCGCTCTGCCTCGCGAAGCCGACGTCGATCGCGCCTTTGCCGACCTCGAACGCGAAGCGGAATACTTCGACGCTCGGGCGCGGATCGTCAAGTCGATCGTCGCTCTCTGTCGCCCCTCGGTCGTCCACATCAAGGCGATCAAGGGGGAAGGGCCGCCGGGACGGCGCGGACGGACGGTCGAGGAGGCGGGGGCCGGAGTGATCATCCGGCATCGTGACGTCGACTATGTCCTGACCAATCGTCACGTCATCAAGCACGCCGATCTGGCTCAGGTCCATCTCTACACGTTCGACGGCCGTCACGCGAATCCGGTCGCGATCTGGACCGACTCGGATACCGACATCGCCGTGATGCGTCTCCCCGAAGGGGACTACCTTCCCGCTCGCTGCGCCGATGACGGTTCGGTCGAAGTCGGAGACGACGTCGTCGCGATCGGGAGTCCGTTCGGGCTGAGTCACTCGGTGACGCGAGGGATCGTCAGCGCCACCGGTCGACGCGATCTGCAGCTGGGCGAGGACAGCGTCCGCTTTCAGGACTTCATTCAGACCGACGCCGCGATCAATCCGGGGAACTCGGGTGGTCCGCTCATCAACCTTCGAGGCCGTGTCGTCGGCATCAACACGGCGATCGCCAGCAACTCGGGGGGCAACGACGGCATCGGGTTCGCCATTCCGATCGACATGGCGCTCGCGATCGCCAAGGACCTGGTCGATCGCGGTCGCGTGACGCGAGGTGTGCTCGGCGTGACGCTCGACGCCTCGTACACGCCCGATCAGGCGAAGCGTCTCGGACTGCCGAACTATTTCGGTGCCCGAGTCAGTCAGATCTCGCCGTCATCGGCAGCCGATCAGGCGGGGATCGCGGTCGGCGACATCATCCTGTCGTTCGGCGGTACCGCCATCCAGAACGACTCGCATCTGGTGACCGAAGTCAGTCGGGCCCCGCTGAAGCGTCCGATCGATGTCGAGCTCTTTCGCGAAGGGCGTCGTCGCACGCTGCGGGTGACGCTCGAGGAGCGCGACGAGCCGACGCTGACCCGGACGGCCGTCAATCCCTGAAGAAGACCGCCGCGCGCCGCAATCGCGTGACGAATCGCTCGCGCAGACGCTCGACGTCGACCTCGCGGGCGACTTCCATGTTGGCTCGCCATTCCTGCGGATGCCGTCGGTCGAACAGGACCATGCCGCGAGCCAGCTCGCCGCTCACCTCGACATCGCCGGCCATTCCCTCGGTCGAGAACAGGTCGGGCTCGAGCGCCGCCATCAGGGCGACGGCATCATTGAGCAGGATGCACTCCTGTCCCAACCGCTGCCGATACGATCGGTAGGCGAACGGAAGCATGCGGCGAAGGAGTCGCCCCAATCGCGATCCGACATCAGGGAGCTGTTCGAGCAGGTCGAGCGTCCACTGGACCTGCCGCGTGACATCCAGCGGAATCAGCGTCTTGGTCGTCCGCGATGCCAGCACGTGCCGCGCGCTTCCCGGATCGAAATGAACGTTGAACTCCGCGTTGGCCGTGATGTTGCCTACGCCGTCGACCGCACCCCCCATCACGATCAGACGATCGACGAGCCCTTCGAGACCGGGATCGCGACGAAACGCGCGAGCGATGTTCGTCGTCGGGCCGAGCGCGATGATCGTCACCTGGTTCGGATAGGCTCGAACCAGATCGCCGATCAGCTTTTCGGACGGGTGCGGGTGATGCGGTGCGGCGGTGGTCGAGCCGACGTTGCCGAGACCGTCGTCGCCGTGAAGGTAGCGGGTGTCGACCGCCGGAGCGTCGTCGGCATGCGACGCACTACCGATCCGAGGCCATTTGGCGGGATCGAGCTGCGACAGCAGATACTGGACGTTGCGGTTCGCCTGGTCGGCCGACACGCACCCCTCGACGCCGGTGACGGCGAGGACATCGAACTCTTCGGCGGCAAGGCCGAGGCAGAGTGCGACGGCATCGTCGATCCCCGGATCGCAATCGAGGATGACCTTCCGCTGCATCGAACTCATCAGGCGTCGTCTCGAACTCCGAGGAGAGGGCCGAGCTGCATTCGGATGCGGCGCGGAAGTCCGCATTCTACTCGCGAGACCGGTGGTCGCAACGCAAGCCGCCCGTGGTCAGAATGTTTCGCAACCCAAAGGTCAGCTGTCCGGCGAGCGGCTCGACGGATCCCCATCGATCGATCGGATGCCATTTCGTCGTTCCTCTTCGTGAGTCGTTCATGGAACCGAATCCGCTCCGTCAGGCTCTGGCGATTCTCGACACCGATCGCCCGCTTCCGGCCGAGCGGCTGCAGGAGGCGCTGCGGTTCGTGATGCAGGGAACGGCGGCCGAGGCAGACATCGCTTCACTGCTCGTCGCGCTGCATCGCCGCGGCGAAGGGATCGATGAGGTGACGGCCGGAGCCCAGGTGCTGCGCGAGTTCATGACTCGGATCCCGATCTCGCGGCGGCCGGTGACGGATACCTGCGGCACCGGAGGGACCGGGGCCGGACTTTTCAACGTCAGTACGACGGCGGCGATCGTTGCGGCGGCCTGCGGCATTCGGATCGCCAAGCACGGCAATCGCCGGATCACGAGTCGCTCGGGATCGGCCGACGTGCTGGCGGAACTCGGTGTCGATGTCGATGCCGACTCGGAAGTCGTCGCTCGCAGCATCGATGCGGTCGGCATCGGATTCTGCTTTGCGCCGACCGCGCATCCGGCGATGCGACATGTCGGAGCGGTTCGCCGATCGCTGGCGCATCCGACGATCTTCAACCTGCTCGGCCCGCTCTGCAATCCGGCCTCGGCGGAACGTCAGGTGCTCGGAGTCGGCCGGGCCGAACTGATGGCGATCTTTCCGGAAGCTCTGTGTCGATTGGGGACCGAGCGATTTCTGGTTCTCCATGCCGAAGACGGGCTTTGCGAGTTGAGTTGCGCCGCTCCGACCCGAGTCGCGATCGGTCTCGACGGCTCGATCGACGAACAGATCTGGACCCCCGAAACGTTCGGGCTCTCGACTCGTCCGTGGAGCGATGCGATCGTCGATTCTCCGACCGCCAGTGCAGCGTTGATCCGGCGCGTGTTGGCCGGAGAGGCGGGGGCCCCGCGGGATCTGGTGCTGCTCAATGCAGCTGCCGCGATCTGGCTCGACGACCCCCGACAGAACCCCGCCGATGCTGCCGAGCGAGCCGCCGAGGCGATCGACTCCGGAGCCGCGGCGGTCAAGCTCGACGAACTGGTTCGAGCGAGCCGGCGATCGTGAACGGGGGCCGTCGGCGTTCTCGCATGAGCGTCGATCCCGGTTCGGCTCCGGAAGTTCCCCCGATCCGGCTCGTTTGCCCAAGACCGGGCGGCCGATAAGCGATCGGTCTGTCGCGGAGCGAAGGACTCCCGGAAGCGACGAGGATGGAACTCGCTCTTCGGGGTGGGGGCGTGGTTCCGATCCCGCGGTCCGTCGGACTTCGCGCCGCAAGACGGCTCGACTAGACTTCTCCGCTCGGTCACGTGCGATCCGGCTTGCTGCCGATCGCCCTCGTGCGTGCCCCTCGATCATCAGGAGTGAACGTCATGGCCAAGCCTCATCGCAGCCTGAAGAAGGCGAATCACGGCCGTCGTCCGGCCAACAGCAAGAATCGTCGTCGCCGCCGCGGTCATCTCCGGACCTGATCGGCCGCGATCGACCTTCACTCCGACTTCGCTTCCTCTCGGGTCAACCTTTCCCGATGGCTCGCCGTGCGCTTCCGAAGATCGATCCTCGGATCGACCTCAGCCGACATCTGTCGGAGCTGTCGGCGCTCGGCGAGCGGTTCGATCCGGCGGCGTGGTTCGGCCGATCGGCTCCGTTGGAGGTCGAGGTCGGGAGCGGCAAGGGGCTCTTTCTGGTTCGAGCCGCTTCGGAGCGGCCCGATCACGACTTTGTCGGCGTGGAACTTGCGAAGCAGTACGCTCGCACCTGCGGGGCGAAGCTCGCCAAAGCCGGTCTGACCAATGCCCTGATGATCTCGGGGGACGGCGTCCGGTTCTCTGACGAATTCCTTGCCGACGATTCGGTGGCCGCTTTTCACGTCTACTTCCCCGATCCCTGGTGGAAGGCGCGACATCGCAAGCGACGGGTGCTCAATCGCCGGCTGCTTCAGGCGATCGAGTCGAAGTTGGTGGTCGGGGGGCGTCTGCACTTCTGGACCGACGTGCAGGAGTATTTCGAGTCGACGTTGGAATTGATCCCGCGCGTCACGACGCTCCTCGACGGCCCCCATCCGGTCGCCGAACCCCAGTCGACGCACGATCTCGACTACCGGACCCACTTCGAGCGGCGGACTCGTCTGGCCGAACTCCCGGTCTACCGCGCCGAGTTCGTTCGACTTCCCGGCCAAGTCGTTCGTCCGCTCCCGGCCGACGGTCACGACGATGAGGCCGACGACTCGGACGCGCGAGACTCCGGCGACGAACCGACCGGAGTCGACGCTTCCGAGGCCTGACCGGGGATGCAAGGCCGAACGGCCCGAGGGCCGTTCCTTGGCGATAACGCCCCGACACGTCGCCGCCGCGCCGAGAGCCGTGGCGGCGACAGTCGAGCCGGCCTGAAGAGCGGCCGGCTCGGGTTCGATCCGACGACGTCGATCAGCGACTCAGCAGGACGTGAGTCCCCTTCTTGTTGCCGACGACCACGTCCGGTCGTCCGTCACCGGTCAGGTCACCGGCGATCACCTGAGTCCCGACTCCGCAATCGTCGTCGATCAGGTGCGGGACGAAGTCGACCGTGCCGTCATCCCGGCGAACGGTGCGAAACCAGTAGAGGACGGCCGGTTCGCGTGCTCCCGGATCGTTGCCGTTGTGCGCCCAGTATCGTTTTCCGGTCACGATGTCCTTCAGCCCGTCATTGTCCATGTCGGCCAGGTCGATCGAGTGCATCTGAGTGAAGCAGATTCCGTAGGCGTTCTCCTCCGGAGTCCGGCCGAGAATCTTCCGCTCCTCGAAGCCGATGTTCCCCGCTTCATCACGCACCTGGCGGTACCACGAAAGTCCGTAGGCGTGCGCTTCGAGACTGGTCAGCACGTCGTTCAGGCCGTCGCCGTCGAAGTCATAGACGTGCATGTGCGCCCCTCCCTGGCCTGGCGCAAACGGAAACGCATGGAGTTTCCATTCGGGGTCTCCTGCGAGATCCTCGGGCTGCTGCAGCCAACCGTTCTGAAAGAGGAGGTCGCTTCGGCCGTCCCCGTCGACATCGCCGACTCCGAAGCCGTGCTGGAAACGCCCTCCGGCGACCATCTGCGAAACGCGATGGAAGGTCCACGGCGCGGTCGGATCGGCCTGATCGTAGGTCGCGTATCCGTAGTAGCCTCCGGTATGGAAAGCGAGATCCAGTCGCCCGTCACCGTTGACGTCGACGATCCACGGTGATTCGTTGTCGGTCACCGAAACGGCGACATGCCGATCCCAGTGCCCCTCGGTCTTGCCCTGAGGATTGCGGAACCACCACGACTCGTCCCCGGGAAATCCGACGACGAAGACGTCGGTCCAACCGTCGGCGTCGAAGTCGCCGGTGAAGGCGCTGAAGTTGCGCGAATAGCCGTCGACCGGATATTCCTCGACCGGATAGATCTCGAACCGCTCTTCGAACTTCGGCCCGCGATACCAGTACGGTCCCGAGACGACATCCATCGAGCCGTCGGCGTCGAAGTCGCCGAAATGGGCCCCTTCGCAGTAGAAGGTCTTCGTCAGAACGACCTTCTCGAACTTCGGTTCGTCGGCCGTCGCAGGAGCGGACGGCGAAAAGAGGGCCAGGCAGGAGAGCCCGAGCAACGAGGCAGGACCCGACCAACGCATGAGGTGACTCCGTCGTGGCGGTGAGCAGCGGGAGGGAAGGGGAGAGGTCGTCGAGCCGACTTCCCCCGAGACGATTCTAGAGTCGCCGCGGTCGCCGCCGCAAATCGCCTCGATCGAAGCCCCCGTCCGACCGTGCCCTTCACGGGACTCGGCAGGGGACTCGAAACTCGCTCGCAACGCCGTCGACGTCATCCCGATCGCGTGGGCTTTGCCGGGAGAGCGTCAGTCGGAAAACGGCAACCCGACCTGAGGCGCGGCGGCGTAGCGACGCAGATAATCGCGGACCGGAAGCTTGCGCCGCGTGTTGTCGCTCGACATGTAGCGGATCGTGCCGTACACCGGGCGCTCCGGCCCCCAGGCGCGATCGAATCGACCGAGCACCCAGAAGATGCCGCTGTACGAGTTGGGATTGCGGCCGTCGAGCGCATAGCGGTTGTTCAGTTCGATCATCACGTGCAACGCATCGCGCGGATGAGCCGACCATTCGAGGATCTTCTTGCCCCAGAGCATCCTCAGATAGTTGTGGATCTTCCCTTCGCGGACCAATTGTCGTTGAGCCGCATTCCACAGCTCGTCGTGCGTTCGCGATTCGGCGAATTCGTCGAGCGAATAGACGGCATCGCGACGGTCTTTCGCATGCTCCTCGAGCGTCCGTCGTGCCCAATCCGGCAGCGACTCGTAGCGGGCATAGTCGCGACGGTGGCGGCTGAAGTGATAGCCGAGTTCGCGCCAGGTCAGCAGTTCGTCCAGGAACGACTCGGCTCCCGGCGGCAGTCCCCACCAGTCATGCGACGAGCCGCCGGTCGAGGTCGACGCCGCCTGGGGCTTCCAGCCGTATCGCTCCGTCACGTCGCGGAAGAGGTCGTGGACCGAAACGTGGCCGAAATGCAGGTACGGGGAGAGACCGCTGGCGCCGTCCCGATCGACGTCATTCCGGTGGTCGGCGTAGTCGTCCAGCCGCTCCGCGATGAAGCTCGCTGCGCGTCGCTCCCCCGCTTCGCTCCCTCCCGGGATCGATGACCGGCCGACCGCATGATCGATCGGCAGCTGGCGGACCAGCGTCTCGAGCGGTTCGTTCGCGTCGAGCATCGGCCAGGCGTCCAGTTCCTTGCCCGGCTCCCAACCGCCGCGCAGACCCTCGAAAGGAAGCGGCTGCGGGAGATGCTCCCAGTGGTCGCGAACGGTTCGCTGAAGGAAACGACGAAAGTCGAACGCGCGGGCGAACTCGCGCGGCGAACTGCTCAGAGGGATCAGGCCGTTGCCGTCGACCACCTCGAAACGACAGCTGACGTGTCGTGCCGCCGAACGGACCAATGCCGGGTGAAAGAAGCAGGGGAAGTCGTCGGTAACCACGACCGCCGCCGACTCGGCCATGCGGGCCAACAGACCGTCCCCCGCACCGGAGCTCGGTTCGACATACGGCAGGTAGGTCAGGGGGAGCGACGCCGCCCGGCGTCGATTCTCCTGCATGCCGGCGATCACGAAGGCGTGAAACCGCTCGGAGGCCCAGCGGTAGTCGACTTCCAGCGGCTCCAGCACGACCAGCGGCAGCGACAGATGTCGCGCCCAATCGGCGGCTCGCTGCAGCGCGAAGTTCGACCTCAATCGCCGGTGCGCGATCATCCAGTACAGAACGTACCGACCGCTCCGATTCACCTCCGCCTGGCCGCGAGTCGCCGTCTCGCGTTGACCGTTCGGGACATGGCCGTCGGCGATCCGAATGCCGGGGACTTCCGAAGGGATCGACGCGACCGCGACCATGCCGACGACTCCTGGAGAGCGAACCTCGAGTCTCCATGGTTGGAGCCCCGCCGGAACGCGACCAGGGGGCCGCGTCACGGCTCGATCGCCCGGATCATGCGCCCCGGGTTCTCAGGCGGGTGACGTTCGGCCGCGGAAGCGACAGGGAATCGTCGCCGCGGCGCGAAGTCGGCCGCGGAACGGAGGCCGATGCGTACGAAGCGACTCAGGGAATCTGCTGCACGAGAATCGAATCGTGACCGGCCGGGTAAGCGCGCCGATCGGACACGACGACGATCCGGTCGCCGGACGAGAGCTGACCCGAGCGGCGGTTCCATTCGAGAATGGCGTTGAAGAGACTCCATTCGTTTTCGATCGAGTCGACCAGCAGCGGAGTGACTCCCCACCACAGACAGGCCTGACCGACGACCGGCGGCGCATCGGTGATGCAAAGGGTCGGAATCCGATCGCGATGCTTCGACTTGAGGATCGCCGAGCGGCCGGAGCGGGTGACGACGACGACGACGTTCGAGCCGATGCCTCGCGAGATCTGAGTCGCGCCCTGGAGAACCGCTTCGGTGATGTCCTCCTGGCGTCCGCTGCGCATCGGCACCGCCAGCGATGTCTCGAGCGCGAGCCCTTCCGCCTCCTTCAGGATGCGAGCCATCATCCGGACCGATTCTTCGGGGTACTTTCCGACCGCCGTTTCACCCGAAAGCATGCAGGCGTCGGCGCCGTCGAGGATCGCGTTCGAGACGTCCGAGACCTCGGCTCNNCATCACGGCGTCGGTGCCGTCGAAAACGGCATTGGCCACGTCGCTTGCTTCCGCGCGCGTGGGAGTGGGGCAAGCGATCATGCTCTCGAGCATCTGCGTCGCGACGATCACCGGTCGATGCAGCCGGCGACAGACGTCGATGATCCGCTTCTGGACGACCGCCGTAGTGGCGATGTCGACTTCCAAGCCGAGATCGCCGCGGGCGACCATGATGCCGTCCGCTTCCGAGACGATCTCGTCGAGCAGATCGAGCGACTCGCGCTTTTCGATCTTCGCGATGATCGCCGCCTTGGAGTTCGCTTTCTGCAGGTGCAGTCGAAGCTTGCGCAGGTCTTCCGCCTGGCGGACGAAACTCAGGCTGACGTAGTCGAGCCCCTTGGCCGCGGCCCAATCGGCATGCGCGTAGTCCGACGGTCCGATCGTCTCGATCGTCAGTCGGGTATTGGGGAGCGCGATTCCCTGTCGCGATCGGATCGTCCCTCCGTCCAGCACGCGACAGGTCGCCGAATCGTCCTGCTTCGAGACCACTTCCATCGCGATCGTGCCGTCGCCGATCACGATCCGGTCTCCCGGCACGATCTCGTCGAGCAGCGCTTCGTATTCCGAAACGATCTCGTTCGGATTCTCCGCGACTCGCCCGCGCTTCAGCACCAGCGTGTCCCCGGATTCGCACGGCAGCGTATCTCCGGCGAGCTTCCCCAATCGGAGTTTGGGGCCGGCGAGATCGGCCAGGATGCCGACCGGTTCGCCGACGATCTTCGCCGCTTCGCGGATCCGATCGACTCGAATCGAATGGGCCTCGACGTCGCCATGCGCCATGTTCAGACGAAAGACGTTGACTCCCGCTCGAATCAGAGCGGCGAGCCCGTCGACCGAGTCGCAGGCAGGTCCGACCGTGGCGATGATCTTGGTGCGACGCAGCGGCGGCATGGCGAACCTCGGCAAGAGTGGAACACGCGAATCGGAGCGCGATCTTAGAGGGGGGCGACTCGTTCGGGCAACGCCGGACGGCAAATCGGCTCCCTGTCGAAACTGGCAGGTAGAGCGAGCCGCCGTTAGACTGCCGCAAGGGAGTTTCGTCTCCCCGAGGGGGCGACTCGGACGATCGATTTCGTTCGTATTCGTCCGAACCCGCCGTCCGGTTCGCGCCGCGAACCCTTCACGCCGATTCGAATTCCGTCGTCAGCCCACCGAGAGACTTCGCGATGTCCCGACGCAGCGATCGTCGTCAGTTCCTTCGGACCACCGGTACCGCGGCGTTGGCCGCCGCTTCGATGCCGGTCGTCTTTCCGTCCCTGTCGCCGGCGATCGCCCGCGCCCGTTCCGAACGTCTCCGTCTGGCCTGCATCGGGACGGGGAGTCGCTGGGATGGCGTCGGTCCGAACGCGATGGCGTTCGCCGATTGCATGGTCGTCTGCGATGTCGACGGCCGACACCGCGCCAAGGCTCAGGCCAAGGTCCGCGAACTTCAGGGGCGAGATGTCGAAGCGGTCGAGGACTATCGCCAGGTGCTCGATCGCGACGACATCGACGTCGTGACGATCGTGACTCCCGATCACTGGCACACCAAGATCGCGATCGACGCGATGCGTGCCGGCAAGGATGTCTATTGCGAGAAGCCGCTCACGCTGACGATCGAAGAGGGGAAGCAGATCATCAAGGTGCTGGAAGAGACCGGACGGGTCTTTCAGGTCGGCACGCAGCAGCGGAGCGAAATGGGGCTCCTCTTCCTGAACGCGATCTGCCTGATTCGCGACGGGCGGATCGGCGATGTCCGCAAGGCGACGGTCGCGATCGGTGGTGCTCCGGCCAGCGGCCTGATTCCCAAGGCAGCGGTCCCTGCCGAACTGAACTGGGAGAAGTGGCTCGGTCAGGCGCCGATGGTCGACTACCGCGAGTCGCAGGGAAAGACTCGCTGCCACTACGAGTTCCGTTGGTGGTACGAGTACTCGGGGGGCAAGATGACCGACTGGGGAGCTCACCACGTCGACATCGCGCAGTGGGGCATGGGGCTCGACAGCACCGGTCCCGTCTCGATCGAGGGGACGGCCGTTCATCCGGTTCCGTTCGAGGACGGGCGGCCTCTGGCGGATGATCAGTACAACACGGCGACCGAATTCCGGATCGAATGCCGTTTCGCGGACGGCCAGGAGCTGACGATCCGCGACTCGGCGCCGGAGCTCGGGTTCGACAACGGCATCCTGTTCGAAGGTTCCAAGGGACGGCTGTTCGTCAATCGAGGCAAGCTGACCGGCATGGCGGTCGAAGAACTGGCCGATCGCCCGCTCCCCGAAGACGCGATCCGCAATGCCTATAAGGGGAAGCTGCCGCAGGGGGGCAATGCCCACATGCAGAACTTCTTCGAGTGCATCGAGACGCGCGAGCAGCCGATCTCGGACGTCTGGACGCATNNTCGGGCGATGACGACCTGCCACCTGGCCAACATCGCGATCCGTCTCGGTCGCCCGCTGAAGTGGGATCCCGAAACGCAGCACATCGTCGGCGACGAGGCGGCGGCTGCGTGGGAGCGGCGCTCCCAGCGCGAAGGGTACGAGATCGACGTCCAGGTCTGAGCCGTGGCGCGGAACAGGGGAGCCGATCGCGAACCGATCGGCTCCCTCTCCCTTCACCGCCGCCGAGGGCTCGGCCATCGGCGTGCCTCGCTTCCGGCCGGGCGAGGGAAAGCGGTCTCTTCGAGGCGGTCGCCCGTTTTCCGAGCCGCGCGGCGGGGACTAGAATCCGGATCCTGCCCTTTCGCGAAACGCTTCGCGACGGCAAGTTCCTCCACCACCGGATCGGTCGCCGATGTCATCCAACCGCCCCTCTTGGGCTCCGCCCGAACGCTTGCTGCTCGGTCCCGGTCCGAGTGCCGTTCCGGCTCGCGTTCTCCAGGCGCTGGCCGCTCCGACGCTCGGGCATCTCGATCCCGCCTATCTGGCGATCATGGACGAGACGCGGCGACTGATGCGTCAGGTCTTCGCCACCGAGAACGAGCTGACTCTGGCGGTCTCGGGGACCGGCAGTGCCGGCATGGAAGCGTGTCTGTGCAATCTGATCGAGCCGGGGGACGAGGCGATCGTCTGCGTCAACGGCGTCTTCGGCGGCCGCATGCGCGAAGTGGCCGAGCGGTACGGCGCGACGGTCCATGCGGTCGAGGCGGAATGGGGACGTGCGATCGATCCCGACGCGATCCGTCGCACGCTCCAGGAACATCCGCGGACGAAGCTGATCGGCATCGTGCATGCCGAGACGTCGACCGGCGTGCAGCAGCCGATGGACGAGGTCGCGCGGCTCGCGCAGGAACACGGCGCACTGCTCGTCGTCGATTGCGTCACCAGTCTCGGCGGCGTTCCGGTCCCGACCGACGAATGGAAGGCGGACGCGGTCTACAGCGGGACCCAGAAATGCCTTTCGTGCCCTCCCGGCCTGGCGCCGGTCACCTTCTCGAAGCGAGCGGCCGAAGCGATCCGTTCGCGGCGGACGAAGGTCATCAGCTGGTATCTCGACGTTTCGCTGTTGATGGCCTACTGGGGATCGGACCGGGTCTATCACCACACGGCTCCGATCAACATGACCTACGCGCTCCGCGAAGCGCTGCTGATGGTGGTCGAAGAGGGGCTCGAGCGACGTTTCGCGCGGCACCAGCTGAATCATCTCGCCCTGCGCGCCGGTCTCGAGGCACTCGGTCTGACCTACATCCCCGATCGCTCGCTCCCGACGCTGAACGCGGTTTCGGTTCCCGACGGGATCGACGACGCGGTGATCCGAAAGCGTCTGCTGCTCGAGTACGACATCGAGATCGGTGCCGGCCTCGGCCCCTTCAAGGGGCGCGCCTGGCGAGTCGGGTTGATGGGGCATTCGAGTTCGCGTCGCAGCGTGACGACCTTCCTGGCGGCGCTCGGCACGTTGCTGCGTGAGCTCGGTTGGCGAGGCGGCTCGGGCGATCCGCTCGATGCGGCCGGCGCGGTGTACGCCGGACACGAGAAGTCGTCATGAACTTCGACGCGGCGCTCGACGAGATCCGCCGTGCGCTCCCGGCCGAGCGGATCGTGCTCGAAGCGGGAGGGCTCGCGGCGTTCGAATCGGACGGTCTGACCGCCTTCGCCGTCCGCCCTCGCGCGGTGGTCGTTCCCGAGAGCGAAGCCGATGTCGTGGCGATCGTCACGGCCTGTGCAAGGCATCGCGTTCCGTACGTCGCGCGCGGCAGCGGAACGAGTCTCTCCGGAGGCTCGTTGCCGCATCAGGACGGCATCGTCATCGCCCTCAATCGGATGAACGCCATCCTGCGGATCGATCCGCGCGAGCGGATTGCCGTCGTTCAGGCGGGAGCGATCAACCTGGCGCTCTCGGCCAAGGCGGCTCCGCACGGTCTCTACTACGCTCCGGATCCGTCGAGTCAGCAGATCTGCACGATCGGCGGCAACGTCGCCTTCAACTCCGGAGGCGCTCACTGTCTGAAGTACGGCATGACGGCCAATCACGTGCTCGGGCTGCGAGTCGTGCTCCCCGACGGAACGGTCGAATCCCTGGGCGGCGAATCGTGCGAGCAGGTCGGTCCCGATGCGGTCGGGCTGTTCGTCGGCAGCGAAGGTCTGCTCGGGATCGCGACCGAAGTGACCGTTCGACTGTTGCCGAAGCCTCAGGCGTTCCATACGGTCCTGGCCGGGTACGCGACCCTCGAGCAGGCCGGCGACGCGGTGACTCGGATCGTCGGTTCGGGGTTGCTTCCCGGCGCGCTCGAGATCATGGATCGGCTCTCGATGGACGCGGCTCATGCAGCGGTCGGCGCCAAGTATCCGGCGGGCTGCGAGGCGGTGCTGATCGTGGAGCTGGATGGTGCCGGCGATTGGGTCGACGTCGAGCGTCGGCGCCTCGAACGGCTGATCGCCGATTCGGGACCGGTCGAGGTGCTGATCGCCGATGATGCCGACGAGCGGCTGAAGATCTGGAAGGGACGCAAGAGCGCCTTCTCGGCGGTCGGGCGCCTCAGTCCCGACTTCATCGTGCAGGACGGCGTCGTGCCGCGGACGAAGCTGGCCGAAGCGCTGCGAGGAATCTCGGCGATGTCGCGCGAGACGGGGATCCGCGTGGCGAACGTCTTTCATGCCGGGGACGGCAATCTCCATCCGCTCATCATGTACGACGGTCGGGAGCCCGGAGCGCTCGAGCGCGCCGAGGAGTTGGCCGGCAGGATCGTCGCGCTCTGCGTCGACCTCGGCGGCTCGATTACCGGCGAGCACGGCGTCGGCATGGAGAAACGGCAGTTTCTCTCGCGGATGTTTTCCGAAGAGGACATCGCGGCGATGAAGCGCGTCCGGCACAGTCTCGATCCGGACGAGATCTCGAATCGCGGCAAGGTCTTTCCGGACGCCGAAGCGCCGTCGCTCCGCATGTACGGTCTCCATCCGCTCGAAGCGGCGGGGCAGGTGTCGCGACTATGAACCCGTCGAACGCGACCGAAGCCGATGCCGCGTCGAACCGCGGTCGAGTCGAACGTCCCGAGACTCCCGACGAGGCGGCTCGGATCGTTGCCGCCTCCGAGCGGATCGTGGTGGTGGGGCGAGGGACCAAGCCGGGGCCGCGCGCCGGTGATCCGGTCTCGGCGATTCGCCTGGATCTTTCGGCGCTCTCCGGCATTCTGGAGTACGAACCGACCGAGTTCACGCTGACGGCGCGAGCCGGCACGCCGCTGCGCGAGCTGCGAGCGGCTCTCGAGGAGAACGGGCAGTATCTGCCGTTCGACCCGCCGCTGGTCGATGCCGGTGCGTCGCTCGGAGGAACGCTCGCCTGCGGCCTTTCGGGACCGGGGCGAGTCCGATTCGGCGGCGCACGCGATTTCGTGCTCGGACTCCGTTTCGTCGACGGGCACGGCACGATCGTGCGCGGCGGCGGCAAGGTGGTGAAGAACGCCGCCGGATTCGACTTTCCGAAGTTCTTCGTCGGCGCCTGTGGAGAGTTCGGCGCGGTGCTGGAATGGACCGTCAAGGTCTTTCCGCTGCCGCCGGTCCGCCGTTCGTTCGTCGTCGACGGACTCGATCCGGCTCGCGCGGTCGACACGATCGTGAGACTGACGACGCGGCCGCTCGATCTCGACGCGCTCGATCTGCGTCCCGAAGGGGAGCGGATCGCGATGCGGATCCGGATGGCGGGCGAACCGGAATCGATCGAGCGGCAGGTCGGCACGATCGCGTCGTTGCTGAATGTCGAGCCGGCGGAGGTCGGAGCGATCGCGTGGTACGAGCTCGATGATCTCACCTGGTGCGGGGCCGACCGGACGCTCGTTCGCGTCCCGACGCCGCTGGGGAAGTTCTCGGCACTGCTCGCGGCGATCGATGCGGAAGGGGCCGACTGGCGCGCGTCGGCCGGTGGCCAACTCGTTTGGGTCTCGCTCCCTGCCGAGGGCTTCGCATCGTTCGGTCGTCGGATGGCGGCCCTCGGGCTGACCGGTCTGACGATTCGTCCGTCGTCCGGAAGTCCGAGGGGAGGACGGATCGGTTCGTCGATCGAGCGGACGTTCCTGACGCGAGTCCGACAGGCGCTCGACCCGCAAGGTCGATTCGGAGTGCTCGACGCATGAGACAGGAGATTCCTGCCGAGAAGCTCGGACCGTGGGGACCGGCGATGGCCGAGGCGGTGCAGACCTGCGTCCATTGCGGGTTCTGTCTGCCGACTTGTCCGACCTACCGCGACCTGCAGCAGGAACCCGACTCGCCTCGCGGCAGGATCCTGCTGATGAAGGAGGCGCTGGAGGGGAAGCTGCCGATCGTCGAGGCGTTGACGCACGTCGATCGGTGCCTGGGTTGCCTGGCATGCGAGACCGCGTGTCCTTCCGGGGTGAAGTACGGCCATCTGATCAGTCCGTTTCGAGCGCATGCCGAGGCCGAGCGTCCGCGCACGCTGATGGATCGTCTGAAACGCCGACTGGTCTTCGCGACGCTGCCGTATCCGGGCCGATTCCGCCTGGCGATGCGATTCGGCCGGGCGACTCGCTTCCTGCGCGGGCTGGTGCCGCGTCCGCTTCGGCCGATGGTCGACATGGTTCCCGACACGCTGCCGCCGCCGATCCGTCTCGCGACTCGCTATCCGGCATCGGGCGCGGTCAAGGGACGTGTCGCGCTGCTCGCCGGATGTGCGCAGCAGGTCCTCGATCCCGAGATCAATGCCGCGACGATCCGCGTGCTGAATCGGAACGGGATCGAGGTGTTGGTGCCGGCAGAGCAGGGGTGCTGCGGCGCGCTGGCATGGCATGTCGGCGAGAGCGAACGGGCGAAACGAGCGGCGATCGCGATGATGTCGGCCATGCCGGACGACGTCGATGCGATCGTCACGAATGCTGCCGGTTGCGGCTCCGGAATGCACGAGTACCCGTTGCTGCTCGAGGGGACCGAGCATCACGAACGTGCGCGACGATTTGCCGCCAAGGTCAAGGACATCTCGGTCGTCCTGCAGCAGTTCGGCATCGAGACGCCTCCTGCCGTCAGGCCGACTCGCGTTGCCTATCATGACGCCTGTCACCTGGCTCATGCCCAAGGTGTCCGTTCGGCACCGCGCCGTCTTCTCGCCTCGATTCCCGGAGTCGAACTGGTCGAGATCCGTGACGGGGAGATCTGCTGCGGCTCGGCCGGCACCTACAACATCGATCAGCCGGCGATCGCCGAGCGATTGGGGCGAGACAAGGCGGCGGCGGTTCGCGAGACCGAGTGCGACATCGCGGCGGCAGGAAACATCGGCTGTCTGGTGCAGATCCGCCGACAACTGGCGGCGACGGGACGAGCGGTGCCGGTCGAGCATCCGGTCGTGCTGCTCGACCGCGCCTATGCCGGCCGATCGCTGATCGACGGCCGCGAGCCTGGCGCGAGCTGAGCGCGAGGCGGCGGACCGAACCGATCGAATCCCGGGAGTGGCGGAGCGACGAACCGATGACGAGCGAAACGAAGTTCGGAACGACCGACGGAACCTGGTTCCTGCTCGGCGATGCGGTGACTCAGGCGGCCGGTAGGCGCGGCGGCTATTTGGCTCGCCTGCGCGATGCCGTCGCCTCGATCTATCCCGATCGGCGTCTGGAACTCGTCGCGGCGGGACGAGCCGGTGATCGGGTTCCCGAGCTGCGCGATCGACTCTTCGCCGAAGTCCTGCCGCGTGATCCGGCGGGTGTCGTGGTCGTCGTCGGCGTGACCGACGTCTGGTATGCCAGTCGAGGTCAGGCGACTCCGATCGACGAGTATCGCGCGGCGCTGGCCGACATCGTCCGCGGATGTCGCGAGCGTCGGGTGCCGGTCTGGTTGTGCACGCCGATGGTGGTCGGCGAGCGGATCGGAGTGGCGAACTCGTTCGACGAGGGACTCGATCGCTGTGCCGACGCGGTCCGTCAGGTGGCGGCGACCGAAGGGGCCGGACTGGTCGACCTGCGGCGACGATTCCGCGACGAGCTGACTCGGACCAACGACCGAGATCGGGCGCACGGTCTGCTGACCGTCGATGGAGTCCATCCGAACGACGCCGGCTCGCGGCTGATCGAATCGGCGATCCGCGAGGCGCTCGGGATGGACGTGACGCGCGGCGGCGAGCGCGTTCTCAGGCATATCGTCCTGTTCCGCTGGGTGCCTCAGGTCGACGCCTCCGAACTGGCGTCGATCGAGCGGCAGTTCCGGCAGCTGGCGCGCGAGATTCCGGGGGTGCTCGGTTTCGAGTGCGGAACCGACAATAGCCCGGAAGGACTCCAGCAGGGTTTCACTCATGCGTATGTCGTGACGTTTCGGGATGAGGCGGCTCGGGACGCTTATCTTCCCCACCCGGCACATCAGGCCTTCGTCGATCGCGTCAAGCCTCGCCTTGCCCAGGCTCTGGTGGTCGACTTCTGGGGCGATGCCGATCGAAAGGGATGAGCGATTCCGGGGGCGAGTCGCCGTGAGTCGGCGGTTCGGCACTTGTCGGATTCGCTCCAGGTCGGCGGCGTGAGGCGAACGGGTGAGGGACCGCGTGAACGAGACGATCGACACTCGCGATTCGGCCGCGGCGCCGGAACGCTGCTTCGAGCACCTTCGGCCGCGAGACCAGCCCGAATCGGTGGCGGAGCTCTCGGCGGCGCTGCTTCGACCGTTCGAGGTGGTCGGCGCCTCGCTCGCCGTGACCGAGTGTCTGTTCGAGGAAGTGCCGTTCGTCGCGGCCGGCGAGCGGCGCTCCTGGTTCGACCCGAGCGGTCGGGAGGTGACGGCCGAGTTTGCCGACTCGCTGGGATTGAACGACTCGATCGCGCTCGAGCGCCCTCATCGAGGCATGCGGGAGATCGAGGGAGCGAGCTGGATTGCCGAACGTTTTCCCGACTCGATTCGCTCCGCGGAGCCGATCGCGGTCGTCTGGGCTCGCTGGGCGCGAGGCAAGCTGACCGTCGCCGCTCCGGCTCGGTCGGTCGACCTCGAGTTCGAAGGATGGGCGAGGCACTTGGCGACCGGTCGCACGCGAGTCGCGCCGTTTCGGTGCCCCGAGACCGGAGCGAGCGGCGATCGGATCGTGGTCAGCGACGACGGCGAGCCGACCGTCCCCGAGGCGTTGGGGATCTGTGCCGTTTCGGGGCGTCGCCGCCTGGTTTCGCATCTCGTTCCGTGCGGCGTTTCCGGGGCGCTTGCTTCGGCCGATCGATTGACCGAGTGTCCGGTTTCGGGAATCGTCGCGATTCCGTCAACGCTTGTCCGCTGCGACTGGTGTGCGACCGGCGTTGCGCCATCCGTGCTCGTGAAGCAGGTCTGCTCGCTCTGCCGCGATGGTGTCCCGCTGAACGGCGACTCGACCTGGCTCGATTGGCTCGCTGATCACGAGCCGGATGCCTCGGCGTGGCGATGGAGTTTCGCGTCGAGTCGAATCCAGGGGGTTCTCGTCGGTCGGCGATGGCCCCGACGGCTGGCTCTGCACGTGGTGCGGATGGCGGATCGGCAGGCGCTGAGAAGCCGCATCCGTTCGGTCTGGGGGAGCTGGGTGACCCGGTTCGACGCTCAGTCCGAGGTCGCTCGACCGGGCGCAAACGCGACCCAACCGGAATAGGCGATACCGGCGACCAGCAGCAGCAAGCCGCCGGCCGCCAAGCCCAGATAGCGACGGTCGCGCTTGATGTCCGCGACGACCTTCTCGGGAACCTGTTCGGCCAGCTCGGCCGGGCGTACGAACTCCTTCCACGCCTCGAACAGTTCGTCGATCGGCATCTCGTCGGCGAACCGTTCCATCTCGGCCTTGCCGGCAAGCTGAGGCACCTCGGTCTGAAGACCGGTGCGCAGATAGAGGAAGGCGCCGGCGAACAGCAGGCCGACGAGAGCGGCACCGAGTCCGATCGTCAGGCGTCGCTGACGTTGCGGATCCCAAGCCGCTGCGGATCCCGTCGATACGTCGGGAGCGATCGGCAGCTCGCGGATCCGACGCATCGTCGGGAGCGTGACCGACTGGCCGCAACTCGGACAGGGGAGTTCGCGACCGGCCTGAGAGGGTTCGACGATCAGCGAGCTTCCGCACCGATCGCACGGGAAGAGATGCCGACTGGCCATGGGGTCGAGTCGCTGCGGAACAAGGGGCGAAACGGCGTCCGCGAATCCCGATCGGAATCGCTGGTGACGCCGTCGAACATCATAGCCGGAATCGACGCGCCTCGGGGGAGCGAGCGGCAAACCTGACGGATTCGGACTGGACCGTCGAATGCCTGTGGTTAGAATCCAAAGGTCCGTCCAGGGGAAGATCGCGAACGCCCGCGAGCGTGTCGACCGATCGGCCGAACGAGTCGAGAACGTTTCCGAAACGGAGGCGATTGCTCGACCGAATCGGTGCGAGCGGCGTCATGAAACCCGCCCGGCGTATCGCGAGATCGGACTTCGTTGCAGGTCATCACCGCTGCGGTCTCTCGACGAGACCAGACTCGCCTGGTGCGAGCATCGATAGGTGGGCTTGACGGATCCGGACGGTCGGATGGGACTTCTCCAGTCCCGATCGAGGTCGCGTCTCGAAGCGAAAGTCGGTGGCTCGAACGGTCGATGGGAACGTTTCCCGGCGGACGTTCGGGCTGATCGATGGCGGTTTCGGATGTCGGTGCCCAGTCGAAGCGGTCGGCTCGCCAGCGTGCGTGCCGAGGGACTTCGGTTCGGGGGCCGGAATGCGAACGGCTGGCGTAACGAGACGAATCGCGGCAGATTCCGGAGCCCTCAGGGTCTTCGGAATCGGACGGCTGCGCGACGGAGCGTTCGACCTCGACGAGCCACGGAACGGCCGACCGGATCACGTTCACGGAATCGCGCGGTGCCGTCGAGGTTTCGCGCGGGTTTTCGATGCGACATCACGATGTCGTCGTCGAAGGTCGGCAAGTCGTTTCGGCGGGAGTTCGCATCCCGATCGGAATCCCTTTCCAAATGCGTGCACGGTTCCGGCGCGATTTCGACCAGTGGTAGAATAACGTGCTTCGAGACCGGGGAACGTTGCCGGCATGACGAGCTTCCGACGAGTCGCCGACTCGCAGGATTTCGTCCCACCGGAACGACGTGATGCGTGCGACAATGAGCGAGATCGACGGCGACCGCCGTTCGTCCCGTTCCGGATGCCGATCGGTCGAAGCCAGGATGTGACCCCCAAGACATTGGCGTAGGAGTGCGACCTTGTACGACGCATTGCTCGACGAATTCGAGGACGAGTCGACGCGGACCCGAGCCGGGAACACGTTCGACGACGCGGTCGTCGGAGACGTCGAAGACGAGGATCAGGTCGAGATTCTCGACACCAACTCGAATGACGTCGATCTCCAGCCGGATGCCGAAGATCTGTTTGCCGGGATGGACGAGACCGAGTCGTGGTCCGACGACCCGGTCCGCATGTACCTGATGCAGATGGGGCGGATTCCGCTGCTCACTCGCCACGAAGAGGTTTCGGCGGCGAAGGAGATCGAGCGGACCCGAACTCTCTACCGCAACTCGATGATCGCCACCGACTTCATCCTTCAGGGGGCAGTGGCGGCGCTCGAGAAGGTGCGCGACGGCCAGCTCCGGCTGGACCGGACCATCGAAGTCTCGGTGACCAATACGGCCGAGAAGAAGCGGATCCTCAAGCGTCTTACCCCGAACCTCGTGACGCTCCGGCATCTGCTCGAAGTGAACCAGCGCGACTACCGGACGGCGATCGACCGCCGTCAGCCGATGCCTCAGCGTCGCCGCGCCTGGGCGTCGCTCATCCGTCGCCGTCACAAGGCGGTCCGACTGATCGAAGAACTCAACCTGCGCATCAACCGACTTCAGCCGCTGTTCGAGAAGCTGGCCGAGATCTCGGCCCGCATGCTCGAGCTGCACGCCCAGATCCGCTCGACCGGCGAGACCGGGACGTTCATGGGGCGGACGGTCGAAGAACTGCGGCGCGAACTGCATTACCTGATGCGGATCACCTTCGAGTCGCCGTGGACGCTGCGTCGGCGCATCGAACGGACTCGCGTCTTCCAACAGGAACATGACGCCGCGAAGCGAGTCCTCTCGGCCGGCAACCTCCGATTGGTCGTGTCGATCGCCAAGAAGTACCGCAACCGCGGCCTGAGCTTTCTGGACCTGATCCAGGAAGGGAACACCGGTCTGATGCGAGCGGTCGACAAGTTCGAACATGCTCGCGGCTATAAATTCTCGACCTACGCGACGTGGTGGATCCGTCAGGCGATCACTCGTGCGATCGCCGATCAGAGTCGCACGATCCGCGTTCCGGTCCACATGATCGACACCATGAGCAAGGTGCGAGCGGTGACGCGCGACCTGCTGCAGGAGCTCGGTCGCGAACCGACGGCGGAAGAGACTGCCGAGAGGGCGAAGCTCTCGCTCGACGACGCCCGTTGCATCATGAAGATGGCGCGCCAGCCCCTGTCGCTCGACCAGCCGGTCGGCGATCACGACGACAGCTACTTCGGCGAGTTCCTGCAGGACCATCGCGAAGACGATCCGCTCTACGACACGCATCAGCAGGCGCTCAAGCATCGGATCGAAGAGGCGATGGAGACGCTGAACTATCGCGAGCGGGAAATCCTTCGACTGCGCTACGGCCTCGCCGACGGCTATGCCTACACGCTCGAAGAGGTCGGTCGGATCTTCTCGGTGACTCGCGAACGAGTTCGCCAGATCGAGTCCAAGGCGGTCCGCAAGCTCCAGCAGCCCTACCGCGCCCGAACGCTCGCCAGCTTCCTGGAAGGGGGCGAGGCGTACGTCGAGGGACCGACAGCCGAAACCGCCTGAGCGGCGACGGCAACGACGTATCGGAGCCCGATCCGGCTCCAACGAAGTTCTCTCCCGACCGGCGTTCCGTGGGGTCGCGTCCCGGAACGCCGGTTTTTCTGTTGCGCGTCGCTCGAGGCTACGGAGCTGCGCTCGCCGCCGATCGGCGACAGGTTCGGCGGCAGGCCCTTCGACGCGTCAGATCTCGATCACGTCGCCGTCGTTCGCCGGGTAGGTCTCGGGGAAGATCCGACGCATCGCCTCGAGATCGGGGCCTTCTCCTTCCGCTTCCTGCGGATCGTGATGGACCAGATACAGACGCCGAGCGCCGCAGATCCTGGCCACCTCGGCGACCGGCGTGGCGCAGCTGTGACCGGTCAGCAGCGCTCGATCCTCTCGCCCGTCCGCGAAGTAGCACTCGTGCACCAGCACGTCGACATCCCGGATCGCGTCGACATAGTCGGCCCCCGGCGATGCGGTCGTGTCGGTGACATAAGCCAGGCTCTTCCCCTGATGCTCGATCCGATAGCCGAGGCTCCCGCCCGGATGATCCAGCGGAAACCAACGGACCTCCGCTCCCGACTTCATCTCCTTGGTCCGTCCGACCAGCGGTCGAAAGTCGCACGGCGGCTTGATCGGAAACAACAGCGGCGAAAAGAGGTGCCGTTCGATCGCCGCGAGCTTTTCGGCATCGCCGTGAACCGTCACTTGCCGGACCGAGACCGCCGGAGGGTCGCGCCGCTGCAGCAGGTCGAACAGGAAGGTCAGACCGATCGTGTGGTCGAGATGCGCGTGCGTCAGAAAGACGTCGAGCGTCGGGAGTTCGACATGCTCCCGAGCGCGAAAGAACCCGGTCCCCGCGTCGATCAGGATGCCGAGTTCCGGAAGCATCACGCACGAGGTGTGTCGCGTTTCGTTCGGATGGTAGCCGGCAGTCCCGAGAAAATGCAGTCTCATCGAATCGATCCGCTCCTGGCTTGATCGGCGCGCCGACGGCTTGGCCGTCGCGACGCACCGCGAGTCGACGTCGCCGATCGGAACCGCTCGGCGTTCGCCGCGCTCGCTCCAAGGCCGATCGTCACGTCCTAGTTTCCTCCGCCGAACAGCCGCCCCAGCCCGCGCTGGATCTGCTCGTCGAGCAGCTGACCGGCCGCCTGTTCGACGACGCGTCGCGACAGCTGGGTCAGCACGTCGCGATCGATCTGCGGACGCGACAGGGTCCCGCGAATCGGTACCTGAACCTCGAGACCGGCCAGCGGCTTGAGCAGCGGCTTGGTGTTGACCCAGTTCTGATTGATCGGCACGACCGCCACCAGATCGATCGACTGATCGCTGCCGACACTGCCGCGCGTCACGATCACGACATCGCCGATCCGCGCCTCGAGTCGATCGTGATGGACGCGGCCCGCCGCGATGCGGAAGTTGATGTCCTGCGCCGGCAGCTCGACCCACCGTGCATTCCCTTCGGCCGGTGCTCGACCGTCCCCCAGACTTCGGATCGCGCGAGTCAGTCCGACGAGCTGCTCGACCAGCGGCCCGGGCCCGAGCGACGCCTGGCGGATACGGATCGTCCCCGCTCCCTGTCCGGCCAACGGATCGGTCAGAGGAAGGTCCATCCCTTGAAGATCGAGGTCGATCGCACCGCGAGCCGCGGTGGCGCTTGCCGCCAGCGGAGCGACGAACTGCAGCCACTGCCGACAGGCCTCCGGAGTCAGTTCGACTCCTTCGAGCAATCGCCCTTCGTCGGCGACGAAGCGCGGAACGGGACGTTCGAAGGAAATGCGCGAGCGGAGCTGCAGGTTGCCCGAACCGAGCGGCAGGCGGAAGTCGCCGAGGTCGAGCACCCGGTCCCGCAACTTGCCGTGCAGCTCGCCCGGTCCGAACGGAATCCCGGCGATCGTCCCCGACTCCCAGCCGATCCCCCCTTCGCTGACGAGCCCCATCGGCGGCCAGAGGATCGCGTTCGGATCGTCGGCATTCGCCGAACCGGTCATCAGCGGCCCCTGCGACATCAGCGAGGTGGTCCGCTCGCCGACCAGTTCGGTCCCTTCTCCCAGCCAAGGCCGAACGAGCGCGATCCAGTCGTGGCGCCGGACCGTCAGTTCCCCCTGCAGCTGCGCAGGCCAGCGGACATCACCCAGTTTCATCGTCCCCGCGAGAGCCAGACGCTGTGCTTCGCCCGAGAGGTCGGCGCGGGCCAACGTCAGCTCACCGCCGACCGGATCGAACGTCCCGTCGAGCAGCACGTCGAGCTTCGCTTCGCGCCACGTCCGAGCCTCGTTCCCGTTGCGACCGGCGGCCGCGGACGAACCTGAGGCGCTCGCGATGCGCATCGACCACGACTCGATCGCCCCGGCCTGATCGAATCCCCAGAGCGTTCGCTCGCCGTCGGCGATCTCGCGGACCGATCCGGAGCCGACGAGCTGTCCGGTCATCTCGACCCCCGACCCGCTCCAGGCCGGAAACCAACGACTCAGCCGTTCCAGGTCGGCCCGCAGCGCGTAACTCCCCGCCAGCCGGCGGTCGGCGCCGTTACCGAAGTTCAGCCGTTCGATCCGGCAACTGACGGTCGACGAACTGGCGTCGGCCGTCGTCACTTCGAGCTCGCCGTCGGTCAGCGAGTACCGGAGCGAGGCGACGCCGCCCAACTCCGCTTCGCGCGCCTTGATGTCCGGTCCGGTCAGTGCAATGTCGTCGCAGCGATAGTCCAGACGATCGATCAGGATCGCATCGGCACTCCAGACCACTTCGCCGACCGCCTGGATGGCTCCGGTCAGTCGATAGCCGACAAGCGGTTCGACGATGCCGATGCGCGCCAACCAACGCTCGATGGCGCCACTCAGTCGCAGTTCGGCTCGCCGATCGCCGGAACTGCCGCCAGCGGGATCCCGAGGGAGCAAGGTGAGCGAGTCGTCGGCAGCGACGACGGTGGTCCAGAACGGCGAGAGCCCTTCCCCCCAGTCGCGCTCGGGGTCGAAGCGACCGCCGAAGCCGACCGCGATCGCCGGATCCTGCCAGATCGGCCCCTCGGCGCCGCGGACATCGATGCCGGTCAGATCGAGTCGACCGCCGAAACCGATCCCGCGATCCGACGTCGGACCGGGGGAGCCGTCGGCCGTCAGCTCCTGACCTTCTCCCCAAGCCAATCGCCCGGTGATCCGCCCGGCGAAGTTCGTCCCCTGCAGGTCGATCAGCTCGCCGAACTGTCGCTGCCAACCGGCGAGATCGCCGATCAGTCGCAGCTCTCCGGCCTGAGTCGTTCCGGCCCCTTCGAGCAGCAGATCGGGGGCCTGAAGGTTGGCGAACTCGAGCGCCGGCCCGTCCGACGTTCCGACGACGGCTGCCGCGGCACGAAGCGACTGGTCCCAGCGAATCTCGCCGTCAGGACCTCGCAGCGTCATCGGAGTCGTCGTCAGGTCGACGAGCAATCGACGACGCTCCGCCTCACGACGACTGTGGATCGTCCACCCCAGCTCCCCCTCCCGCACCTCGACGTCCGATCGCATCCGCAAGGTATTCGGCAGCATCCGAGCCAACGGCGCGATCTGCAGCGAGCCGGTCGACTCGAACGTGCGAGTCCCCTCGTCGGTCCACCACGCGTCGAGTCGATTCAGATCGAGGAACCCGACGACGTCCCCTCCGCCGATCGACGACTGCAGTCGCGTCGGAGCGAACTCGACGAGAGCTCCGTCCCAACCGAATCCCCCTTCGAGCGTCGCCGCCGCAAGTTCGATCCGATCCCCTTGCGCCATCGGCGGCACGAACAGTCGAAGCTGACGCGAGGAGCCTCTAGCGATCGAGGCGCGCCCCGAGGATCCGTCCGAAGCGACATGCACCGTTCCGACAAGATCCAGATCGCCGGACGAGCGGAGCCCTTCGAAACCGAATCGGGGAGCGAAACGTTCGAGCCAGGTCAGATCGGCGTCGGCGAGTTCGAGCTCGAGATCGAACCCGTCGCTCAGCGTGCCGTTACCGTCGCAGCGGAGGGACCGCACGGCACTCTCCTGGGCCTTCGACTTCCATTCCCAACGTCCGTCGTCATGCGTCAACGAAATCGCCAGGTCGTTCAGGTCGCTCGTTCCGCTCTCCGAGGCGACTCGGAGCGTCGCTTGGTCGCAGACCAGCGTGAACCGAGGAACCGGCGTCTCGGTCTCGGACTCGACCAGGCCGTCGAAGACCCGTTCGAGATCGGTCGTCCCCGATTCGACTCGAACCGTTCCGGCCAGCCCGGTGACGCGGATCGTTCCCAAGTCGGTCGACGCGACGAGAAGCGACGCGAGCGACTTGCCGACCGTCACTTCGCTCGCTTCGACCAGAACGTTGCCGTCGGCGTCGAGCAACCGGACATCGTTCAGACGGGGAGCGGAGAACCAATCGAGCGACGTCCGACCGATCGCGACTCGACCGTCGATCCCTTCGAGCGTCGAGGCGACCGTCGATTCGACGAGCGACGTCGAAGCGATCACCCAAGGAAGCACATAGAGACCGCCGACGAGCAGCATCGTCGACACGACGACGATCCTCAGGCGGCGTCCCGACGAACGACGCGACGGACCGGAGTCCGCGATCGATTCCTCGACCGGCGGTTCGTCCCGATCCGGTTTCGTCCGACGTCCCATGACGATCTCCCTCGCTTCCCGCGAATCGTTTCGGCAGCTGGCGCCGCACGGCGATTCGCTCGGCATCCTTGCGATCCGTCGACTCTCCTCTCCGCACCGACGATCTGCGAGATCGTGGGTCGCGTCGAGGAACCGCCGGATTCTAGGAATTCCGGAACGGCGAGCCTAGGTCGACCGCGTGTTCGGGTGTCGTCGCCGGCGGCGATCGATCGGCCGCGAGTCTTCCCGGCGAACCGGCTCAGCCGTTCAGTTCCCAGGTTTCTCCCGGTCGCGGGACGCGGACCGGCAGGCGCGTCCGCTGACGGATGGCGGCTGCCAGACTCTCCGCCGGGGCCGGTTCGCCGTGGACCAGCGCGACCTCCCGCACCGATCCGCGGGACCGAACCTGATCGAGCCAGTCGAGCAGCTCGTTCCGATCGGCGTGGCCGCTGAGTCCTTCGAGCCGTTCGACCGACGCTCGCACCTCGACCTGCCGGCCGAGAATCGACACGGGAGAACGACCTTCGAGGATCCGGCGTCCCAGCGTTTCGGGAGCCTGGAAACCGGCGAACAGCACGAAGGTGCTCGGCTTGGACACGTGGTGCTTCAGATGATGCAGGATCCGTCCCGACTCGCACATTCCCGAGGCGGCGATGATGACGCAGGGACCGTCGAAATCGTTCAGACGTCGCGACTGATCGGCCGTTCGGATCGGATGCAGATGCCGAAACCCGAGCGGATCCCGATCCGATTCGGTCGAGATCCTGCGGATCGTCTCGTCGTCGAAGCATTCGGGATGACTGCGAAAGACCTCCATCGCCTCGTTCGCCATCGGACTGTCGATGAAGACCGGCATCTCGGGGAGACGATCCGCTTCGGCCAGTTCGTTCAGCCGATAGATGATCTCCTGAGTCCTTCCGACACTGAACGCCGGGATCAGCAGCACGCCTCCCTGATCGAACACGCGCCGTACCGCCTCGTGCAGCAAACGCCCGACATCGGATCGAGCGGCATGGACCCGATCACCGTAGGTGCTCTCCATCAGCACATAGTCGGCTCCGTCGGGATACTCGGGATCGCGCAGAATCGGCGTCTCGGTTCGCCCGATGTCGCCGCTGAAGGCGAGCGTGACGGGCTTGTTCCCCGGCTCGTCGATCCGCACCGAAAGCGATGCGGAGCCGAGCATGTGTCCGGCGTCGACGAAGGTTGCGGTCACGCCGGGGAGGACTTCGGTCGGGGTCGCGTAGTCGATCGTCTCGAAGAGCGCGAGCGTGCGTCGGGCATCGGCGACGGTGTAGAGCGGCTCGAACGGCCGCTTTCCTTCGCGCCGTCGATCGCGATTGACGTACTCCACGTCCGATTCCTGAATCTCGGCGGAGTCCATCAGCATGACGCGAGCCAAGTCGGCGGTCGCGGCGGTCGCGCGGATCGGACCGTCGAACCCCGCTCGAACCAATCCGGGCAGATTGCCGCAGTGATCGATGTGCGCGTGCGACAGCAGCACGGCATCGATATCCGCCGCACGAAACGGGAACTCCCGATTCCGCCGAAACGCCTCCTTGCGCCGCCCCTGATACAGCCCGCAATCGAGCAGCAGCGAGCGCGATCCCGTCTCGATCCGATGCATCGAACCGGTGACGGTTCCGGCGGCGCCGCAGAAACAGAGTCGAGCCATGCGTATCTCCGGCAGGCGATTCGGTCGCGCTCGACGTCAGTCGTCCGACTCGAGCGGGTCTTCCACCGAGACGCGGTCCTCGTCCAGCTCGCGCTGCAGCCGCAACAGTTGCTCGAACAGCTCCGCTTCGCCGAGCGGTTCGAGAACCGGCACCAGCGCCTCGCGCAGGTCGATCTCCCACCCCTTCCGCGTCGCGGTCCGTTCGACCTCGTCCTCGAGGGCGGCGAGCCAGCGAGGGACTTCGAGTCCCGATCCGGTCGGCTCGGTCGTCAGCAGGCGGGTTTCCAGACGGAGTCCGTCGAATGCCCGCTCCGCCTCGAACGTCCCGGGGTGCCTGATCGCCGTCTCGACGAACGCCCGCAGGCGATCGATCCGCAGAGGCATCACGAACTTTTCCTGGATTCGATCGCGGATGCTCGACATCTGCATCGCGTACTTGGTCTGGAGCTGCTGGAAGCGCTGCAGGTAGCGATCCGGCTCCGATCCGATCCGTTGTCGCAACCGCCGCCGCCAGCGCCGAGCGACCGACTCGCAGCCGCGCCGCACCAGCACCTCATGCGACCAGACGACCGGCTTCAGCCGCCAGGCGACTCGGTCGTACCGCACGCGCAAGCGCAGGAAGTCGAGCAGCATGTACAGCAGCTCGCCCCGATCGCTCTGAGTCGTCGTGCTGTTGTAGTCGCGGTATTCGGCGTAGTTCTCGATGATCGCTTCGAGCACCAGCGTCAGACACCGCTCCGCATCGTCGCGCCGGATCTCGTGTTCGAGCGCCTCGAGCAGTCGCGGGCGCGTTTCGGTCCGCTGATCGACGAGCTGTTCGAGCCAGCGGGCCACGCCCTGATGCAGGATCGCTCTCAGGTTCGCCAGATTGAAGAATCGTTGCGTGAAGAGATCTCCGCCGTACTTCTTGACGAAGTCGACGAGCCGCTCCCAGGCGACCGGATCCCGCACTTTCTCGAGCACCGACAACCGAAGCGTCTCGCTGTGCTCGAACCAGGTCACGAGCGAACATTCCGCCAGCCGGTCGATCGCCAGGTAGAGCCGATCGTCGCGATCCCACGTCTCGTCCCCGTCCGGACTCTCGCGGATCTCGGGCCACGTGCGGGACCACTCGATGATGCTGTCGACCATCGCGCGATACCCGATCCGGAACAACTCGTCGAACTCGGTGACCGCCCCCTGCCCCACCGGATTGCTCTGCTCCATCTCGCGAGCGACTTCCAGTAGCCGATGCGTCTCTTCGAGCAGCCCGAGGCGAGGGAGGCAGACGAGCAGCTCCTGAATGGCGGTCCGGCGGACGCGCGAGACGACGATCCGGTGCGGATCGCCCCCCTTGGCCAACGGCACGTACAGCAACGGTTCGGAGGCGAGTCGATCGGCCAGTCGATCGAACCGTTCCCGAACCAGCGCGCGATCGCGCAGCAGAACCGCCGCCAGCACCTCGACGAACTCTCCCGATCCGTTCGCCGACGTCTCTTCGACCGCTCCGAGCGCCAGCCGCATCGCCGAAAGCGTGCGACACGCCTCTTCGACCTCGATCGTCACTCCGATGATCGCGTCGATCAGGTTCTCCTTGACCAGGCGCCGGCGGTCGTATTCGACCAGCGCCTCGTGGTCGGCGGTGGGCCCGGCGAGCGGGTGCTGCTGCACCTGCCTGAGGAGCGCATCGAGTCCGCGACGAAAGGCATCGGCCTGCCGCGCCCAACCGTCGAGCGTCTCGACCACGTCGCTCGCGGCGTTGTCCGGAATCCGCTCGACATCGGCCTCGGCTTCCTCGGAGCGGTGCCGCGGGATCGCGATATCGGCCAGCAGACCGGCGACCTTCCAGAGCTTGGCGACATGCGCGATGAACGCGATCCGCCGANNTCCCGCTCCAGCCCCTCCGGCCCGATCGAGCCGGTCTCGAACAGACTCGACTCGATCCCGTCGTCGGTGCTGTCCCGATAGACGACATCCTCATAGGCCGCTCCGAAGAGCTTGCCGTCGTCCGACTCGTCGTCCTCCGTGCCGGCCAATTGATCGGCCTGCGGAGGGGTCGGCTTCGCCCCTCGCCCCACCCCGTCCGGTTCGAATCTCGGCACATGCCAGTAGCTGTCGGCGTTCGCTTCCAGGTGATCGAACCAGCGAGTCGCCTGCCCCCATGTCGCCAGTCGAGCGCGAGGGGATTCGATGGCGCGCCCCCCTTCGCCGTGCAGCTGAGCCAGCATCCAGCGGTACGAAAGGTCGAAGNNCCTGCTCGGCCTGGCCGAGCCAATGCATCAGCAGGCCGCGCGCCGCGACGAAGTCGTGGCGCTCGAGCAGCGCGTCGACCACCAGGGCATAGGCGTTGGGCGAATCGAAGCGAGCGGCGTGACCGGCCCAGAAGCCGACATCACCGCTCGCCGCCCCCGATCGACGCCACAACGACAGACAGTCGGCGACATGCCTCGCCGCACCGAAGGTCTGCAACGGATCGGACGCCTCGACGCTCGACACCTCATGGATCGCGAAGCGATGCCACCATTCGGCGAGCTGGCCGTACGTCTCGGCAACCCACGCGACATCTTCCTTGCTGTCGGCCGTCGCCGCCTCGTTCCAGAACTTGGAACAGACCGCGAAGATCCGATCGACGATCGCAATCAGCTCGTCCGCCCGATGATCGTGAACGCTGTTCTCGGGGCCCGAAAAGAGCGGAAAATGAGCATCGAAACCGAGCACGTTCCAAGGATCGACCAACGCTCCGCAGCCGATCGCGCGACGCACCGTCTCGATCGCCTCGACGATCCGCTGTCGCCCTTCCTGCCAGCGCCGATCCTGGATCGCGACCTGAGCCGATGCGAGAGCACAGTCGATCAGACAGCTCATGCGAGCCGATGCGACCGGCACCACGTTCGCCTCGCGCACCGCATCGGTCAGATAACCCATCCGCGCGAAGACCTTCGCCAGGTGGACATGCTCGAGTTGCGAGGCTCTCTGGCGAGCCAGAGCGCCGTTGATGTGCTGACGCGCGGCACCGAACGGCTGTCGTCGCACGCGCGCCTCCTTGCGCAGACGATCACCGTGCGGACCGGCCAGTCGCTGCAGAAGGCGTTCGTAGAACTCGTCGCGGAATCGGGCGACGCGAGCCAGCAGTTGTCCGAGGTTCGTTTCCGAGTCGATGGCGCCGGGACCGGATCCCGAAATCCCCGAGGCCATCAGGATCGTCCCGNNCGACGATAGTGCCCCTGGTTGTCGATCAGATCGGGATCCCAGATCCCGAAGTGGTAATTGGGGCGGCGATTGGCCGGGTGGTCGAAATCATAGGCGCGAGGATCGAAGGCGAGTTCGTCCAGACGTTGGAGATCGAACTGCGCGACGGCCAGCAGTTCCTCGTCGGTATCGCGCAGCAGTTCGAGCGCCCGACGCACGACCGGTTCGTAGGGCCCCGCAGTCGTTCCCGCCGACGCCACATACAACGGCACCGGACGGACCTTCTCGTGCGGATCGACGATCAATCGTCGCTGCTCGAGCACCGCCAGCGGGCGATGCCCGACGTAGTCGCTCAGACGCTTGAGCGCCGCATCGGTGATCCGCTCGCGATCCTCCCACGGTCCGCCGACTCGCAGCGTCGCCTCACAGGCCCGAGCGACGAAGAACGCGTTGAACAGCGTCTCGGGGCGCTGATGGAAGAGCAGATCGCGGTGAAAGTCCAGGTACCCCGGGAGCACATCCCCGAAGACACGATCGATCACCCCGAGCGCCTGACTCACCTCCCGAAACGGACCGCTCCGCCGCGACAGATCGACGATGCCGCCGCGCAGGATCCCTTCGAGCCCTCGTCCGTCGAAACGCCCCTGAGGGTCGGTCGGCAAGCCGCGAGCCAACCGGTCCAGCGCGGCGAGGAATCGGGGATCGGAACTCCCGTCCGAGAAGTTCAGGTAACCGGCCACCGCTTCCAACGCTGCCGGATCGAGCTCGGAAGATGGAGGCTGATTCATCCCGAATGGCTCTTCCGCTTCGGCACTGTGGGTCGCGGGCAAGGGAAGGTCGCAGGACCCCGTGCAGCACGAGCCGGTCGGCCGGCTCGCGTCAGGATCTCTCCGTCCCTATCCCGACGGTCGCAGCCCGGGTCAAATCCCGCAGCAAACCGGTATCGAACGGAAAGAACCGGTCGACCGAGGGGCGCCGAAGACCGCATCGTCGTCGCCCGACGCATCGCGGGCTGATCGATTCGGCGGGAGCTCGACCTCCCCCGACGCTCGATTCCGCGGGAAACGCCGAGCGGTATCGGCTGAGGTACCGCGAGCCGGGCGAGGCCCAATTTAGGGTGGCTGCCGGGATCGGTCCATGGGGCCGTAGCCCGCCCTGACAGGCAGCCGAAGGGGGTTCGGTCCCCATCCGGCCGACGTCCGATCGCTCCGATCGACGGGACTTCCCCTCGCGAAATCGTCGCCGTGCCGAAAGTTCGACTCCCGCTCCCCGCCCCTTTTGCGGATGGCCGGCCCGAAGACTGGAGCCGCGTGCAGCTCCAATTATCATGAAGGGTCGGCCGACTCACCGCGGCCTCCGCTTGGCGCGGCCGGGACGAGCCGCGGTCTCGATACGTACCCATGGGAATCTGACATGCGAGGTCGATTGTTCGCCGCCCTGCTGCTCCTCGCCACGGCCTCCCCCTCGTTCGGCACCGAGCCTCCGGTTCCTGCGACGACCTCGGTCGATCGGCTGAGGGAAGCCGGACTCGATCGAGCCTGGCTCTCGCACGCCGACGTCGATTCGGCCTTCGGCCATGTGATCGACATGCAGATCGCGGTCGATACGAAGCGGACCACGACTCGCTACGCCGTCATCGTCGACGCGCAGATTTCGACCCAGACCTACTCGGTAAGGACCGACGCAGGAGTCGAGCAGCGGGAACGGTCCGTCATGATCGGGGGACGACTCGACCGGCTGTTCTCCGAACTCGATCTCGGCCCTCGCGGAACCCCTTACGGCATCGACGGCGCCAAGGCGGCGGCCGAACTGCGAGTCGAGGTACTCGCGGCCGAAGGAAAGAGCGCCATGGTCCGCGAAGAGGTGCTCCCGAAGATCACCCTCTTCGTCCTGACCGATCAGTATGTCGTCGAGGCGATCGACGGTGAGACCGGCGCGTCCCTCTGGTCGGCCCGAGCCGGCAAGCGAGGGGCGGCGATCAACGAACTCGCGGTGTCGGCCGATCATGTCGTCGTCGCCAACGGCATGGACCTCTTCTGCCTGGACGCCCTCACCGGCCTGCCGGTCTGGACTCGGCGTTCGGAGCATTCGCCGGGAGCGGGTGCGGCGATCACGAACTGGTTCGTCTACGTTCCGATGCTCAACGGCTCGCTCGAAGCCTTTCCGCTCCATCGCCCCGAAGCCCGATCGCAGCGACTCCTCTCGTCCGGCCGCGCGATGACTCGCCCGATCCTGACGTCGGAGCGGATCGTCTGGGCCAACGAACAGAAGACGCTGTTCATCGCCAGCCGCGGCGCCGAAGTCTCGCCGATGGAGTTTCGCGTCCGTTTCGATCAGTTCATCGCCACCGATATGGCGACCGACGGCCGCAACTCGATCTTCGTCCCGATGTCCGACGGCGTCATCCACGCGGTCAGCGATCGCCAGGGACAGCTGATCTGGAAGCAGTCGCTCGGCGATCCGATGCACGTGCCGCCGGTCTACGTCGACGGCGACCTCTACGCGGTCACCGTCGCGGGAACGCTCTTCTCGCTCGACCCGACCACCGGCATCACGCGATGGCAGGCCCGTGGTATCGAGCGAGTCATTTCGGTCAGCGCTACCAAGGTGTACGCCCTCGATCGCATGGGGATCCTGCATGCGTTCGAGCGTCAGGGAGGCCGCAAGGTCGGTTCGGTCGACCTCGCGGGAGCGACGGTCGCGGCGACCAACACGCTGACCGATCGGATCTATGTCGCGACCCCTTCGGGACGTCTCGAATGCCTGCACGAGCTCGACGTCGCTCGCTCGGTTCTGCACGGCTCGCCGGAACTGGTTCCCAATCGACCTGCCGGTGAACCGGTCGAAGCGGCGCCGGCTCCCGTTCGTGCGGCACCGGCTCCGCCCGAACCGGCGGCGCCGGCGGCGGGCTACCCGTTCGGCACCGGCCGCTGAATTACCGGCCCCGCGGGGCCGCGAACGAATTCGATTTCTCGCATCGGCCTCGGATCACCGAGGCCGATCGCGTTTTCGGCCCGGTTCGGCGAACGTCGCGGTCCGCTCCGTCAAACGATCGCCCCTCTAGCCCCGACTCGGATCACTCACGCGACCGCCGNNCAGGATCAGGAACGGGTGATCGGCTCGGAACGTCGTCGCCTCGTCCGAGTCGGACGGCGGCGCCGAGCGGATCCCGATGACGACTCCGGTCGCCGCCGCGGCTTCGGTTCCCTGCTCGTCCACCTTGATCATCGCCTGATGCAGCACGCCGGTGATCGACAGCCGATCGTCGGTCGTGATCGGCCCGAACTCCGCTTCGACCGAAAAGGGACGCTTCATGCCGAGTTGTTCGAGCGTCGGAATCAGGTCGTAACGCGACTCGATCCGAAACTTCGGCAGAAACAGATCGACCTTGCGCTCGTCGAGACCATCGAGCCAGGAATCGAGCCGCTCGGCGGTCAGCATCCGTTCGACATCCCCGAGCCCTCCGGCTCGGCGCGGCAGGATCGCGACGAGCGAGAAGTCGTCGCCGACGTAAGGGAGTTCGACCGCCTGAACGAGGTCGTTCTCGGCATAGGCGAATTCCCCCTTCTGTCGCATCATCGAGACCGAGACCTGACGCTCGCGATCGATCGAGAAAGGGAGCTCGCGGGTCCGTTCGGCCGAAAACGGGAAACGCCAATCGGCGTCGAAACGAAGCGCATTGGTCAGCACGAGTCGGGTCAGCGGGGTGATCGAACCTTGCGGCAGCAGATCGAGTATGCGATCGGCGGTCCGCTCCGCGACCCATCGATTGATTGCTTCGCGGCTCGGCTCGGGAGCCTCCCGAAAATCCGCTTCGCCGAACGGCGCCGCGAAGTCGTCCGCCAAACGATGCAGGAACGGTTGGCCGAAGCGGACGCCATGTTGCCCCCAGAGACGGTTCGCGACCTGCAGCTTGGCGAGCGAGTCGGCGTCATCGGCAGCGTCAAGCGAACGGGAGAGAGCGCCGACCGAGTCGATCCACCCTTCCGGATCCGGTCCGGCATGAAGCACGTCGAGCATCTGCTCGCGCGTCTCGCCTTCGGCCCCCACCGTCGCCATCGCCAAGGCGATCGCGATGCCGGTCGGCGAATAGATCAGGTTGTCGGCGCTCGAAGCCAGTCGCGCGTGGAGATCGGTCGAGAACGCCGTGATCCCGGCGACCGCGGCATCGAGAGCGACATCCGACGTCTCCCAATTGCGCCCCAGTGCGCTCGCGGCGACAGGAAAGGCCAACCCTGGGCGCCCTCCGCAAAGCAAGCCGAACAAGCCGGCCTGCAACAGTCGTCGTCGATCGGTCAGATGTCGGGCACGATTCATCGAGGTGCTCCTGAACAAGGGACGGTTTCGCTTCTAGGGACGCGACGACGAGCGCCCGAGTTCCCGAAAACCTCGTCCGCTTCGGCCGTAACGAGGGTCGGTTGTCAAGCGGGGAGTTGTTGGTCGAACGGTCCGATCCTGTAATGGGTTCTCCCGGTTTCAGGCCGGTCTCCTCTTCCGACCGGCTCGCCCCGTCTTCAGGCTCGCTCCGCAGGAGTTCGTGATGTCGAACGTTCCGATCCGTCGCGCCGTGATCAGCGTCAGCGACAAGCAGGGTCTGGCCGAGTTCGCTCGCGGCCTGCACGCCGCCGGCGTCGAGCTGTACAGCACCGGCGGAACGCGGCGGTATCTGGAGGAGGCGGGATTGCCGGTGATCGACGTCGCCGCCTACACCGGCTTTCCCGAGATGCTCGACGGTCGGGTCAAGACGCTCCATCCGCGGATCTTCGCCGGCATCCTCTGCCGTCACGATCACCCGGAAGACCTCGAGACGATCGCCGCTCACGACATCCGGACGTTCGAGCTGGTGGTGGTCAATCTGTATCCGTTCGAGGCGACGGTCGCGCGCCCCGATGCGACGTTCGAACAGGCGATCGAGAACGTCGACATCGGCGGTCCGAGCCTGGTGCGCGCCGCCGCGAAGAACCACGCCTTCACCACGATCTGTACCGATCCCTCGCAGTACGCCGCGGTGCTCGAGCAGATCGTCGCCGGCGGCTCGACCACGCTCGATCTGCGCCGGCGGCTGATGGCCGAGGCCTATGCCCACACGGCGAACTACGACCGCGCGATCGCCGCGCATTTCGGCCGCCTGATCCTCGCGCCGCCGCACGAGACGTTTCCCGAGCGGATCTCGATCGACCTGAAGAAGGTCGGCTCGCTCCGCTACGGCGAGAATCCGCATCAGGGAGCGGCTCTTTACGAAACGGTCGGAACGGGAGCCTCGCTGGTCGATGCCGAGCAGCTCAACGGCAAGGAACTCTCGTACAACAACTGGCTCGATCTCGATGCCGCTCGGCGAATCGTCTACGGCCTGCCCGACGCGGCCGTCACGGTGATCAAGCACAACAATCCGTGCGGAGCGGCATCGGCCCTCGAGATCGGTGATGCCTGTCGCGCGGCGATGGAAGGGGATCCGCTGAGCGCGTTCGGATCGATCCTCGGGTTCAATCGTCCGGTCGACGAGGCGTCAGCGAGGTATCTCGCGACTCCGGGACTGTTCGTCGAGGCGATCGTCGCTCCCGACTTCACCGCCGAAGCGCTGCGGATCCTGACGACCGAACCGAAGTGGAAATCGAACGTCCGCCTGGTTCGCTGTCGTGCGCCGTTCGGCCGCACCTCGGTCGCCGAGTTGCGGCAACTCGACGGCGGATTCCTGATGCAGGATGCCGATCTGTCGGTCGACGATCCGTCGACGTGGCAGGTCGTCACCGCCGCGAGCCCCGACCAGGCGCTGCTGAGCGAACTGCAGTTCGGCTGGGCGATCTGCCGCTACGTGAAGAGCAATGCGATTACCGTCAGCCGCGGACGAGCACTGTGCGGTGCCGGCGCAGGCCAGATGAGTCGCGTCGACTCGGTCGAGATCGCACTTCGCAAGAGCGGCGAGCGTTGCCGCGGCGCGGTCCTCGCCTCGGATGCCTTCTTCCCGTTCCCCGATTCGGTCCGTTTGGCTGCCGATGCGGGGATCGCCGCCCTGATTCAGCCGGGCGGATCGAAGAACGACGCCGAGGTGATCAAGGCGTGCGATGCGCGAGGCCTGCCGATGATCTTTACCGGCATCCGTCACTTCCGCCACTGATCGCGTCGGCGGCGGGACCGAGCGGCCGCTTGGCGACCTCGCTCGACACTCCTCCTTCACGACTCGGTCGCGGACGGCTCGCGCAATGAATCGACTGCCGCAAACGACTCCGGAGTTCGTCGCCTGGTGCGTCGTCCGGCGTTGCGGTCTGAGACATCGCTTCGAAGTCGGCGATCCGCTCGCGACCGAGCGACATCTGAAGGGATTGCGAGCCGCCTCGGAAGCACGACTCGCCGGACGAGTCGTCGGCGACTGGTGCCTGGCGCCGCGTCTCGACCGAGCCAGCGACGAACGAGCCCGCGATGGCCGGTCGGCTGACGACCTTTCGGCAGACGACGTGCTGCGAGGCTTCTCGTTGACCGAAGTGACGGCGGGGTTCGGCGGCTCCGATCGGATCGAATCGGACTGCCGGCGATGCCCGGCGAATTTCCTGCCGCTCGCCGACGGTCGTTCCCGGGGCTGGGCCGGCTGTTTCGGCTGGCTCATTCTCGACCAGGCGCTGACCGACCTCCCCGTCCGCCTGTTTGCCGACGATCCGTCGGTCACGCCGTCCGAAGCAGCCGAGCGTTGGGGGGCGCTGCTCTCGTCATCGCCGCTTGTCGGTTCGATGGCACTCGACGCCGCAACGCGTCTGAAGCGGATCGCGACTCGGCCGACCAAAATGTCCGAATCGCCCGATCCGATAACCGTACCGATCGGACCGGCCGCGCCGCTGATCGAGGCGCTGACGGAAGCCTCGCGGGTGACGGAGGAGGACGCCGACGGTGCGGTCGCCTTGCGTCATCTCCCCGCGGGAATCGTCGACGGGCGGAACTGGACCTGGCCGCCACGGTGTCGACGCTGCCTGGCTGCCAAACCCGTCAGCGGCCGCTGCCCGCGCTGCACGGACCAGGCACCACCGCTTTCACCGGTCCGGCGACGCTCGCGAGGAGATCGCCCCTTTCGCGATCTGAGCGAGGTGCTGTCGGCAGGCGAACTCGCCGAATTGAACAGCGCGATGCCGATCTCCGACCGACTTGATCGCCGACCGCCGGACCAGCGTCGACACAGCGACGGCTCTTGAATCCGGACCGGCGAACTTCGTCGACGAGCCGGGATCGACCGCTTGCGCCGCGACACGACTAGATTCGGAGCGGCTCAGTAGGTCAGGATGCACGAGGCCCAAGTGAGTCCGGCTCCGAAGCCGCACATCAGCACGCGATCGCCTCGCTACACCCTCCCCTGCCGCACCGCTTCGTCGAGGGCGATCGGGATGCTGGCGGCCGACGTGTTCCCGAAGCGATCGAGATTCACGAAGACCTTTTCGGCCGGCAAGCTCAGATCCGAAACCGCCGCATCGATGATCCGGATGTTCGCTTGGTGCAGGATCACCAGCGCGATGTCCCGCAACGTCAGCCCCGCTTCTTCGGTCAGACTGACGATCGATTCGGCGACCAGTCGGACGGCCCATTTGAAGACGGGGCGTCCGTCCATCTGAAGGTACTGGCGTTCCTGCTCGAGAGCGGCCTGCGTGACCGGTTCGCGCGAGCCGCAGGCGGGGACCTTCAGCAGATCGCCACCGCTCCCGTCCGCTCCCAGCTGATAGGCGAGAATGCCGACCTCGTCGGTCGACTCGGCCGGCTCGCTGCCGGAATCGGCGGGCCCGATCAGGACCGCCCCGGCGCCGTCGCCGAACAACGGGTAGGTCTTCACGTCCTTCGGGTTGATCACCCGACTCATCACATCCGCACCGACGACGAGCACGCGTCGGTAGGCGCCGGCTCGCACGAAGTTGGCGGCGGTGATCAGCGCGTAGGTGAAGCCCGAACAGGCGGCATTCAGGTCCATCGCAGCGGCATGGATCGCGCCGAGCCGAGCCTGCAGGATGCAGGCGGTCGAAGGGGTCGCGTGATCGGGAGTCATCGTCGCGACGAAAATCAGATCGACCTCGGACGCAGCGACTCCGGCCGCGTCCAGACAGCGGACCATCGCCTGGTACGCCAGATCGCTGGTCGCTTCATCGGGGCCGGCATGGCGGCGTTCGAGAATGCCGGTCCGCTGGACGATCCACTCGCTGTCGCAGCCGAGATCGGCGAGATCCTCGTTTCGGACCAGCCGCTCGGGGACATACGCGCCGGTGCCGAGCACCTTGATCCCGAGCACCCGTCGTGCGTTCTCGCGCGGACGGGGTTGCCCGACGGCTGCCGAACCGGGAATCGTCGATGCCATGAGATGCTGCTCTTCGGAAAGCGTTCGTCTCGCCGGGGAGAAGCATGCGAGACGGGGGGCGAGCTGACACGGTCGAGACCGGATCCCTCTCGCTTCGGAGAGTCGTGTCACGTCAGCCTTGGTTCAGGGAAGTTCGCCCGAGCGACCGTGAATCTCCCTCCGGTGTCGCTCCCCGCCACGATGCGGGANNCTCGGCCGATGACGATCGACTCTCCGATCGCGGCGCCGAAGTAGTTCGGCGTTCCCCTTCGTCCCTCGCCATGACGACACGGACGTTTCGGCAGATCGGCCGTCCGGAGCCACTCGGAGTTCGGAGGGCGCAAGGCGTGCGGACCATAGGCGACGCCGTTGGGGGCAGTATATCAGAACGCGGGGCGTCAGAAACGCCGTTTGCGGCAAGGTCTCGCCGACCGACAGTCCCGAAACCTCGCGAACTTCCGGCCTCGACAACGACCGACAGGTTTCCCCCAGCGTTTCGAGCGACTTGTGGTGGTCGGCGCGAGGGGGCTCACCCCGTTTTTTTCGGGACTTGCTCGCCTCTTCCCCGCTTCCGCGACTTGCCCGAGTCGCGTCCCCCTCACAACCTCCAAAACAGACCTGCATCCCTCACTCAAGGGTGTCACACCACCACGGCAACTCCTACATTGTTGGGCATGCGGGCCTGAATCCCATCCGTCGCTCTGAACAGAAAGACACGTATGAGTCTCTTGGCCATCCTGTACCAACTGGTACCGGAATCCCCCATTCTAGCAGCCTACAACCTCGACGACCGGCCGGACCTCAACTATCAGGCACCTTCGATCCAATCGGGTAAACCTCGCGTCCTTGCCAGCCTCGATCGCAAGTCGGGCGGAACGTGGCTCGGGGTCAATCAGCATGGTCTGCTTGTCGGCGCGACGAAGCGTCGCAAGTACATGAGTGCCGCTCCGACCCGTTCCCGAACCAAGCTCTGTCGCGAACTCCTCCGCTGTTCGGGCGCCCGTCGGGCTCTCGACATGGCGATGACCGAGCTCGAGACCGGGCTCTATGACGGCGTGAACTTCATCATCGCCGACTTCGACAACGGCTGGGCGGTTCATGGCGGTGCCGACATCGAGGCGCAGCCGTTGACCGAAGGGCTGAGCGTGATCGGCAACGGCGATCTGGACGACACCCGGGACGAGCGAGTCGGCATGGCTCAGCGCCTGCTGACGCTCCAGACGCTCGATTCGCCGGTGAAGTTCCTGGCGGTCGCGAGCAAGGTCTTCGCTCGCAGCCCCTCCCCTCCCGGTCGCCCGACGATGGTCCGTCGCGAACCTCAGCTGGCGACGATCAGCTCGACGCTGATCGCCCTAGGCAAGAAGCCGCGAGACGCCATCTATCAGTTCGCCGATGGGGCTCCGGACGAGGTCCGTTACGAGGACTACTCGCCTTTCCTGAGGGATATCCTCAGCCGCGGACTGCGCGAGAGCCGGTCGCGGGCCAAGGCGTGACGCAAGTTCCGTCGCTGCGAAAACGAATGACGGGGCCCGATCCGATCGGGCCCCGCTTCGTTTCTTGATCGGTCATCACGCTGCCGGCTTGGTCCGTTTGCGTCGAACGGCAGGAGTGCGCGACCGCTTCTCGACCGTCGTTCGATACCGCAGCGATCGCCCCTGCTTGCCGTCGATCGTGATCGCCCCGACCTCGCGCAGAAAGTACGCGATCGTCTGAGTCTCGTGCCGAGCGATCCCCCAAGCCTCCGCCAGCCCACCGGTGTCGAAGGACTCGGGGAGGGGCCCCGGCAAGAGCGACGCGACATCGGCGACCGTCCCGATCGATCTCGTCTCGACGACCTCCGTCAGGACTCGATCGACGACCTCGAAGTCCTTGCCGCGAAAGCGCCTGCGAGGCTTGGGAACTCGGAGTTCATCGATGTCGACCAACACCAGATCGATCGCCAGACGTCGATGCGGAAACAGACTGCGAAGCGCGATCAGCTCGCGAAACGCATGCCACCAGACACCCCGTTTCGGGCTCGAGCGACTCGACAGGACCGGGCCATCGGGGGTTTCGAGTCNNCCAGTCGCTTGCGACGGACGATCGGCTTGACGATCGTCACGTCGTGACGCCGGATCAGACGCCGCGTCTTGTCTCGCAGAGCGGCGAGGCCCGCCTGCTGGATCTCGTACAGTCGATCGGGCGCGCGGACGTCGATCCGAAACCGCTCGACCGACACTTCCGTCGAGCCGCCGAATCGTTCGGCGTATGCGGCCTTGAGCTGTTGGTGGAGGGAGGTCGCCATGAAGGGGAACGGTAGGCGAAGGGGCGATTCGTCTCAAGACGAACCGCCGCACGTCGTCGCGTCTCTTGCCGTTCGATGCTTCCTTCGCCGACCGTCACCGGGCCGTTTGCCGAGCGACTCGACTCCTTAAGGTTCGAGANNCGGCCGCGAACGCTTCGCGTCCCCCGGCCTGACGATCGATGATCGCCAACACCCGCTCGACCGTCACTCCGAAGTTCCGCAGCTTCTCGATCGCCGCGATCGAACTGCCGCCGGTCGTGACGACATCTTCGACGACGACGACTCGCTCTCCCGGCGCGATCGGACCTTCGACATCCCGGCCGGTCCCGTGCCCCTTGGCTTCCTTGCGGACGATGAATCCCTTCAGCCCGCCGCCGCGCACCGCATCGAGCGTGATGATGGCGGCCGTGATCGGATCGGCTCCGATCGCCATACCGCCGACTTGGTCCGGCCGGCGGCCGTCGAGCTTGTCGAGCTTGTCGAGCATGCCGGCAGCGACCTGCAACGCCCCTTCCGCCGTCAGGGTCAGCTTCCGACAATCGAGGTAGTACGAGGGNNCGAGTCGGAATTCGCCGAACTGCAGAGCGGTTCGGCGCACCAGTTCCATCAGTCGATCACGATCGTAGGCGATCACCGGCTCGTTTCTCCTTCGGGAGCGAGAGAGTTCGCTTTCCGCTCGACGCCGGTCCTCCGGTCGCCGGCGGGTGAGCTGAGGGACTTCGGCACGAACCGATTCGCCCCGCTGCGCCTCACTACGATGCCACAGCTCGCTCGCCGCATGAAGACGGCATCCACCGGACTCAACGAATGACCGACCGTTCCGCCGAGAATCGCCCGCTCGTCGTCGTTTCGCTCGACGGCCTCGCCTCGTCGTTTCTCGGGCCGTACGGCAACACCTGGTTTCCGACTCCCGGATTCGATGCTCTCGCCGCCGATGCGATGCTCTTCGAACGGGTCTTCGCGCCGTCGATCGATCCGACCGAGACGCTCGCGCGGTGCTGGCAAGTCGTTCCGGGAGCGGTCGCCGCAACCGATTCTCTCGCGCGCCGTCTGATCGGACGCGGCGTGAACTGTCGTCTGGTGACCGACGAACCGTCGATCGGCGAACTGGGGCGGCGCTCCGGATTCGACACGATCCTGCTGAAGGACGATGCGTCGTCCGGACAAGCCCGCGCCGCCGACCTCGACTCGACCGACGCCTTGCGGAAGATCGGCGGCGTGCTCCGCACGCTCGAACGCCGCGGCGCAGACGGTCTGACATGGGTTCATCTCTCCGGTCCCGCTCGCATCTGGGACGCACCGCTGGATCTGCAGCAGGAGTTGCGGGACGACGACGATCCGGAACCGGGAGAGTGGCTCGCTCCGCCGGTCGACCTCGATCCGACGAAGCTCGATCCGGCCGCGGCGGAAGATGCTCGCTTTCGACTGCAGCTCGCCTACGCGGCGCAGGTCCGAGTCTGGGATGCGGCGATCGAGTTCCTGCGAGACGGCCTCGAAGCGCTCGCTGCGGATGATGCGGAATCGGCGGACGGACCGTCGGGCGCCGTGCGGTTGGTCGTCGTCGGCACCCGAGGTTTCGCGACCGGGCTGCATGGCCCCTGCGGCGACTTCGATCGAGCGGGGGACGAAACGCTGCAGGTGCCGGTTCTGATCGCGACCGCTCCTGACGATGCGGGCCTGCGCGTCGATCGTCTCGGTTCGCTCGAGGAGCTCTCTGCACTGCTCGAATCGGAAGCGTTCTCGGCTCGGCTCGGTCCGGAACCGCCTTCGACCGAACGACTCGATCCCTGGTCTGCCTGTCGACGCGACCTCCGTCCGACCGGACCGGACCGTCTCTTCTGGAGCACCTCGAACGGCGCGTCGATCCGGACGGTGCATTGGCTGCTGACGCTCGATCGTTCCGGAACGGCGTCGCTCTTCGTCAAGCCGGACGATCGGTTCGAGATGAATGATGTCGCCGGCCGTCTGCCGCATGAGGTCGAATTGCTTTCGGCAGCGCTTCGGGCATGGGAGGTCGACCGCTCCCCGGGCTCGCTCGCGTTCACCTCCCCCTTGCCCCCGCCTCCCGGCGCCGCTTAGGGTGGCGAGTTCGGACCGGCTCTCGCGGTCGCGATTCCGATCGCAAGACGACTCCCACCCCGTCATCGATCAGCCGCTCTCGCTTCCACCGAAAGGGACTCCATGGCGCTCCACCAACGGTCGGCGATCCTTCAGCGGCTTCGAGCCAAGGTGGCCTCCGGTCGTCCGATCATCGGCGGAGGTGCGGGGACCGGGATCAGCGCCAAGCTGTCGGAAGCTGGGGGGATCGATCTGCTGGTGATCTACAACTCGGGGCGTTTTCGGATGGCGGGGCGAGGTTCGCTCGCCGGTCTGATGCCTTACGGCGACGCCAACGGGATCGTGCTCGAGATGGCCGGCGAGGTGTTGCCGGTCGTTCGCGACACGCCGGTGCTCGCCGGCGTTTGCGGCACCGATCCGTTCCGGATCATGAAGCTCTTCCTGAAGCAGATCGATGCTGCCGGGTTCTCGGGAATCCAGAACTTTCCGACGGTCGGCCTGATCGACGGCACCTTTCGTCGGCAGCTCGAAGAGACCGACATGGGCTTCGGCCACGAAATCGATCTGGTTCGGATCGCGCACGAAATGGATCTGCTGACGACTCCCTACTGCTTCGATCCGGATCAGGCAGCGGCGCTGGCGGAAGCGGGAGCCGACATCCTGATTCCGCATCTGGGGCTGACGACCAAGGGGATGATCGGCGCGGAGACCGCCGTGACGCTCGACGAGGCGGTCGATGCGGTCCAGGCGATGGCCGACGCCGCTCGACGCGTCCGCCCCGAAATCCTGGTCCTCTGTCATGGCGGCCCGATCGCCGAACCGGCCGACGCACAGTACGTGCTCGATCGGACCGAGGGGGTCGTCGGCTTCTACGGCGCCAGCAGCATGGAGCGATTGCCGGTCGAGCCGGCGATTCGAGGGCGCGTCGAGGAGTTCACGCGGCTGAAGTTCGGCGAGCGGCGCTGATCGCTCGGGCCTCGCGAGATGCCGCTTCGCCGAGCCGCGAAGATCGGGCTCAACGGCGGGTCACCTGGATCAGTCGCTCGCGCAGGCCGTCGCAGACCGATTCCAGCTGCTTCGGAACGCCGCCGCGCGAGGCGAGGTCCAGACGAGCCGGTTCGTCCCCTGCCGGCCGACAAGCGCGACCGTCGTGAAACCAGGAGCGATCGCGGCCGTTCTGCTTCGCCGCATACATCGCCTCATCCGCCCGCTGGATCAGCGAGGTGACCGAGTCCTCTTCGATCGCCTGCGCGACTCCGATGCTGACCGAGACCTGGAGTCGCTGTCCCTCGAAATCGAAACGCGCCGATCGGACCGCCTGGCCGAAACGCATCGCCGCCTTGGCGCCGTCGTCGATCGACGTGCTCGGCATCACGACCGCCAGCTCCTCGCCCCCCAGGCGCACCAGCAAGTCCGAATCGCGGACCGTTGCCGTCAAGGTGCGGGCCACCTGCTGCAGGACGAAGTCGCCGGCCAGATGCCCCCAGGTGTCGTTGAACTTCTTGAAG
>DMPQ01000008.1 GCA_003455945.1 Planctomycetaceae bacterium
GGCTACACCGGCGAGGACGGAGTCGAACTGATCGTGCCGGCCGGCGTCGCCGAAGGAGTCTGGGATCGGCTGATGGAGATCGGGGCGCCCGACGGGATCGCTCCTGCCGGTCTCGGCGCTCGCGACACGCTGCGTTTGGAAGCGGGCATGCCGCTCTACGGTCACGAACTGACCGAGGAACGCAACGCCGCGTGTGCCGGACTCGAGTTCGCGATCCAGGGAGCGGATCGGAACTTCATCGGTCGCGACTCGATCGTCGCGGCGAAGGAGCGCGGCGAGTTGCCGGTTCGCGTCGGGTTGCGTCTGGCCGATCGCCGTCCGGTNNCGTGAAGGGGCCGAGGTCCGTCGCGGCGACGCGACGATCGGCGTCGTCACCAGCGGTACCTTTTCGCCGACCCTTCAGGCTCCGATCGCGATGGCCTATGTCCAGGCCGACGCGGCTGCCGTCGGGTCCGAGCTGTCGGTCGACATTCGCGGATCGCTGCATGCGGCCCGAGTCGTCGAACTTCCTTTCTATCGTCGTTCGGTCTGAGAACCTTCGAGAGGGCATGCGCGTGGATCCCAGCAAACTCCTGTTCGCCGAAACGCACGAGTGGGTGGCGGTCGAGTCGGTCGGCGGCAATCGGGTCGCCACCATCGGCATCTCGCCGTTCGCGGTCGAGCAGCTGACCGACCTGGTCTACATCGAGCTCCCCAAGGTCGGCGCCAAGGCGACCGCCGGCAANNGAGTTCGGTGAAGTCGAGTCGGTGAAGGCGGTCAGTCCCCTGTACAGCCCGGTCGACGGCGAGATCGTCGCGGTCAACGACGCGCTGGCCGACTCGCTCGAAGTCCTCGGCACCGATGCCTACGGTCAGGGATGGATGATCAAGGTCAAGCTGTCCGACGAGGCGGCCTTGTCGAAGCTGATGGACTTGGCGGCTTACGAAAAGCAGTGCGGCGAATCGCACTGAGCGAACGGGGCGAAGTGTCCGGGAGCGCTTCGCCGAGCGATCGCGAATCGGAGCCGCGAGCGGTCGTTCGACCGCTTGCGGAGGCGGGACCGCGCCGTTGCGGTCGGATGACGATCGAGGAACTGATGGGCTACTTCTTCAATACTCCGGACGACATCGCCGACATGCTCGCGGCGATCGGCGTCGGGGCGATCGACGAACTGTTCGAGACGATTCCGGCCGAGCTGCGGATGCGACGGCCGCTCGATCTGCCGCCGGCGCTGACCGAGATCGAGCTGACCGCGCGGATGCAGGAGCTGGCGGCGGCCGACCGCCACGCCGGCAACACCGTCTGTTTCCTCGGCGGCGGCGCCTACGACCACTTCATTCCGGCGGTCGTCGATCAGCTTGCCTCGCGCGGCGAGTTCTACACCTCGTACACGCCGTATCAGCCCGAGGTCAGTCAGGGCAATCTGCAGGCGATGTTCGAGTACCAGTCGCTGATCTGTCAGCTGACCGGCATGGACGTCTCGAACGCCAGCCTCTACGACGGCGCGACGGCGACGATCGAAGGAGTGCTGATGTGCCGAGTCGCGGCGAAGCGCGAAGGGCGAGTCGTCGTCGCGGGGACGGTCAACCCGCAGTATCGTCGCGTCCTGTCGACCTATCTCGAGCCGCTCGGCTGCGAAGTCGCCGTCGTGCCTCGCTCGGGCGAAACGATCGACGTCGCGAACGCCGTCTCGATGCTCGACGAGCGGACCGCCTGTCTGGTCATCCAGCACCCGAACTTCTTCGGCTGTCTGGAAGAGGTGCGGGCGCTCGTCGCCGCCTGTCGCGAGCGCGGGATCTTCGTCGTCCAGGTCTTCGATCCGATCAGCCTGGGGTTGTTGTCTCGCCCCGGCGATCTCGGTGTCGACATCGCGGTGGCCGAGGGGCAGGCGCTCGGCAACCCGCTCCTGTTCGGCGGACCGTATCTGGGGATCCTCGCGTGCCGCGAGGCGTTCATGCGGCGCATGCCCGGGCGGATCGCCGGTCAGACGATCGGCGAAGGGGACAAGCGCTGCTGGGTGCTGACGCTCCAGACGCGCGAGCAGCACATCCGTCGCGACAAGGCGACGAGCAACGTCTGCACCAACCAGGGGCTGTTCGCGCTGCGAGCCGCGATCTACCTGTCGCTGCTCGGTCCTCAGGGGCTGCGCGAGGTGGCCGAGAACTGCACCCGCAAGGCGCATTACGCCGCCGAGCGGTTGGTCGAAGCGGGGTGGAAGCGACTCGGCAACGCCCCGTTCTTCAAGGAGTTCGTCGTCCGGGATCCGGATGGTGATCCTGACGAGCGGATTCGCGAAGGGCTCGAGCGCGGTCTTCTGGTCGGCGTGCCGCTGGGGAGCGACGACCCCGATCTGGCCGACGCGCTGCTGGTGGCGGTCACCGAGAAGCGGACGCGTCAGGAGATCGATCGACTGGCCGAAGTCCTTGCCGCTCACGGAGTAGGAGTCTGAACCGATGCGCAATCGTCTCGCGACCCGTCTGTTGAGCGAACTGTCGAAGCCCGGTCGTCGAGCCGCCCGCTATCCGGCGGCCGACCTTCCCGGCGAACGTCCGCTCGACGAGCTGTTCCCGGCCGACGCACTCGCGGCTGCCCCTCCGGCGCTCCCCGAGCTCGCCGAACCGGATGTGGTGCGCCATTTCACGAACCTGTCGACCCTGAACATGTCGGTCGACACGCACTTCTATCCGCTCGGTTCGTGCACGATGAAGTACAACCCGAAGCGGAACGAGCGTCTCGCCGGTCTGCCGGGGATGGCCGACGTTCATCCGCTGCAGCCCGAATCGACGCTGCAGGGGATCCTGCAACTGCTGTTCGAACTGCAGCGGATGCTCGGTGAGGTGTCGGGGCTTCCGTGCGTCTCGCTCCATCCGGCAGCCGGCGCGCACGGCGAGCTGGCGGCGCTGATGACCGCCGCCGCCTACTTCCGCGACCGAGGCGAGAAGCGGACCAAGGTGCTCGCTCCGGACAGCGCCCACGGCACCAACCCGGCGAGCGCCGTGATCGCCGGATTCCAGGCGATCACCGTCCGGACCGACGCCGACGGTTGCGTTGACCTGGATGATCTCGACGCGAAGCTCGACGACGAGATCGCCGTCTTCATGATCACCAACCCGAGCACGCTCGGGCTCTTCGATCGCCAGGTCGCCGAAGTGGCTCGTCGCGTTCACGCTCGCGGCGGGTTGATCTACCTGGACGGTGCGAACATGAACGCGATCCTCGGCGTCGCTCGCCCCGGCGACTTCGGCGCCGACATGATGCACTTCAATCCGCACAAGACGTTCAGCGGGCCGCACGGCGGCGGCGGACCGGGGGCGGGACCGATCTGCGTCTCGGAGGCGCTCGGACCGTATCTGCCCGATCCGATCGTCATCCGGACGGCGGACGGGTATGCGATCGATCGCGATCGACCGAAGTCGATCGGTCAGGTCCGCAGCTTCTTCGGCAATGTCGGCGTGCTGGTTCGGGCGTACTGCTACCTGCTGACTCACGGCCCGGACGGGTTGCGTCAGGTGTCGGAACAGGCGGTGCTGAACGCGAACTACCTGCTGGCGCGGATTCGCCATATCCTGCCGGTCCCGCACGGCGACCGCTGCATGCACGAGTTCGTCGCGTCGGCCGAGCAGCTGAAGAAGACGCGCGGCATCTCGGCGATGGACATCGCCAAGCGTCTGCTCGACTACGGCTTCCATGCTCCGACGGTCTACTTCCCGCTGACCGTTCCCGAAGCGCTGATGATCGAGCCGACCGAGACCGAGAGCAAGGAAACGCTCGACGCGTTCTGTGAAGCGCTCTTCCGGATCACGGAAGAGGATCCCGATCTGGTGCATGCCGCCCCGACGACGACGGTGATCCGTCGTCCGGATGAGGTCACGGCGGCTCGCAAGCCGGTGGTCCGATGGGCGACGGAAGGCTCCTGATCGACGCGCCGGCTTCCGGCGCGCGGAACATGGCGGTCGACGAGGCGCTGCTGGAAGGGGTCGGCGACGGAGGCCGCCCCTGCCTGCGTTTCTACCGATGGCGCGAACCGACCTTGTCGCTCGGCTACTTCCAGCCGCTGGCCGATCGGCGACTGCACGACGCCAGCGGTTCGATTCCCGTCGTGCGGCGCGTGACGGGCGGGGGGGCGATCGTGCATGATCGCGAGCTGACCTACTCCCTCGTGCTGCCGATCCGGGATCGCTGGGCGGCGGCGCATCGAGAGCTTTACGATCGGATTCATGGCGCGATCGTCGGCTGGCTCCGGCAACTCGGCCTGAGCTCGGCACGGCTCCATCCCGGTCTGCCTCAGGATGACGAGCCGTTTCTCTGCTTCCAGCGGCGNNGGCTACAAGGTGCTCGGCAGTGCGCAGCGCCGGACGCGGACGGCGATGCTGCAGCACGGCAGTCTGCTTCTCGGCCGTTCCCGGTTCGCTCCGGAGCTCCCTGGGGTCTGGGATCTGATCGCCCAGTCCGGTCGGAGCGACAAGGGAGGATCGACCGCCGTTGAAGGAAGCNNCGGGTTCGTGCGGCGATCGCTGCGCTCGGCGACCTGATCGGTCACGCGATCGAGATCGAATGGGCCGGATCCGAGCTGACCGAGCAGGAACGATCGGCCGCCGATCGCTGGGAACGGGAGCGATTCCTTGCTCGATCCTGGACCGGTCGTCGCTAGAATGATCAGGTGACCGAGCGGCTTGCGTTTTTTTGACGCGCCGTTCGGGGGCGGTTATCATTCGCACTTCGATTTCGGGGGCGATCGCGAGTCATCGCGGTCGCGAATCGGCCGGCAGGTTCGGGCATTCGCTTCGGGCCGGTCGGCAGCGTGCATCGACAGTTCGACCAAGCCGTTCTTCGATCGTCGCGTCATCCGACGCGATCCGAGAACGGAGGGACCGGTTGGCAAGGCGGGGCTTTCGCATCAACGCAATCGTCCTCTCATCCAGCATCGTTCGGGACCAGGTCGGCCCGGAGCTTGTCTCCGCGGCTCGCACCGCCTGACGAAGGCAGCCGTCGGCCAACAGCAAAGGAACGTACGGTCATGCAGGTTTTCCTGAAGGTCATCGGAGGCAAGAACGACGGAAAGCTGATCAAGATCGGAGTTCCGGAGTTCATCATCGGCCGAGGGGACACGGCTCATCTGAAGCCGCAGAGCGATCTGGTGAGTCGCGCTCACTGCTCGGTCGTCGTCCAGGAAGGGCGAGTCGTGTTGCGGGACCTCGAGAGCCGCAACGGAACCTATCTGAACGAGCAGCGGGTCGTCGGCGAAGTGCCGCTGAAGGTCGGCGATCAGGTGCGCGTCGGACGTCTGGCCTTCGAGATCGTCATCGATCATTCGGTGGCCGGTTCGAAGAAACCGAAGGTCGAAGGGGTCAAGGAAGCGGCGGCTCGGACCGCAGCGGCCGGCAGCGACGATCTGGACGAGGAGAGCATCACCGACTGGCTGACGCAGCAGCCGCAGGAAGAGCAGGAAGTCCGTCGCCCGAACTCGGAAACCAAGCAGTTCATGCTCGACGAGACGGAGCGGTTGCTGCTCGAACAGCTCAGCCAGGAAGCCCGCCAGGCGCGAGAAGACAAGGAACGGAAGCGGAAGGAAGATCAGCCCAAGGGGCTGGAGCCGGGGAAGCTGCCGTCGCGCGGCAACTCGGACAGCGTCGACTCGCGCGATGCCGCTTCGCAGATGCTTCGCAAGTTCTTCAATCGCCGCTGATCCACTGAGCCGCTGTTCCACTGATCCACAGAGCCGCCGAGGCGCCGCGCTGCTCGGCGACCCGATCGATCGGCGACTGGGAACGGATGCCAAGGGACCGAGAGATCGGTCCCTTGCGTCGTTTCGGGGCGCGATCATCGCCCGGATTCGCGAGCCGTCGTCGGGGCGTTTTCTCGCCCCTTTTTCGAGACCCCTTCCAAGATCGGACGATCGGCCGTGAATCCCGATCCGTCCTGCCGCGCCGGGAAATTCTCGTCGGGAAACGAAACCGAGCGGCTCGGTCGACGGTAACGAACTACGGAACATCGGGGGACCGACCCGTGGATGACGAACTTCGCGGACTCGTCGCGGCCTGTCGCGCCGGAGACGAGGCATCGATGCGATGTCTCGTCGATCGGTATGCGCCTCGGGTGCTGGCGCTCTGTGTCCGAATGCTCGGTCATCGCCAGGATGCCGAAGATGCGGCGCAGGAGACGATGGTCCGGATGTTCCGGAGTCTCGAACGTTGGGACTCGACGCGACCGTTCGAGCCGTGGTTGATGGCGATCGCCGGCAATCGCTGCCGGACGCGACTGGCGAAACGAGCCGCCTCGCCGCGCTGGGTCGAACTGGACGAGCCGAATGTCGTCGGAGGGGACCTGGGTGGGCAGGAGGTCCGGCAGATCGATGAGGAGATCCGTCTCGCCCTCGACGAAGTGACTCCGAAATACCGCCATGCCTTTCTCGGCTTTCACGAACGAGGCCTCTCGTACGCCCAGATCGCCGAGTGGCTCGAAGTCCCCCTGGGAACCGTCAAGACGTGGGTCCGCCGGGCGCGGATCCAGATGATCGAACGACTCAAGGCCCGCGGCGCGATTCGGGAATCGCATCATGAACTGCGACAGATTTGAGGAACGGATCCATCAGCTGCTCGATCGTCGCGAGGACCCTCGCGATGACGCTTCGCTGTTGCGCCACGCGTCGCGTTGTGACGACTGTGCGGCGACGCTGACCGCGACGCAGCGACTGGTCGACCGTTTCGACGACTTCCCGCGCACCTTGCCGCTGCCGGAAGGATTTGCCGATCGAGTCCTCGTCGCGACTCGCATGGAGGCCGCCGAGGCGAGCCTCCGTGGCGAACGTCAGGTGGCCGAGCCGATTCGTGCGGCCGTTGCCGATCCCTATCCGAGGTCGTTGCAGGTGGCGGGGCCGTGGGGAGCGGTCCTGGCGCTCGGCGGTCTGCTTGTCCTGTCGATCGCGGTTGCCGAACGTCCGTCGGTCGAAACGGCGCAGGTCGATCGCCCCCCCGCCTCGATCGCCGAAGCGACTTCGATC
>DMPQ01000179.1 GCA_003455945.1 Planctomycetaceae bacterium
GTCCGGCGACGTCGAGACGGCGGCAGCTCGGCGAGTCGCCCAGACATGGATGGCGATCACGACGACGATGCCGACGACGAACGCCGCGAGCGCCGTCCAGGTCTCGATCGCTCCGGGATCGGGGAGCAGCCACGCCGCACTGGCGTCGTGCCTCTCGTGAGCATCGGCGGGAATCGCTTCGCGGAAGGGCCACAGGCGAACGACCGAACCGATCATCAGTCCGACGAGCAGAGCGGTGGTGACCGAGCGATGCCGTTCGAGCAGCCAGTGCAGCACGCGACTGAAGAGAATCAGCCCGGTCGCGCAGCCCGCTCCGAAAACCAGGATCACCGGAATCGCCTCCGATGCTTCGCCGTGCAACAGCTTGTGCGGCATGCCGATCAGGTACGGATAGACGCCGATCAGCAACAGGATCATCGCTCCGCTGATCCCCGGCAGGATCATCGCGCAGATCCCGATCGCTCCGCAGAGAAACAGGAACGGCAGACTCGGCGCCGATTGGACTCCCGCTTCGGGAAGCAGACCGATCGCGGCAGCGATGACGATCCCGATCGCGCCGGCCAGGTAATTGCGAGTCACGCTGCGGCGATCCGTCTCGCGCAGTTCGCGAGCGAGCAGCAAGGCGCTCGAGACGATCAGTCCGGCGAACAGCGCGAGCGTCGTTCCGCGAGTCGCGTCGGTCTCGAGCAGACGCTTGATGGTCAGCAGCGACAGGGCGAATCCGACGACGAGCCCCGAAACGAGAGCAACGAGAAAATGGAGATCGATCCGCTGTGCGGCGGCGGCGAAGCGACCTCGCAGCAGGTCCCCGAGCAGCGCCGGCCCGAAGCCTCGAATCGCGTTGATCAGTCGCGAGTAGTGGCCGCTCAGGAGCGCCACGGTTCCTCCGGAAACTCCCGGCACGACGTCGGCGGCTCCCATGAAGAAGCCGGTAGCGATCACATGCCGGTACGAACTCATCGACGGTTCCTGAACGTCCGAAGGTCAAGGGCGACGAACGGCCTTCGCCGATCGCCGAGCGGGAATTGTAGTTTGCGACCGGTTCTTGCGGAGCGCGGCGTCCGGAGACCGACAACCGAGGCGGTTGAGGTTCGACTCGCGAGAGGTCCGGAACCTTGCTCGCTTGACCTGGGGCGGCGTCTGTCGCGCCGACGCGGTGGTTTTCGCGAAGTCGCGGCGACCAGCGAGATAGGTTCGGCTCGGACGAAATTCCGTTGACCCGCTAGCCTCGACCGATAGAATCAGACCCGGTGAAATTCGGGCTGAGCGGCTCCGCGAGGCGGCAACCACGATGGTGATTCAGGCCCCGGCGAAGGTGAATCTCTTTCTCGAGCTGCTCGGGAAATTGCCGTCGGGCTATCACGCTCTCGATACGGTGATGACCGAGATCTCCTGGTTCGACACGCTGGTGCTCGAGCCGTCGGACGAGTCGCACGGTCCGATCGAGTTTCGCGTCGTCGACTCCCGCGGTCTCGCGCTCGAGTCGGACGTGCCGAGCGGCGCCGACAATCTGGTCGTGCGGGCGCTCGAGCTGCTGAGAACACGAGCCGGAATCGAGCGGCCGTTAAGGGCGACGCTGATCAAGCGGATTCCCAGCCAGGCCGGTCTGGGTGGAGGCTCGAGCGATGCGGCCGCGGCGCTTCGCGGCGCGAATCGCCTGTGGGGGATCGACTGGGATCGCGCTCGGCTGATGGAGCTGGCGGCGGAACTCGGGAGCGACATTCCGTTCTTCGTCGTCGGCGGCACCGCTCGCTGTCGCGGGCGAGGAGAACAGGTCGAACCGCTGCCGGTCCCGCTCGATCTCTTCCTGGTCGTCGTGAAACCTCCGGTCGGTCTCGGAACGGCCGATGTCTATCGTCGCTGCACGGTTCCGGCTCAGCCGCGATGCGGCGACGAGTTCTGCACGAGTCTGCGGAGCAAGAATCCGCAGGAGATCGCGCACCGTATGTTCAATCGGCTGGCGGAGCCGGCCTGCGGACTGACCGAGTGGGTCGGTCGTCTCGGTCGTTCGTTCGAACGGACCGGGTGTCTGGGATGGCTGCTCAGCGGAAGCGGGAGTGCGTGCTTTGCCGCGTACGCCGGCCGATCCGCGGCGCAGCGAGCGGCTCGCGTGCTTCAGAGTTCGCACGAGCTGAGCGTTCGGGTCGTCAGGCCGCTGAGCGGCCGGGCGACGGACAGTCCATGACGGACGGATCGCAGGAGAGGGAGGGATCGCCGTGGAGATCACCGAAGTACGCATCAAGCTGATGGAAGACTCGGACGATCGACTGCAGGGCTTCTGCAGCATCACGTTCGACAACGCGTTCGTCGTCCGGGATCTGAAGATCATCGACGGCACCAACGGTCCGTTCGTGGCGATGCCCAGTCGCAAGCTGACCTGCCACTGTCCGCATTGCCGGTCGAAGAATCATCTGCGAGCCAACTACTGCAACCAGTGCGGTTCGCGGCTGAAGCACGAACGCGAACATCAGGACTTGGAAGGGCGACTGAAGCTCTACGCCGACATCGCGCATCCGATCAACTCGGCCTGTCGCGAGATGATCCAGAAGCGGGTGATCGAAGGGTTCCGCGAAGAGCTGGAGCGGAGCAAGCAGCCGGGCTACGTCTCGCGCTACGACGACTACTTCGACATCGACGAGGACTTCGAATCGGTCGAGCCGCCGAAGGCTCCGCTGCAGGGGCCTCATCGCCGCGCCGGCGAAACGGCGGGCGAAGGTCGAGCGG
>DMPQ01000061.1:0-11179 GCA_003455945.1 Planctomycetaceae bacterium
AAGCGCAGGGGCACTCCGCGCCCCCCCGTAGTGCGACCGACCCCGGTCGCTCGCCGTTCTCTCCACCGTTGACCGACGCGCTCGGCCGGTCGTTGTTGCCGATCGGCGGATGAACTAACCTCGTCGACCGCGTCGGCATTGAGCGACGAACGACGAGCAGCAGAGGGGAATCGACATGGCGATCGGATTCGGCATCATCGGCTGCGGCATGATCTCGAAGTTCCATGCCCGCGCGATCGCGGACGTTCGCGGTGCGAAGCTGGTCGCCTGCTTCAACCGAACGCTGCCGGCGGCCGAGCGATTGGCCGCCGAGTTCGGCGGTTCGGCTCACGACGACCTCGAGCGATTTCTCGCGACTCCCGGGCTGGATGTCGTGACGATCGCGACGCCCAGCGGGGCGCATCTGGAGCCGGCCTTGGCGGCCGCGGCGGCAGGGAAGCACGTGATCGTCGAGAAACCGCTCGAAATCACGCTCAAGCGTTGCGATGCGATGATCGACGCGTGTCGGCGAGCGGGAGTCCTGTTGGCGACGATCTTTCCGTCCCGCTTTCACCGCGCAGCGAGGCTCCTGAAGGAAGCGGTCGAGCAGGAGCGGTTCGGTCGGCTGACGTTGGGCGATGCCTACGTGAAGTGGTATCGATCGCAGCAGTATTACGACAGCGGCGCCTGGCGCGGCACCTGGGATCTCGACGGCGGCGGGGCGCTGATGAACCAGGCGATCCACAGCGTCGATCTGCTGACCTGGATCATGGGCCCGGTCACCGAGATCGCGGCGTTCACCGGCACGTTGGCGCACGAGCGGATCGAGGTCGAGGATACGGCGGTCGCGACGCTTCGATTCGCCAACGGGGCGCTCGGAACGATCGAAGCGACGACCGCCGCCTTTCCCGGTTCGCTCAAGCGAATCGAGATCCATGGCGACGGCGGCTCGGCCGTGCTGCAGGAAGAGGACCTGACGCTCTGGGAGTTCGCTCGGCCGCGAGCGAGCGATCGCAAGATCCGCGAGGCGATGGCGGGACGGACGACGACCGGAGGAGGTGCGGCCGATCCGAAGGCGATCGGTCATCACGGTCATGCCGCCCTCTTCAAGGAAGTCGTCGGCGCGATTCGCGGCGGCAATCCGCTGACCTGCGACGGGAACGAAGGGCGCCGCGCCGTCGAAATCATCCTCGGGCTCTACAAGGCCGCCGAAACAGGGCGTCGCGTCAGCTTTCCGCTGACGAAGGATCCGGTGCTCGCCGCGCGGCGCCGCTCTCGCGAAACGAGCTGACGAGGATGGACCGAGTCCGGCTCGAGTGAGTCACTGGGCGCTCGAGGCAATGGGCTCGAGACTCGGGTCGCGACGTGTTCGATCCGCGAGACGTCACGGACCGGCTCGGGCGTGACGCTTTGCGGGAACCGCAACCGCCGGTGATTGACGATCGCCAGGCGTCGTTCGGCCGATCGATCGTCTCGTTTTCGCGCCGCGCATCGTGCGGCGCGACTTCAGCCGATTCGCGCGGAATCGAGTTCTGACGCCGACTCGGACCGTCGCGCAGCGAGTCGTCTGTCAGAACCCGAACTCGCGCGCTGCGACTGCGGAAAGTGGGTCGACCGGGCAGAAAATGGAACCTGTCGAATCGCTTGCCGCTCGGTAGCTCATCTCAGACCGGGCTCGGCGAGGCAATTCGAGCGATCTCGGGAAACTGAAGAGAACTTGTCGAGCGACCTCTTCGATTCCGGCTCATCAACTCGAGAAATCGGCTGCGAGGGACCGGAGGTGTCCCTCGGTTCGCGATCCTTGAGAGCAGCCGAGGAACGAGTGACGGGTGATGGCGGAGCGGATGCCAGCAGAACGGAACTTCCTGGTCCCTCCCCCAGAACCATCCCCGTCCCGATCGCGAACACAGAAGCAGCACGAAAGGAATCAACGATGGCGAAGTTCTACGTGACGAGCGGCGACGTGCGGGTGGTGGTTCAGGCGGAAGAGGCGCGATGCGCGGCGCTCTGGACCATTCATCTGACGATGCGGTCGAGCGTCGATGCGGACCAGCTCGGTCTGAGTCCGGATCAGCGCGAGGACCTGGCGCGGTTCGACTCGATGACTCGCTTCGATCGCTGGATGCGGGTCAGCGAGATCGGATTCGGGCGGGAAGAGGCGGGTTGCTTCGAATCGATCGAGATGATGATCGAATGGAATCAGCTGGCGATGGCGGTCGTCCGCCTGGAAAAGCTGATCGAAGGGGAAGAGATCTGATCGACTCGATCTGACCGACTCGACGCGGGCTTCGCGCTCCCCCGAGATCGAATCGAGAGGGGACCGTCGGACGGCCAACGAGAACCCGGATGAAGAAGACNNCCTCCAGGGGGCAGTAAGTGAACCCGAGCGGACGACCTCGAACGCGAGGCGAACTCGGATTCGGGACGATTCGAAGCGATTCGATTCAGAGCGATCCCGTCGGATCGATCGGCTCGGGCTGCGGCGCGGACGGGTCGAACTTCCAGCGCCGCAGCGCCGCGATCGCCCGCGATAAGTCTCCTGACTTCAACCCCTCGAACGCCAGACTCGCTTCCTGCAGCTGGCGTTTCGTGAAGACCGTCGACTCGGTCAACTCGTCCGCGCCGCGATTCAGCCGTTCGAGCAACGCTCGTTCGAGCGGCTCGATCCCCGGCTCCGCGACGCAACTGGTCACGATCGGCGGTTCCTTCGCAACGGGAATCGCTCCCTTGTCCGCCGCAAGATCGCCTCGTTCCTTGCGGAGTAGATCCCCCTTGGTGATCGTCACAATCGTTCGATCATCCGGCGGTTCGATCGACGACCATGGCTCGAAGTCGTCCGCCGGGAGGACTCGGATCACCAGATCGGCTCGTGCGGCCGCCGTCGCCCCCCGATGCTGACCGAGGCGTTCGAGGTCGTCGGTGGCGGAGAGCCGTTCCCCCGCCGTATCGATCAGGCGTAGCGGCCAGCCGTCGAGCGACCAGTCGGTCTCGACCGTATCGCGAGTCGTGCCGGGGCGATCGAAGACGAGCGAGCGTTCGTAACCGAGCAGCGCATTGGCCAGACGACTCTTGCCCGCGTTCGCCGGTCCCACGATGGCGATCGTGGTCGGAACGAGTCGGCGGCGCAGAACGGCGGCACCGGCGATCGATCGACGCAGTTCCTCGAGCACGCCTTCGACCTGATCGGCCGAGGGGGGATCGAGTGAGCCGAGGCGCGTCAGCCAACGGTCGATCACCGACGCCGGCCGGACGTCCATCGCCCGGTCTTCGAGCCATCGGCGGCCCCGCAGCCCGACGGTCGAACCGGCGAGCCACCGTGCCTCGGCCGCGCCGGTGTCGCTCGATTCTCGCACCAGTCGCCGTCACGGATCGACTCGCACCCCACCGGAACGCTCGAGATCGGCGATCAGACGTTCGGGAGCGGCGAGACCGCCGTGTCCTTGGATCTCGAACCGGTCGACTCCGGTCCGAACGACGATCAGATCTTCGCCGACCGACCGGTCGGCCGATCGCCAGGTGCCATAGACCAGTCGGTCGAGTTCGAGCGGGAAGCGACCGGAGCGAGCCGGCTGGACATGCTGCTCGACGAGCGCCGCGGCGCGCGGTCCCTCGACCGACACGACCGCAACGGCCGAGCGACCGCCAGGAGTCAGGAGCGTCAGTTCGGTGGGACGCTCCGATCCGATGCCGTCGGAAGCGGAGCTGCCGGTGATCGTGATTCCATTCGTGATCGTGCGGTCGCGATTCACGTTCGGCGACCTCCGAGATCGCGAGCGGCCGAGCAGGAGTCGGAAAACGACCAGGGGAGTCCGCCCGAAGACGTCCTCCCCTGAAGCGTTCGGATTCGAGCGTGCGGATCAGCGACGGCGACGACGGAACCAACCTCCGTTGCCGCGCCGCAGCGAGCCCTGACGGATCACCGTCCCTTCGCTGCCGTCGACTTCGGTTCCTTCGATCGCCGCTTCGGTCGACTCGGTCGTTTCGTCGCTTTCCAGCGACCGGAGCTGCTCCTCATCGTCGGTCAGCTTCCAGGCGACCATCCACTTGGGATCCCCTTCGCGCGTGAAGCCACGATCGAGGAGCCGCTTTTCCATGTCGCCGAGATGTCCGGCTCCGTAGAAGACGCCGACCTTTCGCTTGCCGGCAGCGATCTCCCGATCAAGGATCTCGAAGCACTTGGCATTGCGGTGATGGATGATCGTCGAACCGTCTCGCCCCGAGAAGGCGATCATCGCGATGTCGGCTCCGGCAAGCTGCCGAGCCATCGTGCGGCGCAGCTTCATCTCGGGATTGCTCGAGAACATGGCGGCGAAGAGATCCCCTTCGCTCATGCCGCCGGCGGCTCCCTGCTGAGCCATCGAGGCGCCCATCATCTTGAAGAACATCTTCATGAAGCTCTCGTCGTTCTTCTCCATGCTCTCGACGAACTCTTCGGGCGACATGTCGGCGTGGACGAAGTTCGCCTGGTGGTAGTCGATGTGTTCGAGCTGGAACTCGAGACCGAGCATGTCCTTCATGCCGTTCTGAAGACCCGAGACCGGCCCTCCTCGCTCCATGCCGCGTTCGACTCGCGTCCCCTCCGGCGCGACCAGCTCGTACAGCAACGCGTCGTACTGCGAGAACGACTTGTTGAGCTCCTCGTAGTACTCCTTCTCGCCGATGTGGACGACGCCGATCAGATCGACCGCGACCTCGCCTCCTTGGCCGTCGGAGCGGACGTAGCGGACGACGGCGGTCTGCATCGCGAGCGGGGCTCCGCTCTCGGACTGCCGAATGCGGATGAAGTCGCTTTCGAGCTTCTCCTGACTCCCCGCCTCGGCTTCGGCGACCGGAGCCGCCGGTTCCTGGGCCGAGCACGTTGCCGGCGCCGCGACGACGACGAACGAGAGGCCGCCGACAGCGAGACACAAACCGAACCGGGACCAGAAACGTCGCGAACGGAGCATGGAGACCTCCCGAGACTTCGACCTTGCCGTACGGGCGAACGACCCGAACGCGTCAGTATAGGCATCGCCGACGGCGCGAACCAAACCGGGCGCCGTTCGCGGCGACGATCCGCCGAGCGAGCGAAACTCGATCGCTCGACATGCCGACTCGGTCGAATCGCCGGGGTGCCGCTTCTCGTCGAGTCATCGCATGCACCGCCGAACTTCCTCCCGACGTCGGTACTCCACGGAGCCCCCTTGCTGACGCTGCGGGCCGAGGAGGCACCGAGGAGCTCCTCCGGGCAATTCCGACCTTAATCTTGTCGCGGCATGGCCGGAACTGCCGACAAACTCCTCTTGACTGGAACAACCGACACCGCTCGGAGCGGGCTCCTGCGGAGACCGACCGGCGGGTCCGAAAATCGGCCGGACGCTCCGCGCGANNGCCCGCCGCTGCAACTCGATGCAGCCGAACGACTTGCGACCTCACCCGCCGAAGCTCGAACGAGGCCGATTTCCGCGAACCAGCGGGATTTCTCGTTCAACTTCAAGAACGATCAAAACCGATACTACCGTCACAAGAGGATCGCTACGGTCCGTAGCGTCACGCCGACGGAACGTGCATCGAACCCGTGGGACCCAACCATGTTGCTGAAACGATTTCTCGCTTCGCTGACGGCGATCGTCGCGCTCTTGGGCGGCGTGGTGAATGCACAAGGTCCGATGGACCCGGTCGGTGCGACGTTCGAACCTCAGACGTCATCGGTGGGAGCCGGACAGAACCTCGAGTTCGTGTCCGACCAGCTGATGAACTACGACATGCAGATGTTCGCGCCGGTCGACTACAACATGCTGTCGGACGAGCCGAAGCCGCCCACGGGGGTCTTCTTCACGTATGACCGGACGACCGGCGGTCTGACCGCTCCCGAGTCGACGACGGTCTTCGGCCAGGGGGCTCCGAACTTCAATCACACCGTCTGGGGCAACCGCTTCGAGTTCGGTTTCATGACCGAAGACGATTGCGGCTGGACCGCGACGATCAATCGGATGGAAGGCTCGCAGTTCATCGGTGGCCGCACCGAGAACATGGACACGCCGATGCAGATGGCGGCGAAGTTCCAGAGCTACGAACTGAACCGCGTCTTTCGCCAGCGGCTTCGCAACGGCGGCTACTTCGAGCCGTACATCGGAGCTCGTTACGCCTATGTCCAGGACGAGACGCGACAGGACATCTTCACCGATCAGTTCGGTCTGAACGATCCGCTGCTGACCGACACCGGTCGGTTCCTGCAGGAGTCGCAGAACAACCTGTTCGGCGGCACGCTCGGAGCCCGCATGTTCCGCCAGACCGGTCGCTGGACCGTGTCGGGGAATGTCGCGACCTTCCTGGCCTACAACAAGCAGACCTACTACGCCTCGGACGTGATCTTCGACGAGGACTTCAGTGCGGGCATCGTGGTCGAACGGGCCAAGGAAGGTTCGACCTTCGTCCCGGTCGGCGAGTGCCGCATCGACCTGGCCTATCATCTGACTCGCGACATCGCCTTCCGCGTCGGGGGTCAGGTCCAGTACTTCTTCGAAGGGCTCGACCGAGCCAACTCGCTGCCGACGCTGTTCAACCCGAACAGCATCCAGTCCGGAGTTCTCCCGATCAATCCGCTCGTCTCGGTCGAAGCNNTCTCGAATGGAAGCGGTGATCATCCGCTTGAGCTGACGAACCTCGCGACGGCCCGCCTTGATGCGGGCCGTCCGCGTTTCTTGCCTCGACCGAGCCCCGGTTCATCGGCTCTTCCCCGCCTGCGCCGAGCGAACGGTCGATCACCGCTCGTCCGCGAATCCGATCTCTTCCGAATCGAAGACGGTTCCCCCTTCGATGCGGCCGCGCCACAGGGAACGCTCGGTTGCGCCGAGTCCGCGGGCTCGCTCCAGACGCGGAACGCCGACTCGACCGCCGACGGCATAACTGACCGCCAGGCGACCATCCTTGCGATAGGCGAGCGTCAGTTCGATCGCCGAACCGACCGGCAACCCTTCGGGCNNTCGGGCAACTCGTCGATCGAGAGTCGTCCGAGCGGAACGCTTCCCCCTCGTTCGCTCCCGTCCCCTTCGACCAACAGCAGATTCAGCCGACGCTGTCCCGGGCGCAGCGTCCGAAAGGTTCGGCGACAGACGGCGGGAAGAGGGGAGCCGCGGGGAATCAGCACCCTCGTCTCGCTTCGCCCCGAGTCGGGATCCGAGACGACATGCGCCAGCGCATGCGGCGTCACCTCGGTCACCCGCTCGACGATCTCTTCCCCAGCGCGACGTCGCCGCGCATCGTCGGCGAGCCAGGCGGCTCCGATCGCCACCGCCGCTTCGGCGAACGGAGGAACGATCGGCTCGCGCCCCCAGCGCTGAGCCAGCAGTCGGCGGATGAGCGACATGCGGCCTCCGCCACCGACGAGAATGACCCGATCGACACCGCTCCATTCGAGCCCGGCTCGCTCCAGCAGCTCGTCGACGACCGAGGCGGTCCGGTCGGTCAGATCTTGCGTCAGTCGCTTGAACAAGGTGCGCGGGATCGTGACGTCGAGCGAACGCCCCGCATGCTCGACCGTCACCACCGTCTCGGCATCACGACTCAAGGCGCGCTTGGCTCGCTCGGCCGAAGCGAGCAGCTCGTTCCACGTCTCGGGATCCTCGTGCGGATCGTCGCCGAATCGCTTCAGGAACTCGCGCGCCGCATGGTCGGCCAAGCGCGCGTGCCACAGATCGGATCCCAGACGGAGATCTCCTCCGAGTCCGATCGCCCGATACGTTTCGCCGTCGCGACGAAAGAGGCCGAGATCGCAGCAGCGGGCGCCGAGATCGAACGTCAGCACCACCTCGCCGGTCCTGAGCGGCGCCTCACCGGCTCGTTCCGCCTCGGCCGACCAGCCGACGATCAGGCAGGTCGATCGATTGGCCAGTTCGATCTGCGGCAATCCGGCCAGGTAGCCCGCCGTCTGAAAGGCCCCTCGCCCCAGTTCGTCGAGCAGATTCGGAACGGCGACCGTGAACCGATCGGTCGGCAGCTCGGAGGCGAGCGCATCGACGATCCCGCGCAGCGCCAATCCGACCCAGACGGTCGGCGGCACCGCACTCCCGTAGATCGGACGCGGAAAGGAATCGTCGAGGAGCATGCCGAGGGGATCGCGGACGGCATGACGCGAATCGTTGCGTGCGCCGTCGAGCGCGTCGTTTCCCAATACGGCGCGGCGCTGCTTGTCGACATACAGCAGCGCCGGCAACGCAGCGGTCTTGTCGCGAAACGGAACGGGGCGAGGGACGCCATCCGCGCCGAAACGGACGACGACGAAACGGGAGGCGCCGAAGTCGAGCCCCGGGGGCGAGACGGTCCGATCGGCCTCGGCCGTCCCCGCTTCGCTCCCTCGACGACGATCGACCGACGCTTCCGTCATTCCGTCGAGCGCCAAGACGCGCGTCTCGTTCGAGTCGGCCGAAGCCTGATCGCCGTCCGACGCCTCTTCCCGCATCTCGAACTCGGCCTCTTCGGCAAACGGCGCGAGCGCCGCGATCAGATCGGCCATCGTCGCGAAGCGATCGTCGGGATGCTTGGCGACCATCTTCTCGAACAGACTCTGCAGTCCGGCCGGGACGTCGGGGCGCGTGCGGCGCAGGTCGGGAATCCGCTCGGTCCGATGCGCGACGAGAACGCCCCACCAATGTTCGCGCGGATAGGGAGGTTCGGCGGTCAGCAGGTAGCAGAGCGTCGCGCCGAGCGAGTAGATGTCGCTGCGGCGATCGGCCGCCCGAGGATCTTCGGCCTGCTCGGGACTCATGTAGTCGACCGTGCCGACCAGACGCCCCGGAGACGAACCGTCGAGCGAGCCGCTCTCCTCGCTTCGCTTTTCGCGATCGGTCAGTCGCGCCAATCCGAGATCGAGCAGCTTGACGACTCCGTTGTCGGCCAACAGCAGGTTCGCCGGTTTGACGTCCCGATGAACCAGACCGTGACTATGAGCATGCTGCAGTCCGCGAGCCGCCTGAAGGAGACAGTCGATCGCCTTGGCGACCGGCAGCGGTCCGTCGCGTCGGACCGCGGTCATCAGGTCGACCCCTTCGACATACTCCATCACCAGGTAGCAGCGTCCCCCGGACTCGTCGGCATCGTGCGCGGTGACGATGTTGGGGTGAGCCAGTCGGGCGGCGGTCCGTACCTCGCGCAGGAAACGGCGATAGTGCTGATCGCCGTCGTCGCTTCCGGGCTCGAGCACCTTGACCGCGACGATCCGATCCATTCGGCGATGCTTGGCCCGAAAGACCTGCCCCATCGAACCGGCGCCGATCCGATCGCAGAGCAGGTAGTTTCCCAGGAGAAGGTCGGAGCCTTCGGACGCCAGGATCTTGCGCGCCTGGAAGCGAGTCAGCCACTTCCGGTCGATCAGCCCTCGCACGATCGCTTCCAGACGCCCTTCGCGCGACTCGGACGGAAGCGAATCGAGGAGCGAGTCGAGGCGAACGGACGAGACGATATCGAGATCGAGCAGCACGCTGACGAATCGCTCGGGAGTCATCGACATCGCATCGGTGCCGCAGGCGAAGAAAAGGGCGCCGGCCGAAACGACCGCCGCGAGAATCCATTCTATCTGCCGACCGTCGATTTGCCCCGGTCGGAACCGGACGAAACGAGGGGGACGAGGACCGCCGCGCCGGATCGCGACGGCGCACGAAAAAGGCCCTCGGGATCCGCAGCGGAACCCCGAGGGCCGTCGTTCGGTCGGCTGATCGTCCGAGCGGAGGTGAGCCGCGTCGGTCAGCGCGAGATCAATACATGTCGTAGTCGCCGCCGTGACCGGCGCCACCCTTCTTCTTTTCCGACTTGGGCATCTCGGCGACGAGAGCGTCGCTGGTCAGCAGCAGGGTCGCGACGCTGGCCGAGTTGGCGAGCGCGGTCTTGGTGACCTTGGCCGGATCGATGACACCCGCCTTGATCAGGTCCTCGTAGACGTCGGTCAGCGCGTTGTAGCCCTGATTTCCCTTCGACTCGACGACCCGCTCGCAGACGATACCGCCGTCCTTGCCGGCGTTGTTGGCGATCATCGTGAGCGGAGCGCGGCAGGCGCGAACGACGATCTGGTAGCCGACCTTCTGGTCGTCGGTCAGCGAATCCGACGGCGAGACGGCCGCCGAAGCGCGGAGGAGAGCGACGCCGCCGCCGGGGAGGATTCCCTCTTCGACCGCAGCCCGAGTCGCATGGAGCGCGTCTTCGACGCGCGCCTTCTTCTCCTTCATCTCGCTCTCGGTCGCCGCACCGACGTTCACCTTGGCGACGCCGCCGGAGAGCTTGGCGAGACGTTCCTCGAGCTTTTCGCGATCGTAGTCGCTGGTGGTGTTCTCGATCTCGCGACGGATCTGATCGATCCGCGCCTTGATCTCGTCGCTCTTGCCGGCGCCTTCGATGATCGTCGTGTTGTCCTTGTCGACGATCACCTTCTTGGCGCGGCCGAGGTCGGCGAGGGTCAGGTTCTCGAGCTTGATGCCGAGCGCCTCGAAGACCGCCGTTCCCTTGGTCAGGATCGCGATGTCCTCGAGCATCGCCTTGCGGCGATCGCCGTAGCCCGGAGCCTTGACGGCACAGCAGGTGAAGGTGCCGCGCAGGCGGTTGATGACGAGCGTCGCGAGCGCCTCGCCTTCGACATCCTCGGCGATGATCAGCAGCGGCTTGTTCTGCTGCACGACCTGCTCGAGGACCGGCACGAGATCCTTGATGTTGGTGATCTTCTTCTCGAAGACCAGGATGTACGGGTCCTCGAGGACGACGTGCATCAGCGACGGATCGGTGACGAAGTACGGCGACAGGTAGCCGCGATCGAACTGCATCCCCTCGACCCACTCGACTTCGGTGTGCAGGCTGCGCCCTTCGTCGACGGTGATGACGCCGTCCTTGCCGACCTTTTCCATCGCCTTGGCGAGCAGGTCACCGATCTCGCGATCGTTGTTGGCGGCGATCGTCGCGACGTTGCTCATCTCGTCGGTGCTGCGGATCTTGACCGCCATCTTCGAGAGCTTCTCGGTGATGTCCTTCACCGCCGCCTCGATGCCGCTCTTCAGCTGGACCGGGTTGACGCCCGAGGTGACCGCCTTGAGCCCCTCGTTGAAGATCGCCTCGGCCATCACCGTGGCGGTCGTGGTCCCGTCGCCGGCGACGTCGCTCGTCTTGCTGGCGACCTCGCGGACCATCTGGGCCCCCATGTTCTCGTACACGTCCTCCAGCTCGATCTCCTTGGCGACGG
>DMPQ01000061.1:11221-11969 GCA_003455945.1 Planctomycetaceae bacterium
TTGCGGCCCTTCGGACCGAGCGTGACCTTGACCGCGCGAGCGAGCTTCGAGACGCCGCGGCGGATCGCTTCGCGGGCTTCCTGATCGAAGGCAATCATCTTGGGCATGACGGAGATTCTCCTGAGAGCACNNTCCTCTTCCCGCATCAGCAGGTAGGACTCGTCGCCGACCTTCATCTCTTCCGGGGCATAGCTGGTGAAGATCACGCGATCTCCGGCCTTCAGCTGCATCGGAGCCCGGGTGCCGTCGGCGAGCAGGCGACCGGTGCCGACACAGACGACCGTCCCGCGGCTCGGCTTGTCCTTCGCGGAATCGGGCAGAAAGATCCCGCCCGAGGTGCGTCCCTCGGCCGACTGTCGCTCCACCACGATCCGATCACCGATCGGCTGGAGCATGACCTTCGCCTTGCTCTTGTTCTTGGTCGCCGTCGCCATACGTTCCTGTCCTCCAGTTCGACTCGAGACTGACGTTCCGACCGGTTCCGAGTCCTACCCTCTTCCGATCGGATGATCGGACGCTTTCGGGCATCGCACCGCCGTCCTCGACGAGGGCCCGCGGCAGGTTCGGAACCGTTNNCGATTCCGCCTCGTTTCCGCTGCGATTCGCTCGCGAGCCTCGCTGCGGCGAGCGACATCGGCCAAGCCCTCGGACCAGCCGCCGGTCCAGCCGACCGACTCTCCTGACATCTTGGCAGCACCCGCATCCCGGTCGCAGCAGCGGTTCGTCGACCCACTCGTCTTGGGCCTTT
>DMPQ01000402.1 GCA_003455945.1 Planctomycetaceae bacterium
TCAGCGATCCGCACCGCGGCTCGTCGATGTTGTTCCGAGCGGCTGCCGGTCCGGCAGTCGCTCGCGTTGCCGCTGCGGCCTGGCCGCGAGGTCAACGAGCTGTTCGACGTCTGGACGTTCGCGATCGTCCGCGCGGACGCTCAGGTCGACGGGACCGCGATGCTGCTGGTCCCGACGACCGATCCCGAATCGACTCGCCGTCTCGAGTGAGGCCGAACGATGTTCCGGAATGGCAGTCCCTTCGGCTTCTCCGGTGGTCCNNAGTTACTTCTGCCGGCGAGCGCTGGAATGGGAGGGAGCGGAATTCAGAGTCAAGGGACTCTCGGTGTCGGGATCATGACGAGAGAGGGGCAGCATCAGTCGATCGCCGTCTCTGCTCAACACGGAGCATCGCCAACGGTCACTTACCGTCGAAAAAGTTCGTCCAGCATCAACTGGCTCTCGTCGACGGGCGGAACAGGGTTCAGTTTCACCGCGTCAAGCTGGGCGCGAAGCGGCATCACTCTCGACTTTCCTACGTCTCTCGCAGGTCGCGAGATAAGCTACGCAGCTCTCGGAGGGACGATACGCCAGGCGTTGACCGAGCAAACCATGAACACGGACAACGCTCCGCAGTCGTTCGCGCACGGGCTTGGAGAGATTCCGTCAGCAATCCATATCATCGGGGTCGTGCTGACCAGTACCGACGTCGCGGCAACGAACGCCTACATGTCTCGAGGCTGGTGGGCGAACGGGAAACAATGGTCTCAGGCGATGCACTCGGTCCACGGCGGAACGCCTTCGGTAACGAGGCGATGCCAGTCCAACAACAAGGCCTGGATCTACCATTCCACGAGCGGGCTACTTCGATCGATCAAGATTGAAGGCGTCGACAGCACTCACGTTCACGTGACTTATCCGAACGTGACAAGCACAACGGCGTTCAAGTTTTACATGATCGCGTTCGCCGGTTGCCGTGCCGACTGCGGCGTTTGGAACGGAAACCGAACGATCGCCCCGATTCAAATACCCGTCGCCTGTGATCCAAAATTCTGTGAAGTTGCGTCGATGCGACACGGCGTCACGCAGAACGATTCGCCTCAGTCGGTCGCGTTGTTCAATTTGTGCTATTCGGACGGCGTGCGAACGCGGACTAACGGAATCGCCGAACCTAGCAGTGCAAGCCCGGCGACACCGCTCAGGCATCAGGACGACTCGTTTCGGGTCTACAACGCCGCTTCGGACATTCGCACCGTTGCGGATCTGTATCTTGCGCCGCGTCAACTGACGATCGACGTCACTGATACATCGTCGACCGACTTTTTCGATCAAGGCGGCTACCTCGTTCTCGGGAACTAAGTTCATGGGTGCAATTTTTCAGCTTGTCGTCGATCCGCTTAATGAGGATCGACCTCCGGTCTCCGTGCTGGCCGACGCGATGATCGCCTACGTCGATGGGACGATCACGATGCAGCAGCTCGTCGAGGCGGAGTANNGTATTCGTTCGGTCAGCGACTGTTCGTCCTCGCCCCCGACGCGATCGCTGATCTCGAAGCGAAGAAGACAAGCGCGATCGCGAAGCTGACCGCGATGGTCGGATCGATCGCCTCGACCGGGATTCCGATCGCGACGGCTACGGCGATCGCACGCGCGACGTTCTCGGCGTCGATCCAGACCGCGGTCCGTAGGCTCGGACTCAATCAGCAGATCGATCCCTCGTCGCCGCTGTGGCTGTCCGAGGCTGACTTCGATTCCGTCTTCGAGGTGACGTGATGGCACACGCGTTCCGGGCCTGCTACGTCAACGGACCGTACACGCTCCTGAAGCCCGACGGCTCCGGGCACGAGACGCACGCGAAGACGCGCGGCCGCATCATGCGGGCCGGAGACGCGGTGACGAAGTACGTCCGCACCAACTACGGGCTCGACTTCCGCATCGCCTGGGTCAAGCCGCACGAGCATCCGTACGTGCCGATTTCGGTCGGCAGGAAAGAGACTTACATCGGCGGCGGCTACTACGGACGAATGGTCACGAAGAACCGTCGCGAGGTCTGGATCACGTCGTTCCTCGCGAACGATCCGTTCCGGGATCCGCTCGTTTTCGGGCGACTGCTGTTCCACGAGATCGGTCACCTCTGGGGATTCAAGCTCGGAGGCGACAAGTGGGGGCACGCTCGGACGCGCGCCGACATCTTCCATCTCGACTGTGGCTCGCAGCTGATCGACTCGCTGAAGCCGTATCTCAGTCGCTGCGGCCGCATCCCCGGATGGAAGCCGCCGCGGATCCAGAAGCTGATCGTCGACGATCAGCTCGGTTGCACTCGCAAGGGCTTCCGACTCTACGTANNACGATCAACGTCGGTACCAGCACGGCCAACGCGACGCCGATCAACGGCAAGCAGGTTCACGGCGCGAGGATTCTCGTGCCGCATGACTCGCCGCTCGATGACCTCGAGGTCACGTTCTTCGAGCGACCGATGGGCACCGAGGACTGGTTCGCCTGTGATGACGAGAACGACACCGCGATCGCATTCACGGCGAGCGAAGGTCGATCGCGGCCGTTCCCCTATTCGCTCCACGCGGGCCATGAGTTCTGCCTCGTTGCGTCCGGTCTCGGCGATCCGACGCCGATCCTGCTCGTGTCGAAGGAACCGCAGGAGCGACCGTAGGTGCCCCGCGCCCCGCACGGGCGGGGGTGTCTCACCCTGAGACAGGTCCACCCCCGGGTGGGGGTGTATCAGAATGAGACGNNCGACGGTTCGGGGGCGGGAGTCGGGCGACCCGCGCCTCTGGATGCTGATCGATGATCGCAGGGAGCGGCAGCTCCGGAGCCTGGGACAAGATCGTCAGCCGGCAGGCCGAGTACGCCCAACGCGTCTCGGTCGCCGGACGGGACATCGGTCCGCCGCCGCCGATCGCGAACGTCGAGCGTCGTGAGTCGTGCCGTTGGTCGCTGCTCCGCTTCGGCCAGGTCTATCATCCCGAGGTCTGCTACCTCGAGCCGAGCGAAGATCAGCTCGAGATGATCGGGATGATCGAGCAGTCGATTCGGTACGGGGCGCTCTACGCGTTCGCGATGCCGCGCGGCAGCGGGAAGAGCAGCTGGTGCCGCATCGCGCTCCACTGGGCGATCAGCTTCGCCCACACCGAGTACGCGTTCCTGATCGGAGCGACCGCGACCAAGGCGGTTGAAGCGATCGACTCGATCAAGACCTGGTGCCGCTTCAATCTCGAATGGGCAGCCGACTTCCCGGAGATCTCGCACGCCGCGATCTCGCTCGGCGGAATCGCGATGAAGGCCAGCGGCCAGCTCTGCTGCGGCCGGTCGACGCAGATCGTCTGGGAGAAGGAGCGGATCGTCCTGCCGGTCGTCCCGCCGCCGCCGAACGACCCAGTCAACTCCGCGGCCGAGTTCGCGCCGACCGCCGGGATCGTGCTCGGCGTCGCCGGCCTGACGGGCGACGGGATCCGCGGCTCGCTCTTCACGCATCCGACGGGCCGACTCGTGCGACCGTCGTTCGTGCTGCTGGACGATCCGCAGACCGACGAGTCGGCGGCCAGCGATCGCCAGAACGACGTGCGGGAGGCCCTCGTCGCCGGTGCCGTCCTCGGCATGGCCGGACCCGACAAGACGATCGCCGCGGTGATGCCTTGCACGAAGATCAAGCCGAACGACATGGCTTGCCGCATCCTCGATCGGACGCGAAACCCGCTCTGGCGCGGCACCTGTCGGCAGATGCTCAAGTCGATGCCGAAGAACCTGTCCGCCTGGGATCGGTACTTCGAGGTCTACGCTGCGAACTGCATCGACAACCCGGACGACCTGTCGCCGGCCAACGACTACTTTCGCGAGCACGAAGACGAGCTGACCGAGGGAGCGGTCGCCAGCTGGCCGCAGCGACACAAGCCGAACGAGG
>DMPQ01000033.1:0-10446 GCA_003455945.1 Planctomycetaceae bacterium
TCATGGTTACGACTGGGGACGGTCGCCTTTCCAGGCGGACCGGCTTGCGTCAGAATGGTCGGTTTCGACCGGACTGCCGAGCCCTCTTCCTCAGCGGAATCGACTGTGGACCGTCGCGCCATCACCTTCGTCCTGCTGTCGACCGCGGTCATCTTCACCTGGATCACGATCGAGCGGGTTCTGTTCCCGCCCCCTCCGCCGGCCAACCGCCTGGCGCAGGAAGAAACGGGGGAAGGGACTCCGGCCGAGTCGCNNACTCCTGACGAAGCGACCACGCCTCCGTCGACCGAATCGGAATCGACGGCCGACACCGCCGCTCCGTTCGCCGCCGAATCGACGCTCGTGTCGCTCGGTTCGCTCGCCGAGGACTCTCCGTATCGCATGCTGGTGACCTTCGATTCGCGAGGGGGCTCGGTCCGACGGATCGAGCTGACCGACCGGATGAAGGACGCCTCGCTCCGCTTCAAGAAAGTCGATGATCGCGCCGGCTACCTCGGTAACCTCGAGGTGTCGTCGGTCGAGTCGGGGGGCGTTCGCGTCGGCCTGGTCGGACCGGGGAGTCCGGCGGCAACGGCAGTCGGCCCCGCCGGCGCGCCGACCGGACTGGCGGCAGGGGATGTGCTCGTGGCGTTCGACGGCCAACCGCTGGCCGACGCCGGCGATTGGTTCCGCCGCATCGATGCGACTCGTGCGGGTGACGAGGTGGTGCTCGGCGTCCGGCGCGGCGAGGCGACGCTCGACTACCGAGCCAAACTGATCCGCCGCCCGATCGAAGTCGTTTCGCCGCTTCCCGAGCGGACGAGCGATCCGTCGCTCTGGCATCGTCCGTCGTTCGTGACGACGATCGGCAACCTGACTCAAGGAGGCCTGTGGCGGCCGATCAAGGCCGATCTCGAATCGCGCGACTGGGCGGTCGAACCGAGCGACGATCCGGATGTCGTCGCGTTTCGCTACGAGCTGAATCAGGCCGACCTCGACGGCTCGAAGCTCGTCGGTCCGATCACGGTGATCAAGCGCTACCGTCTGGCTCGCCGCACCGACGCCAGTCCGCCGAAGACCGAGACGTTCGATCGCTCGTTCCACCTGGACCTCGAGTTCGAAGTGCGAAGCGCCTCGGAGACCGACCAGACGGTCGCGATTCGAGTCGGCGGCCCGACCGGAGTGACCGACGAGGGGTGGTGGTACATCAACAAGATCCACGGCCGCTCGACCGCCGTCTTCTATTCGGCCGGCTTCCGCGACCTGGTCGGTGCGAGCGAAGGTCTCGGCTTCCGCTTCCTGGGCGGTCCCGAGATCGTGTCGAACGAACTGACCGAGAACGCGGCGCCGCTCGAGATCTTTCCGCAAGGCTCCGACGCGACCGATCGACAGCTGAAGTATGTTGGGATCGACACGCAGTACTTCAACGTCGCCCTCATGCCGCGCGGCGGAGAGAACGACGCGCCGATCGTCTGTTATGCGGGCATCGCCGAAGTGGCGGACGACCTGGCGACGCTCGACAAGAAGGAACGGCGTCGCGCGGACATCACCTTTTCGCTGACGACCGAAGGGCTCGACGTCGGCAAGTACGATCCGGCGACCGGCGACGGCGCGGCGAAGGTCGCCTTCACGATCTTCGCGGGGCCGAAGTTTCCGACGCTGCTGGACGACTACGGCCTGGAAGACACCGTCTCGTACGGCTGGTTCGCTGCCTTCTCCAAGCCGCTCGTCAGTCTGCTCCATCTGTTCGATTCGATCGTCGGCAACTACGGACTCGCGATCGTCATGCTGACGATCCTCGTTCGCGCGGCGATGATCCCGATCAGCCGCAAGGCGGCGATCAACGCGCAGATGATGCAGCATCTGCAGCCCGAGATGAAGAAGATCGCGGAGCAGTACAAGGACGACATGGAGAAGCGGTCGCGGGCGCAGCAGGAGCTGTTCCGCCGCTACAAGTACAACCCGATGGGCGGCTGTCTGCTGATGTTCCTGCAGCTGCCGATCTTCCTGGGCTTGTACCGCGGACTGAGCGTCGACATCCAGCTGCGCGACCAGCCGCTGATTCCGGGAGTCGACTGGTGCTCGAACCTGGCCGGCCCCGATCGTCTGCTGATGTGGCGCGATTGGATGCCCTTCCTGACGCACGAGACGGGCTGGCTCGGTCCCTATCTGAACGTGCTGCCGATCATCACGATCGTGCTCTTCCTGGTGCAGCAGAAGATGTTCATGCCGCCGGCGCTCGACGAGCAGCAGCGGGCGACGCAGAAGATGATGACCTTCATGATGGTCTTCATGGGACTGATGTTCTTCAAGGTTCCGTCGGGGCTCTGCATCTACTTCATCACGTCCAGTCTGTGGGGCATCATCGAGCGGAAGCTGCTCCCCAAGCCGAGCATCGAAGGGAAGCTCGCGTCGCTCGGCAAGGGGAACGACGACTCGGGCGCCGCCGAGACGCCGGCGGTCGAAGAAGCGCCTCGTTCGGCCGGAGCCGCGCGGGCTCGACTGGAAGAACAGCGCCGCCGCGAGCGGAAGAAGAAGGATCGCTGAGCGGCGTCGGCGTCCGTAGCCGCGCGGTTAGCTGCGCCCTGAGCGGCACCTCTGATCGGCGTCACCGTCGTCGGCCGTGCGATGTCGGTCCGGAGTCGTGACGATGCGTTTCTCGACCGATGACGTCATCGTCGCCGCTGCGACCGCCGCCGGTCCCGGCATCCGTGCGATCGTCCGCCTGTCGGGAGATCGGGCGATCGAGGTGGTCGAGCGCGTCTTCGTTCCCGACGTTCCCGCGGCATGGCCGGGACGGAGCGCAAGACGCTTTGCCGGAACGCTCCGATGGCTGCGCGAGCCGGTCGGCTCGCAGAGCGTCTCCGGCAGCAGCGGCGACTCACCGCGCGCCGTCGCTCAGGTCTGGCCGACTCGGTTGAGCTTTACGCGACAACCGGTGGTGGAGCTGCATGTCGAGGCGCTTCCTGGCCTGGTCGCCGCGCTGACCGATCGGCTGGTCGAGGCAGGCGGGCGTCCGGCGGAGCGGGGGGAGTTCACGCTCCGCGCCTTTCTCGCCGGCCGGCTCGATCTGACTCAGGCCGAAGGGGTCCTCGGCATCATCGACGCGCGCGATGCAAGCGAGCTGGCGGCCGGCCTGTCGCAGCTCGCCGGCGGACTCGCTCGACCGCTGCTGCAGCTTCGAGCCGACTTGCTCGACCTGCTCGCCGAGCTGGAGGCGGGTCTCGACTTTGCCGACGAGGATCTCGAGTTCATTCCGCGTCCGGTGCTGGTGGAGCGACTGGACGACGGGTTCGAGCGACTGAAGGAACTTCGCGCGCGACTGGATCGCCGCGATGCGTCGGCGCATCGCCCGCGAGTCCTGCTGCTCGGCCCTCCGAATGCCGGCAAGAGCAGCCTGTTCAACGCGCTGCTCGGCCGACCTCAGGCGATCGTCTCGAATCGCCCCGGGACGACACGCGATCCGTTGGTCGCGAGCGTGGCCGCGGCGCCGCTGCCGTTCGATCTGATCGACACCGCCGGGCTGAGCGAGGGAGGAGAGGGGAGCGATCCGATCGATCAGGCGGCCCAATCGCTCGGCCGGAGCGAACGGGAGCGAGCCGATCTGGTGCTCGTCTGTTACCCGGCCGAGTCATGGGAGTCGCGCGACCGGATCGAGTTCCTGGAACGGCTCGACGCCTGGCGTCCTGCTCCCTCCCGCTGCCTGATGATCGCGACGCAGGCCGATCGAGTCGATGGTCGGACGAGGGCCGCTCTGGAGCGTGGCGGCGAGCGGGGCGATGGAGAGGTCGTCGTCACGAGTGCGGCGACCGGCTTCGGACTGGCGCGGTTGATCGAGCGGATCACGCAGCGTCTCGGCGCGGACGACGATGCCCGAGGGGTGACGGCTGCCACGGCTCAGCGGACGCGCGGGGCCTTGGACGAGAGTCTCGAAGCGCTCCGCCGAGCGGCGGCCGGAGGGGCGGGGGATCTGGGGGAGGAGCTGATCGCGGCCGAACTGCGGCTGGCCCTCGATGGCCTCGGACAGGTTACGGGCGAGATCTCGACCGATGATCTTCTCGATCGGATCTTCGGGCGGTTTTGCATCGGCAAATGATTGAACGCCGGTCCGGCAACCGTTATGGTGAGTCCGCCGAAATCCGGGTGGCGGCAGCTCCGTCCGACCTGTCGAAACTCGGTCCGACTCGGACCGCGAGCAGGTCGGGAGCGATGGACTTCGGAAGTCCGCCTCGTTCCCGTTTCGGCCCCCTTCGTCGGTTCTTCCGGCGACTCGCGTGATCGCTCGTCGGTCGCTTCGCAGTGATGCGGATCGCCGAAACGAGCGTTCGGCCGGTCGACTTCGGATCGGCGGAGATTCCGCTCGGCGGCGCGGTACTTGTCGACGGTACCGCCGGTCCGACGCGGACGACCGGATCGCTATCGGGGGATCCGCAGACCCACACCCCGTGTACCCGAGTTACGCCCATTGGGCGCAGGAGAGTCGAGCTATGGCCAAGGGTTCGAATCGTCGCGATTTCATCCGGACGACGACCGCTGCCGGTGTCGGTTTCTGGGCAGCCGGAGGGGTGGCTGCCCGAGCCAGCCGCATGGCGATCGACGAGATCAGCTTCGCGTGTATCGGCGTCGGCGGTAAGGGTTCGAGCGACTCGGCCGATGCCAAGGACAACGGCAACGTCGTGGCGATCTGCGACATCGACGACCAGACGCTCGCCGGAGCCAAGGAGAAGTTCACCGGAGCGGCGGTCTATCACGACTTCCGCAAGCTGCTCGACGAGATGGGCAAGAGCATCGACGCGGTGACCGTCAGCACGCCTGACCACACGCATGCCGCCGCCGCGCTGATGGCGATGCGGATGGGGAAGCACTGCTTCTGCCAGAAGCCGATGACCCATTCGATCTACGAAGCTCGGCTGATGACCGAGGTGGCTCGCGAAAAGAACCTGGTGACCCAGATGGGCAACCAGGGGACCGCCGACAGCACGCTTCGCAAGAGCGCGGCGCTGATCAAGGCGGGCGAGATCGGCACCGTCAGCGAGGTGCACATCTGGACCAATCGGCCGGTCTGGCCGCAGGGGCTCGAGAAGCCGAGCGACACGCCGCCGGTCCCCGAGCACGTCAAGTGGGACCTCTGGCTCGGCCCGGCTCCGGACCGCGCCTACAACGCGATCTACCATCCGTTCAAGTGGCGCGGCTGGTGGGACTTCGGCACCGGCGCTCTCGGCGACATGGCGTGCCACACGCTCAACATGTCGTTCATGGGTCTCGATCTGCATGACCCGACCTCGGTCCAGGCGAAGACCGACGGGCACAACAAGCAGACCTTCCCGAAGTGGTCGCAGATCAAGTACGAGTTCCCGGCGCGCGGCGATCGCGGTCCGGTGACGATGTACTGGTACGACGGCGGTCGCCTGCCGGCCGAAGAGCTACTGGCCGGTTGCCCGCGCGAAGGGAACAACCTGTTCAGCTCGGGCGCTCTGGTGATCGGCGACAAGGGGAAGCTCTTCTCCCCCGGCGATTACGGCGGCGATGCGACCAACACGGGCGTCGTCCGGGACGGTCAGTTCATCCCGCAGCGCGAGATCCGTAACTCGAACGCCACCTACGTCCGCTCCCCCGGCCACTTCAAGGAATGGGCCGACGCGATCAAGGGGAACGGCACTCCGATGTCGAACTTCCAGAACTACGCCGGCGGACTGACCGAGGTCGTCCTGCTGGGCAATCTGGCGGTCTGGGTCGCGGCCGGCGACGGACCGGGGAACGAGTGCGACGGACCGGTGGTCGAGTGGAACGCCGCCAAGATGGAAGCGAAGGACGCGACCGACGACGTCAAGCTGATCATCAAGCCGGAGTATCGCTCGGGCTACTCGCTGGACGCCTGATCCGGTCTCCCGACGCCGGAACGCCGGGAATCCTCCCGGGCGTTCCGTGCGGGATGGCCGAACGACGATGATCGAACTGCGACGGGCCTTGGTACCCTTGCCAAGGCCCGTCGTTTGTTTCAGGCTGGTTGTCGGTCGACCTCCGGCGGCAACGGTAGCCTTGGTCGCCGATCGCCCGGCATTCGCCGGTCGGAACCGCGACGAGCGATCGCTCCCCTCCCCGAACCCCCGCCTGATGATGTCCGAGTCCGCTCCCTCTGCCGAATCGATCCTCGGCCGCCTGATGCAGGTGATCGAGGACCGACGGCGCCATCCCCCCGAAAAGTCGTACGTGACCAGCCTGTTTCGAGGCGGGACGCCGAAGATCGCCGCCAAGATCCGCGAGGAAGCGGAAGAGGTGATCGAGGCGGCCGACGAGACGGGCGAGGAAGGGCGGCTGCATCTGATTCGCGAGGCGGCTGACGTGACGTTCCATCTGATGGTGCTGCTCGGCCATCGGGAGGTCGGTTGGCACGAAGTGGAAGCGGAACTGGGACGGCGTTTCGGCATTTCGGGGATCGACGAAAAGGCCTCCCGCAAGCCGAAGGGGACGGAAGAGAACTCCGCCGGCACCGACGCCGCTCGGTAGACCGACGCCGCTCGATGGTTCGCCCCTGATCGTCGCCCCGCGCCGATCGTTGCACCGCCGAGCGACGCGACCGACGAATCGCTCGCTCTCGGAAGCCGAGGGACGCGACGAGTCGGTCGATCGCCCCGTCCGAATCGCATGGCCGCATCGGCCCGCTTCGCCAGACCGCTCCGTTCGGACTCGATCCTCGGCGCCGACCACCTGATCCTTACCACGATCCGCGAGAGACGCATGAACCCGCTGCGTATCGGAATCCCGAGCAAGGGGCGCCTGGCCGAGCTGGCCGAAGAGCTGCTGGTCGAAGCCGGCTTGAGCTTTCGGCGGCAGAACCGGAGTCTCTTTGCGCGCGTCAAGGAACTGCCGATCGACGTCACCTTTCTGCGGACCGAGGACATTCCGGTCCTGTGTGCCGAAGGGGCGATCGACATGGGAATCACCGGCAGCGATCTGCTGGCCGAAGCCGAGGTGCCGCTCGCCGTCCGACTGCCGCTCGGTGTCGGCCGTTGCCGACTGAGTCTGTGCGTGTCGGAGGACGGACCGATCCGCACCCTAGCCGACCTGAGCGGCAAGCGGATCGCCACCAGCTTCCCGAACGTGACGCGGAAGTTCCTGGAAACGCATCAGGTCGCCGACGTCCATCTCGTGCAGCTCTCGGGGAGCGTCGAGGTGATGATCGCGCTCGGTATCGCCGACGCGATCGTCGATCTGGTGTCCACCGGCAGCACGCTGAAAGCCAACAACCTGATCGCCGTCGAGCACATCATGGACATCTCCTCGCGCCTGATCGTCAATCAAGCGGCGCTGAAACTGAAACGCGAGCTTCTCGTGCCGATTCTCGACGCCATTGCCGGCGTGGTGGAGCGATGATCAACATCAAGCGCCTGACCACGAGCGACGCCGATTTCGGCGCGCGCCTCGATGCCCTGCTGGCCTTCGAGTCTGCGCAGGACGCATCCGTCGAACAGACGGTCGCCGCCATCCTGGCGGACGTGAAGACACGCGGCGACGCCGCACTCATCGAGTACACCAGGCGTTTCGACGGCCTGCGTGCGACTTCGATGGCCGAACTGGAACTCTCGCAGAACGAACTGCAGGCGGCACTCGCTGGCCTGCCGGCAGACCAGCGGCAGGCACTCGAAGCCGCCGCCGAACGCGTGCGCAGCTACCACGAACGGCAAACGCTGGAGAGCTGGCAATATGTGGATGACGGTGCAGACGCGTGTGGGACGCTGCTTGGCCAGAAAGTGACGCCGCTCGACCGCGTCGGCCTCTATGTGCCCGGTGGCAAGGCGTCCTACCCGTCGTCGGTGCTGATGAACGCGATTCCGGCGCGCGTTGCCGGAGTCAGGGAACTGATCATGGTCGTGCCGACGCCAGCCGGCGAGCACAACCCACTGGTTCTCGCCGCTGCCGCGCTGGCTGGCGTCGATCGCTTATTCACCATCGGCGGTGCGCAGGCGATCGCCGCTCTGGCCTACGGCACACAGACCATTCCGCAGGTGGACAAGATCGTCGGCCCCGGCAATGCCTACGTCGCCGCCGCCAAACGCCGTGTCTATGGGGTCGTCGGTATTGACATGGTTGCCGGTCCGTCGGAGATCCTCGTCATTTGCGACGGGCAGACCAACCCCGCCTGGGTGGCCATGGATCTTTTCTCGCAAGCCGAACACGATGAACTCGCACAGTCGATCCTGGTCTGTCCGGATACTGCCTATATCGAACGCGTTGCCGCTGCGCTCGACGATTTGCTGCCGACGATGCCGCGTCAACGGGTCATTCGGGCAGCACTTGAAAATCGCGGCGCGCTGATCCAGGTGCGCGATCTCGACGAGGCCTGCCATATCGCCAACCGCATCGCCCCCGAACACCTCGAACTGTCAATGGCCGATGCCGAAACCTGGGTGGACAAGATTCGGCACGCCGGCGCGATCTTCATCGGCCGCTACACCTCCGAGTCGCTGGGTGATTACTGCGCCGGGCCGAATCACGTCCTGCCGACTTCCGGCAGCGCACGCTTCTCGTCGCCACTTGGGGTCTACGACTTCCAGAAGCGGACCAGCCTGATCCGTGTTTCTCGTGCCGATTCGAAAACGCTGGGCCGCATCGCGGCGACGTTGGCCTACGGCGAAGGCCTGCCGGCGCACGCCCGATCGGCTGAATATCGCGTCGACAGCTGAGGCCACGATTAGCGGCGGCGCCAGATGACTGCCTCCACCGCCTCCGGTCCGTCGCTCAGGCCAGAATCTCGCGCAAGGCCGCGATCAGCAGGCCGCATTGNNATCCCGCGCTGGCGCAAGGCCGCCGCCAGCTGAACGCCCTCACGTTGCGGGTGGCGGGCGAAGACGAAGTTGGCCAGCGACGGCAGCACCTCGAAACCCAGCCCCAGCAGCTCGCCGCGCAGCGCCTCGCGGCTGCGGATGACCGCTTGCCGGGTNNACCGCGTAGCCGACCCGCAGCCCGGCCAGCGAACGCGCCTTGGACAGCGTGTGCACCACCAGCAGGTTCGGGTGCTGATTGACCAGGCCGATCGCCGACTCGCCGCCAAAGTCCACGTAGGCCTCGTCGACGACCACCGCCGACTGACGATGGCTGGCCAGCAGGCGCGCGATCGACGCCACCGACAGCAGGCAGCCGGTCGGCGCATTCGGATTCGGGAAAATGATGCCGCCATTCGGCGCCGCGTAATCGTCGATGCGGATCGCGAAATTCTCGTCCAGCGGCACGGTGGCGTAGGCCACGTCGTGCAGCATGCAATAAACCGGGTAGAAGCTGTAGGTGATGTCCGGGAAGAGGACCGGCAAGCGATGCCTGAGCAGCGCCATGAACACGTGCGCCAGTACTTCGTCGGAACCGTTGCCGACGAAAACCTGCTGCGGCGCGATGTCGAACTCGGCGAAACGGGCGGCGATCGCTTCCTTGAGGCGCGCCGCGTTCGGGTCCGGGTAGAGTCGCAGCAACTCGCCGCCATTGGCCAGTTGGTCGGCGATCGCGGCGACCACGCGCGGCGACGGCGGGTAGGGATTTTCGTTGGTGTTCAGCTTGACCAGATTCGGCAGCTGCGGCTGTTCGCCCGGAACGTAGGGCGTCAGGCGATGAACAAGGGAACTCCAGTAGCGGCTCATGAAAGGCTGCGCAGGTCGGATGCAAGGAAAGCGCGAAATGGTATCATGCGCGTCTGCCGATCGAGACGCCATTGCTGATCATCGACCACTGCTCGCAAGCCACGCCAGGCGCCAACGGCGACCCCTTGCTGGCCCCGATCATTTCCGACTCAACATTCTTTGTTGCCACCCTGCGACGGTATCCCGATGCGGCAAGCAGAAGTCTCCAGGAATACGCTCGAAACCAGAATCACCGTTCGTCTGAACCTTGAAGGCAGCGGTCAGAGCAGCTTCACCACTGGCGTCCCGTTCCTCGATCACATGCTTGAACAGATTGCCCGGCATGGCCTGATCGACCTCGAAGTCAAAGCCGACGGCGACCTGCACATCGACGCGCACCACACCGTCGAGGATATCGGCATCACCGTCGGCCAGGCGCTGGCCAGGGCGCTCGGCGACAAGAAGGGGCTACGACGCTACGGGCACGCCTACGTTCCGCTCGACGAAGCGCTGTCGCGGGTGGTGATCGACCTCTCCGGCCGGCCGGGTCTCGAGTTCCACGTCGATTTCAGGCGCGCCATGATCGGCGCCTTCGACGTCGATCTGGTGCACGAATTCTTCCAGGGTCTGGTCAATCACGCGCTGATCAGTGTGCACATCGACAATCTACGTGGCGACAACGCGCACCACCAGGCGGAAACGGTGTTCAAGGCCTTCGGCCGCGCGCTGCGTGGCGCGGTCGAAGCCGACCCGCGCGCCAGCGGCACCATTCCTTCGACCAAGGGCACACTCTGATGCCATCGACCAACGCCCCGCCGGGGGCGATCGTCGTGATCGACTACGGCATGGGCAACCTGCG
>DMPQ01000033.1:10453-10620 GCA_003455945.1 Planctomycetaceae bacterium
TTTCTCGGGATCTGCATCGGCCAGCAAATGCTCTTCGAGCACAGTGAAGAAGGCGATGTACCCGGTCTGGGCGTCCTTGCGGGTGCCGTCCGGCGGTTTCCGCCCAGCCGCATGTTCGACGCCGCGGGCGACAAGCTCAAGGTCCCGCACATGGGCTGGAACGAGGT
>DMPQ01000458.1 GCA_003455945.1 Planctomycetaceae bacterium
ATAAGGGCGATCCGCCCGCGAACGGACGACGATGTAGACCCGCCCCTTGCCGTCCTTTCGAGCCATGAGTTCGCACGCTTCTCCGCTCGGGCTGACGAGGTGAAGCTTGTCCAACGGCCGAACGAGATGCGAGCAGGAAACGAACCCTGTCGGTCGCGGCGCATCGATCGACGACAGTCGGATTCGAGCGTCGCCGCAGTCCTGTTTCTGGTCAGTCATGCGCACTCCGTTTTGCTCGATGATTCACCAAACCAAAACCGCCTGAACGCCTCCCACAGGCCGCGACGCTCCGGCCGCTTCTCTTCCTCTGGCTGGCGAATGTCGAGCTTGATCGGCGGAAGGTTGTACGCCGGGTGCTTCGGCTCGGCGGCACGTTTCAGCGCCACGNNCGCGACCGCGACAGACGCGTTCGACTTGCCGGCAGCCGCGATCAGCACGACGTCGGCCGGAAGATCCAGCCAGCGGCGAATCTCATTGATGGTCGCTGTCTGCTGGGCCGGCAGAGGCGCTTCGGCAAACGGTCGCCCGGTGCGCTTTCTGAACGAGGATCGCGCGAAGTCGATCGGCATCGCGGTCGAAACGACCATGTCTCGAATGCTGAGCGGGAATGCATACCTCTCATCGCCGAGCCAGATCATTCCTGGATCGACGATCCGCAATCGTCGGCAGTCCTTCAGAGCGTCGACGATCGATCGACCGTCGCCGCGATCGAGCCATCGTTCCTGCGCGTGCATCGACACCGACACGATGCCNNGATCGAACTCGTGCGCCATCCAGTTCGCCGAGCGATGTGCATCCCACTCGGGTCCTGCCGGATCACAGTCGATCGGAATCTTCGTGGCCAGAACTTCGCGGGCCCACTGCCGACGCTCCTCCCAGACGACGCCGACCTTCAGCCAGAAGAACGGAACATGAAGGATCGCGATCGCCGAGTATCCGGCGAGGATGTAGAGCACGATCTGAAGCGCGGAGATCAAGTCAGCCATGTTCACTCCATTTCGGTCAGGGCTTATGGAATCAGCGTCCGGGACGCGCAAGCTCCAGCAGGCAGTAGCACCCGAAGTCTCGCAGCGTGTCGTCGAACGATTCGCTCGTGACCTCCGCCGGTCGCTCGAGCAGGATCATCAGCCGAGACAGCTTACCCGACATACGGACGCGGATCGCCGTTCCGGCGTCGCACTCCGGTGCGAGCATCGGCCGCTTCCAGGCCGAGTCTCCATAGTCCGCATTCTTCCGCAATAGCAAGGCGCCCCAGCGAACGACCTGGGCGGCGATCGCTTGCTGGCTCGCGCCTCGATTGCCGGCGAGCGCGTCGTCGATGGTCGCACGGTCGATCACTCGTTGACGCTCGACCGGGTCATCGATCGCCTCGTGAAGTCCGGTCGAATGCTCATCGAATCGATTCATTGAGTTACACCTGTCGCATTCAGGATCGTTGCATTCGGAAGCCACAAGAGCGACCGCCTTACCTTCCTCGCCCGGAGTCATGCCTCTGCCTCCGAAACGCGCACGATGGTCATCGGAAGGCCGTATCGCTTTCGCACGATCAAGACGACGATCTGCGAGTCGTCGTGCCAGGCGACTCCGTTGAGCGAGTCCTCGACCGCTTTCGCGCAGTTCGAAGCATCAGGCCGAACCGTATGATGCGACCGCTTCGACGACTTNNGCGCCGAAAGACAAGATCGATCTCGACGCGAAGCGGACCCTCCAGCTGACGACCGACAGCCGTGCGCCAGGTCATCGCGATCGCGTCTCGGTAGGCGTGTACCGGATGGGCCTTCGGAACGAACGCTCGCGCGAAACCGCCGGCCGTCGAGACCTTCACTCGCGGCTGTGCGATCGGATCACCGGGGACTTCGATCGTCATCGCCTTCATGTCGGGGCTCCGTTCCATTCGGCGAACGCAGGCTCGAAGTTGGCGGGCTTGATCGTCCTCGCGTCCTCGATCATCGCCGCGACGTTGTAGACCACTCGCACGTGCCGATCGGGATCGAAGATCGGCATCTGCGCGTAAGCTCCCTGCCGCGGATCGGATCGCGCCGCNNACTCGTACCAGCGGCGCCGTGCCGGCGGACGTCCGATGCGACCGGCTCTCCACCAGGCCGCGAAGTCGTCGTACTCGCCGGCCTGAGCATGCTCGACAGTCTTGGCCGCGAGCACCGTGACGAAAGCCGAGTCGTTGCAGATCGCACAGTGAAACGTCCGATCACGGTTGTCCCTCGGTTCGATCGCTGCGGCAGTGAGCTTCGCGGCGTGATCGCGGACCGCGCGAACGTGGTCCTCGTCGCGGAAGGGCTTCGCGATGCGACCCGCGAGCATGTCGGCCGAGGCCTGCCGCATCGACTCGAGCGAGCAGCCGATCGTGATGCCTCGCCACTGCTCGATCGTCTCGCTGTCGACGCGCTCGATCAGCGTCCCGAAGCTTGGGAACGACGTCGCATGAAATGCAAGCCATGAATTGAAATCGGATTGCTTCATTCGCGGTCGCTCCCGTCCGTGATCGGAATCGATGCCAGCTTGCGTCGCACTCGCTCCTGAATGGTCAGGCCGGCGTTCGGGTCGCCACGGCCGGAGTGCCTCGGATNNTAACGCGTCGATCGAGGCCGTGATCGCCTCCGGGCCTCCGAGACGGCTGAGCATCGCGACGAACGCCTCGGCGTCGTGGATTCGCTTGGCCTTGGGTTGCTTCGCCTTGAAGGCGAGCCATCTGGCGATTGCGGGGCGCGCCGGTTCGAGGTCGGCCGGAAGGTCGATGTCCTCCAGCGCAAGCGGACGATCGGCTGCGCGCTTCGGAGCCTTCACCGGGGCCGTCGGCTTCGCGTCGCTCGCCTCTTCGTCTTCACTTCGTGAAGACTCAATACAAGAAGAAGAGATAGAAGAAGAGCGTGAGACATTTTTGAGACGCGGCGGCGTCTCAACTTCGTCTCGCTCGCGTCTCAATTTGCCCCTGTGGCGGTCATTGCGCTCCTTGCGAATCGCCCTCTCCTTCGCAGTCTCCCCACCATGCCGATCGTAGTTCGGCACGAAGAGCGTTCCGTCCTCGCTCTGGGCGAGCCAACCGACCGAAAGCAGCGCAGACGCGAGACCAGGTTGAGACAGCACACCGTCTACATGTGAGACGCGCAACCGTCTCAACTCACCGTGCTTCGAGTGGNNAGAACTCCATGACGACCGCGAATGCCTCCCTTCGGCTGACGCCAAGGATGTCGGCGATCTCCAGGATCTCCGGCTTCAATGGGGTGTCGTGGCACAACTTGATCCATGGCGAGAGGCTCACTGCGACACCTCCATCCGCTCGAACTCGACCACCCAGACCCAAGGATTCGCCCACCACGAACCGGGTCCGTTGATCGACTCCCAGAGGCGAGCAAACTCAGCCTTCGGCTCTGGAGTCAAAGGGCACGACTCAAAAGGCGGAATCCCTTCCGCGATCGCGCCGGCCTCGCTGATCTCGTTCAGCCGCTCGACGCGGACGCCGGTGATTTCGAGCGTGATGCGGGAGAGTCTCCGCGACATGTGGATCGACGGACGCTTCACCATCCAAGGGACATTCATCCCGTAGGGCTCGCTCCACGGTCCCGGCTTGCTTCGTTCTTCGAGGTACTGAACCTCGTCCGTCCAGTACGAAACCGCTTCGCCGCTTGGGTCGGTGTAGCAGTTGGTCCCGTTCCAGAAGCTCTCGCGTACCCAGAGGCGATCGCCGGGCACGCCATAGGGACACGCCACGAAGAACTCGTCGCCGTCGCCATGGAATCGCCAAGGCCCAGGCGATGCGGAGACGGTCCCTTCTCGCACGGAGGTCGGCGACGCCTTCTCGAAGCGGCTCAGGTCGACCTGCTTCTTGGCCTTCGCGATCCGCCGCGTCTGCGTCTTCCGACCGGCAAGGATCGCTCGGACCATCGGAGCCGAGAACAGGATTGGTCGTTCCTTCCTCGTCGTGTCACTCACGTCTCCCCTCTCTTTCTCGCGATCCTTCGAAGCCTCTTCATCGGCGCGTCGTACCGCAGGTGACACGGCGCGCAGAGTGCGACCAAGTTCTCGGACCGGCAGTCGCTCTCGACGTGGTTGATATGGGCGACGGTCAACGTGCGGCGGTGGGAATCGAACGGCTCGCCGGGCCTGCGGCATTGGGCGTTGCAGCTCTCGCAGCTCCAGTCGACCGAGGTCTTGATCGCTGCTGCGATCGCATCCCATTCGGCCGGGTACTTCGCTCGATCCATCGGCATCGATATGACTTCCCTGCTGATCGATCAGTCCTGCCGAAGAACCAGAAAGTGCCGCAGCGGGACCCGGGATCGGGCAATGCCCGGGCCCCGCCGCAGCAACGGGGGACGGTTCACTCGCCTTCGAGGCCTTAAGCCTCTTCGTCGAGCGTCAATAGATCACGGCTCGGCGGATATGCCGCAACTCCCTGCCACCCGATGCCTTGCGGAACAGGCGACGAAACGAGGTGCTGATCTCCAGCGTCCGACGAAAGCCCTTCATCGCTTCGATCAGCTGCGAACGCTCCGGCGTGAAGCCGCTCTTGTTCCAGACGGAGCCTTTCCGAAGCGCCGCGTCAGCGATCGCGATCAGCTGGTCGTCGGTCGTTTCGAGCGAGATGCGTTCCTGGCAGAAGGTCGGAACCTCGACGACTCGAACGAACGCCTGATCTTCGGCCGTCGCTTCGGTCCCCTCCGCGAGGATCCGCTCGACGTCAGCAAATGCCTGCGCGTCGGCCGCGAAATCACCAGACCGTGGAACATCGCTTCCGCATCCCACCATCTGCTCGAGCTTCGATTCGCGGAATCGTGCTTTCGCCGCTTCGATCGTCGCCGGGCTCGGCAGGTAGTTCGGCGGCATACGACTGACCCGGCCGCCTTGGCTCCGTCCTCCACCCGATCCGCGATCGTGATCGTCAACTTGCCGCTTATTCATCGCCTTGATCACCGTGCCTCCCTTCGTCTTCACCGTCCGATCGTCCATGCCGTTCAGGAATCCATCGCGAGACCGCCTGCAGGCGTCTCCGAGCCCTCCTCTCGCATCAGCATTCCGCGTTCGTTGGCGACGTAGACGGTTTCGTCGTCGTCGACTCGAAAGGTGGGCATGAAGCCATGCCGCTCGAACCAGGCCCGCAGAATCGGTCGAACGAGGTCATCGAGTTCGGCGAGCTGATCGGCCGTCGCATCGCACCAGTCCACCGCCTGATCGCCCAGGTAGTCGTCCTGATCTCGCACGTAATCGATCCAGTCCTCCGCCGAGAAGAACTGCTCGGGCGGCTTCGGATCGCGCAGCCTGCTGACGAGCAGCATGTCACCCGGTGCGAAACGACGGTCCTCGGTCGCTTGCCGGACTGCCTCTGCCTCGCTCGAAGCGCTTCCCGAGCGAAACTCCAGATCAGTCCAGCACCAACGTTCCCTGTCTGACTTACTCATTGGTCCTACCTTCAGATGGCGGTCGACGGCGTTCGAACTTGGTTGGCCCGGATCACGAACGCGTAGGCGTCCTCGTCCGAGTCGGAGTAGTAGTTGCGGAGAGTCGAAACGACTCGAAAGCCGAGCGACCTGAAGAACAGCTGGCCCCGACGTTCGACTCGCGCACCTCGAACGCGAGCGAGTCGCGCCGCATGATCGAGAGCTTCGAGACCAGCCTCTGCACGAGCTGCGAACCAATGCCGGTCCGCCGGTGATCAGGGCAGACGGCGATGTTCAGCAACCGCAATCGATTCGGTTCGAGGTCGTAGATCATGTGACCGACGATGCGGTTCTCATGCTCGGCGACCATGCCGATGCAGTTGCGGCGGCGAAGTGCCGCGACGAAGTCGTCATCGTTCCAGGGGAACTCGAACGACCGCGACTCGATACGAAGCACGGCCGCCATGTCGCGCCGGATCATCCAGCGGATGTAGGGATCTGCCATCGTGACCTTCCTTGTTCAGGCGTTCCGAACGTTCAAGCAGTTCGAGCCCGGTACCGTTCCTTCTGGAATGCTGCGCGTCCGATCTCAGTGATCCCGAACGCCGGGTTCGCCTCGTCCGCGTTAGGCGTCAGTCGTTCGATCCACCGCTTGCGCACGAGAGCCTCGAAGGTCTGGCGACTCGCCACCCAGCGAGGACTCTTCGGACCCGCGGGGATCACGACCGGTCCGGCGAATCGAGACTCGATCCGGCCGCCGGCGGCCAGGTCCTTCATCACTTCCAATTGCGCGATCGTCATAGGTCAGCTCAGGTCGAGGGTGAGTTGTTCAGGCAGCGGCACGAAGACGGGCGTACCATCGTCGAGCCGGTACTTGGCCGAGTCGGCGGTGGGAACGACCTTGCCCGATCGAACGCGTCCGCCATGCCGAGCGAGCACCGAAACCTGACAGCGAGAACAGAAGACGGCGCCGGGCTTGAGTCGTTGGGATCGTCGGTACGCCGTTCCGGTCACCTCGACCGGGATGTTGAGGATCCGGTACTTCGCGCACCGTGAACCGCAGCGATCGCAGATCTGAGCCATCGCAGGCCTCTCCTAGTTCGAGTCCGAAAACACGCCGTCGAGGAACTCGATCAACCCGTCGACCTCTTGGGCGCAGTGCGAGCCATGCCACGGCGCCACCGGACACGTGAGCTGCTCGCGGATCGAGTCGCGTCG
>DMPQ01000297.1 GCA_003455945.1 Planctomycetaceae bacterium
TGCGGCAGCAGGCGGCGACCGCGGCGGCCCGACTGGGCGTGCCGACTCAGGCGCTCCCCGAAGGCGTGCGGCGCCTGCTCGATCGCGTCCGTGACCTCCGCAAGCGCCTGACCGGCAGCAGCGGGCACGAAGCGGCCGAGCCGATCCCTGCCGCCAAGTCGACCGACGACTATGCCGCGATCCGCGCAGCGCTGCGCGAATCGTCTCGGTTGCTGAACGTCGGTCTGAACGAGACGGTGACGCGGATCGATGCGCTGCTCGCCGAAGCGGAGCGATTGGAGCAGGAGGTCAAGGCGCTCGCCGCGGCCGACGGCATCTCGGCCGACTCGCTGCTCGAAGGGGCGGAACGGATCGGTTCGGCCGCGCTGGTCGTCGCCGAACTGCCGGTCTTCAATCCGACCTTCATGCGTCAGCTGATCGACCAGATCCGGCAGAAGTCGACCAGCTCGGTCGTCGTGCTCGCCGCGCCGGACGGCGAAAAGTGCCAATTGCTGGTCGGCGTCTCGCGCGAACTCGTCGATCGGGTCAAGGCGGGCGAGGTCGTGAAGCGGATCGCTCCGATCGTCGGCGGCGGCGGTGGCGGACGCCCCGATCTGGCTCAGGCCGGCGGCAAGGATCCGTCGAAGATCGGCGACGCGCTCGCCGCGGCTCGCGCGATGGTCAAGGAACTGCTGCCGAGCTGAGTCGTCTCGGCCCGAGCATGACTCGGCATCGGTATCGTCATCGGCATCGCCGCGGTCCTGATCGAGGAACGCGGCGATCGNNGTCAGCTGACCGCGATGTGCCGCGAGGATCGTTTCGAGACCCTGCACGTCGCCGATCCGCTTCTCGAGCTTGGCAAGCTGTTCGGCGACTTCCGCATCGAGCTTCGCTTCGGCCTTGTCCAGCTGATCGTCGACGACGGCGGCGACGCTGTGATTGAGGGCATCCGCCAGTTGCTGTCCGATCGGCGACTCGAGTTCGAGCTTCGGATTGCGGACCGTTCCCGAGATCATCACGGTCGCCCGAAAGTCGTCGACCTCCTCGAGCGCCGTGCCGAGAGCGGCATAGACATAGGTGCCGCCGAGGCGATCGGCGACATGCAGCACTTCGACCGGGCTCCCCGGGCGATGCACGTCGAGTCGTCCCGATAGGCGATCGCCGTCGAGCGAGACGTCCAGACGGACCGAAGCGGAGCCGGCCGGGACCGCCAGAGCGAACGAGTCCTCGCGACCGATCCGTCGCTCGCCGAGCGACACCTCGGGGAGTTCCAGAATCAGATGATCGCGTCGGACGTCGGTCGTCCGATCGATCGTCGCGATCAGATGCGCCGGCGAGTCCCCTTCCAGATTCAGGTCGAGCACCAGCGGGCGTGCCAGGAGCGTCGGCGAACTCGTCAGGTCGGCCAGCGTTCCGCGAAATCGACGTTCGGGGCGTCCGGGGCGCGATGCGAGCTCGCCCGAGATCTCGGCGTGACGGAGCCAGAAGATCGGCTGTCGCGGGACGCCGGCGAACTGCACGTCGATCCCTTCCGAACGGACGGCGGTGAAGTCCTTGTCGGGATTCGGAACGACGTCGCGAATCCACTTGATCCAGTCGAGCGCTTCGATGACCTGCGTCCCCTGCTCTTCGCCGAAGACGGTTCGCGTCAGCGTCGGTCCGTCGATCTTCGGCAACCGGACCAGCTCCTTGAGCTTCGCTCGGTCGCGCGCCTGGGCCTCGACGAGCGCTCGGCGGTCGACGGGAACCTGACGCGCCAGTCGCTTGAACTCGGACTCGAGGAACTCGATGTCGGCAAGCGTGCTGCGCACGTCCGTCTCGGCCTCGGTCAGCAGCTGGACCAGTCGCAGCGGATTCGAATTGGGGCGTTCGACGACCCCCTTCACCTTCTTGACCCGCTCCTCGATCGCCCGAACTCGCTCCTCCAGACGGCGATAGTCCTGAGGCCAGCGCTCGCTCATCTCGGTCGCCAAACGGACCGTTTCGAGGTCGGTCTGCAGTCGCGACAGGCCGGTTTCCTGCACTTCGTCGAGCCACGCCTCGAACCGATTCTCCGTCGCGTCGGTAGCCGACTCGATGATCGAATCGGTCCAGGTCGGCTCGGCGGACGGCGGCGTCTGCGGCAGGGCTCCGCTGGTGGTTCTCGGCGATCCGAACCGGACTCCGTCCAGCGATGCGCGATCGATGACGAACCGCTTCCGGAGCAGGTGCGTCGCGTCCATGTCGAAGACCATCGAATCGGCTTCGATCAGGTTGGTCATCGGACGGCGCGGGTCGGCGATGCGGACGTCGTCGAGCGTGAGCGACGTGTCCCACCAGCGGGCATCGAGCCGCTCGATCTCGACCTTCGCTCCGATCGCCGCTTCACCGCCGGTGATCAGTGCGACGTGCAGCAACGGTCCCGAGCCGAAGGTCACGGCGAGCAGGGCCAGCGTCAGCAGGATGACTCGCGGCAGGACGTACTTCCAACGGATCACGACGCGACCTCCGGAGCGGCGACGGTCGCGGTCTGGGCCGCGGCGGTCTGAGTCGCGGCTGAATCGTCGACGGCCGGCGGCGGAGCGATTCCGGCCAGGGTCCGATACAGACGATAGGCGACCAGACGACGATGGATGATCGGCGTCACGCGATCGAAGAAGGCGTGGCTGAGGTAATAGGTCGGATAGATCAGACAGATCCCCAGACACATCGCGCCGCAGGCGATCGTGTTGTTGAAGCGCGTCCACGGCAGGATCGGCGCTTCGGCCGCCCAGGCGAACGACGACTGCAGCTCGGGATGAGTCAGCACGAGCGCTCCGACGCGATGCAGCAGCGTGTCGGCCGACGATCCGATCCACGAAAAGAGAATGGTCGAACAGGCGGCGACGAACAGGTTGGTGCGAGTCGCCATGGCGAGCATCGCCAGCACCGCGACGACCAGACTGTCGCTCGGGATCAGTCCGATCAGCATGCCGAACGTCACGCCGGCCGCCATCGCCGGAACCGAATCGCCTCCGCGCAGCGTCTGTCGCGCCAGGCGAGTGAAGGTGAAGATCGAGCTGATCATGGTCCGTGCTGCCCTCGGGAGCGGATCGAGTCCTTTCGAGCCGCGTCGGTCTGCATCGGCGGTCGACCGGGCCGACTTGAACGATTGTCCGGTCTGAGACGCCGGCGAGGCGGTTCGGGGACTTTGCTAGCGAAGGTCGAGGGGGACGCCCGTTGGCGCCGTCCCGCGTCGTGGGGAATAGCGGAGTCGGCGATTCGTCGCCAGATCGAACGACGATCCGATCGGCTCCTCGACCGCCGCACCTCGCTCGCGCTCGCGGTGATTCCGGGGATGTTCGGCAGCGAGCCGAATCGCACTCGAAGTGCTTTTCGTAGCGCGACTTGCGCCGACTCGCCCGACTTGCGTTCCCCCTTCTTGTTCGCTCCCGTCGAGCACTGCTATCGTGGCGGCGCAGACACCGGATCGGCTGCGAGTCGTTCCCGCGACTCGTCACGGCGGCCGATCGAACCGCCTCCGAGCGACCGGCCTGGCGAGCGAACGAGACGGGCGTTCGTCCCGAGGCCGCATCGGTACCTTTCAGACGCGAGAGACATCGGATGAAGCATCGAACGGTCGCCTTGGTGTTGGGCGGAGGACGCGGGACGCGACTGTTTCCGCTCACCGGAATTCGTTCCAAGCCGGCGGTGCCGCTGGCCGGCAAGTACCGCCTGATCGACATCCCGATCTCGAACTGCATCAACAGCGACATCAACCGGATCTTCGTGCTGACGCAGTTCATGTCGGCGAGTCTGCATCAGCATCTGCGCCGGACCTACACGTTCGATCAGTTCAGCGGCGGGTTCGTCGAACTGATGGCCGCTCAGGAGACGCCCGACTCGGGGCGCGACTGGTACGAAGGGACGGCCGACGCGGTCCGCAAGAACCTGCGCTACATCGAGAGCATTCCGGAGCAGCCGGACTACGTGCTGATCCTCTCGGGCGATCAGCTCTACCGGATGGACTTCCGGAAGATGATCGAGACGCACGAGCGTTCGGGCGCGGACGTGACCATTGCCGCGATCCCGGTCAGTCGCGAAGCGGCCAGAAGTCTGGGCGTCATGCGGATCGACGGAGACGGGCGGGTCGTCGGCTTTCTCGAGAAGCCGCAGACCGATGCCGAGATCGACCTCGTCCGCATGGACCCCGCCTGGATCGATGCTCAAGGAGTCTCGAGTCGCGGGCGCGACTGTCTGGCGAGCATGGGCATCTATCTGTTCAATCGCGAGACGATGTTCGACGTGCTGAAGAAGACGACCTACGCCGACTTCGGCAAGGAGGTCTTCCCGGCGGCGATCCGCGCCCGCAAGGTGCACGTCCATCTGTTCGACGGCTACTGGGAGGACATCGGGACGATCCGCTCNNCCCCGAGTCGAAGGGGCGACGATCCGCAACACGCTGCTGGCCGACGGATGTCGCATCGGACGCGGCACGGTGATCGAGAACAGCGTCATCGGCCTCCGCTGCATCGTCGGCGAGAACGTGACGATCCGCAATTCGATCATCATGGGAGCCGACTACTGGGACTCGACCATCGACGTCCCGGACCCGTCGCTCCGCGTGCCGCTCGGCATCGGCGACGGCGCGGTGATCG
>DMPQ01000489.1 GCA_003455945.1 Planctomycetaceae bacterium
GCCGAACAGTTCGCTCTCGATCAGCGACTCGGGGAGCGCGCCGCAGTTGACGGCGACGAACGGTCGGTCGGCTCGCAGGCTCTGATCATGGACCGCTCGCGCGGCGAGCTCCTTGCCGGTTCCCGTCTCGCCGCGGATCAGCACGGTCGAGTTGGTCGGAGCGACGCGCGCGATCAGATGTCGCACCTCCTGCATCGCTCGGCCGTCGCCGACCATCGCGCGCTTCCCTTCGGCTCGCTCGAGCTGATTGGTCAGCGCCGCGACGCGGCGCGTCAGTTCCCGCTTCTCGGCGACCTTGGTCAGGATCGCCGACAGCTCTGACAGCCGACACGGCTTGGTCAGGTAGTCGAAGGCTCCCTGGCGCAGCGCCGCGATCGCGGAATCGAGCGACGACTTGCCGGTCAGCACGATCGCCTCGGTCTCCGGCGACTCGCGCCGAGCGCGCGACAGCACTTCGATTCCGTCGAGCCCCGGCATATCCAGGTCGACGATCAGGCAATCGAACGGTTCCTTGTCGATCGCCGCGACCGCCGTCAGACCGTCGGGACAGACGGTGACGGTATGCCCCAGACGCGGAAGTTCCAGGCGCATCAGTTCCTGCAGACGCGGCTCGTCGTCGGCGAACAGGATTCTCAGGCGTTCAGGCTGCTTGGCGTGCGACATCGTGGTTCCTGGTCTGCGGACGGAGCGGAATCGAGACGGTGAAGGTCGAGCCGCGACCGAGCCCTTCGCTGCGCGGCACGATCGTTCCCTGGTGATCGCCGATGATCCGATGAGAGATCGCCAGCCCCAGTCCCGTCCCTTGCTGGTCTCGCTTGAGCGTGAAGAACGGTTCGAACAGATGGTCGATCGTGTCGTTCGACATCCCGCAGCCGTCGTCGGCGACGGTCAGGATCGCCTGGCCTCGATCGGCGGTCAGCGAGACGACGACCGAACCGGTGGCACCGACGCTGTCGAGCGCGTTGGCGACCAGATTCAGCACCACCTGTTTCATCGATTGGGGACAGACGCAGGCGAGCACCGGTTCGGGCGCCTGCACGACGATCCGCTTGCCTCGGTGGCGCCCCAGATGTCGAGCCATGTCGACGACCGACGTCACCAGCTCGCGCAGATCGGTCTCGACCTTGCTCGTGTTGCCGGTGCGCGAGAAGTCGAGCAGCCCGTCGGTGATTCCCTTGACCCGAAACGCCTCTTCCTGGATCTGCCGCAGATAGCGGCGGATGACATCCAGTTCGACTCGACGCGGATCGTCCGCATCCTTGCCGAGCGAATCGAGCAGGTCGGACGTGCGACTCTCGAGCGACTCGGCCGACCAGGCGATCGTCGCGAGCGGATTGTTGATCTCGTGAGCGACTCCGGCCGCCAGGAATCCGACGCTCGCCAGCTGCTCGTTCCGGATCACCTCGTTCGACCGTTCGCGCACCTGACGATCCAGATCGTCTCGGATCGCCAGGAAGTGCCGCGTCATCGCGTTGAATCCTTCGGCCAACTCCGCCAGCTCGTCCGGAGCACTCAGCTCGATCCGATGGCGATAGTCCCCCGAGGCGACTCGTCGGGAACCTTCGAGCAGCACTCTCAGCGGTCGGAAGAGCGAGGCGTGGAACTGCGACGCGAGATAGCCGATGAGCCCCAGCGAGGCGAGCAGCAGAAGCGAGCAGATCCAGATCAACGTGTAGTAGTCGCTGCGCGCCGCCTGAGAGAACTGACTCAGACGCTCCTGAGTCCGACTCGGCATCCGCGCCACGACATCCTGCAGTCGCTCGATCTGGTCGTCCATCGACAGGAGCGAGTGCGGCTGGAGGACCCAGTCGGTGTCGCGGGCGACGAGTTCGAGGGCATGCAGCTGGAACTCGATCGCCGCCAGATCGCGCCGTTCCGCATCGGTGTCGTCGAGTCGCGGATCGATGATGTCGACCGATTCGAGTTCGTTCCGGTACGCGACCAGCGCCAGCTCGACTTCGGCCAGACGCTCGAGAAAGCGATCGCGATCGGCCAGGCGATCGGCGACATGCGGGAGCGGGAGCCCTTGAACGTTCCGCTCCATGCTCCGGTGCAGCGCGATCCGCAGTTCGCCGATCTGCCGCATCAGCTCCATGTTCAGGGGCAACTGAGTCGCCCGCTCGCGGATGCTCTTGGTCAGGCCGCGGAACTTGCGGACCCCTTCCAGCCCGCTGGCGGTCAACAGGCCGACGACCGTCAGCAGCGTCGCCGCTCCGATGATCATCAGCCGGCGCAGATTTCGACCGAATCCCACCGCGACCTCCTTGTCGCCGAAGCCGAACCGCGAGCCGAAGCGGACGGCTCCGCCGCCACTCCGCCGCGATCTTATCCGTGGGACGTCGAACGGGACAAGACGAAGTCGCGATCGGCTGGCCGATCGCTGCGGGGGGACGGCAGCGGAGCAGGGGGGCGATCAGCGTTCGGCCGAGCGCCGCGAACGACGGCTCAGTAGCGGACCATCCGGCGATAGAGCGCGATGCCGATGAGGCCGAGAACGAGATTGCCGAGCCAGACGACGTAGGGAGGCATCGCTCCCGATTTGGCTCGATCGAGTCCGAACGCCAGGAGCGGGTAGTAGACGATCAGGATCGGAAAGAAGCAGACGGCGAAGCTGTTCCAGACGTCGGCGGTCCGCATCCGGATCGCGAGCGGCGCGCCGACCGCGACGAAACAGAGACAGGCGAAGCCGCCGGCGAATCGTCGCCAGGTCTCGGTTTCCAGCCCTNNTATGCAGCCGACCGACGGCGGTGTCGAGCGCCAGCGCATCGGCCTGCCACATCGTTCCCTGCATCCGATCCCAATCGCCGGTCGCCGCCTGAAAACCGGCCTGCAGCGCCATTTCGAGTCGTTGTGCTTCGATCTGACGCTCCTGCGCCCGGATCTCCGCCGGAATCTCGGTCATCGAGTAGTCCGAGGGGCTCCCTTGAGAGCGGTCTTTCTTGGTGACATCGACCAGCCTGACCGGAATCGATTCGCGATCGAAGTCGTACGAAAGCGAGCCGTCCTCGTAACGACCTCGCTCGACATGCACGATCAGCACGCCTTCGTCCGAGCGGGATTCGAGACGGGCCGATTCGGCGAAGATCGTGCGCGGCGGACTGTCGGCGTCTTCGCGGATCACCACCATCGGCTGCAGCAGCTCGGTCCCGCGGACGCCGAGAACGTTGAACGAGATCTTGCCGTTGTCGTACCTCCCCTGGTTCCGCAGGATGCCGTAGATCGTCGCTTCGACGCTCTGCAGGACGACTTGATACGCCTTGCTGCGTCCCCAGGAAAAGGCGATGTCGTTCAGCCAGACCGTCACCAGACTCAGCAGCAGGCCGAGCACGAGCACCGGCACCATGACCGCTCGGGGCGGAATCCCCATCCCCTTGAGCGCGATGATCTCGTTGTGGGCGCTCATCCGGCCGTACACCGCACAGACGGCGAAGAGAATCGTTCCCGGAATGGCGAAGCAGAGGGCATGCGGCAGGGTGTAGGGAATCAGCCGGATCACCGCTTCGAAGCCGAGCCCCTGGCGGACTGCCTCGTAGACCAGAAAGACGAGCATCATGAGGGTCGACATCGCGGTGAGCGCGACGAGAAAGACCTTCATCAGCTCGGCAAGCACGTAGCGGGTGAAGATCCCCATCAGGACCGCTCCTTCGGTTCCGTCGGACGCCTCGCTTTCGTCAGGCGTCAGGTCGCTTCGCCGAGGGCGAGCGGATCGACGGGACGGAATCGGGCGGGGGAATCTACCAAGCAAGACGGCCGCGGGACCAGAGCGATTCTGCCCGGTCTGCCGTATCTCCCGGCTCCGCTGGAAGTTACCGGGATCCTCACTAGAATGAGTCGGCGATTTCCCGGTCGGATCGTTCCATCGGGAGGGGGATCCCGGCAACGATTCGGCACCGAACGCATGACGCACGATCCGAGCCGCTGGAAAGACCAGCTCCAATACGCGGCGATCAGCGACATCGGCATGCGTCGTACGAGCAATCAGGATTCGTACGCGGTCGAGCTGCCGAGCGACGACGAGACGTGGCGGCGACGGGGGCTGCTCTTTCTGGTGGCCGACGGCATGGGAGCTCATGCGGCCGGCGAATTGGCCAGTCAGCTCGCCGCCGACTCGGTCCCGCACCTGTACTTCAAGCACCGCGATCTGTCGGCTCCCGAGTCGCTCAAGCGTGCGGTGATCGAGACGAACGCCGAGATCAATCGCAAGGGGCAGGCGAATCTCGACTTCTACAAGATGGGGACGACCTGCAGCGTCCTCACGCTCCTGCCTCAGGGAGCGATCGCCGCGCATGTCGGCGACAGTCGCGTCTATCGTCTGCGGCAGGGGACGTTCGAGCAGCTGACGTTCGATCACAGCCGCTTGTGGCAGCTGCGCGCCGCCGGGCTCAGCCAGCCGGGGACCGAAGCGGACAACGCGATTCCCCGCAACGAGATCACTCGATCGCTCGGGCCGTTTCCCGATGTCGAGGTCGACGTCGAAGGGCCCTTTCCGGTGCAACGCGGGGACACCTTCCTGCTCTGCAGCGACGGTCTGGTCGGCGAGGTGGCGGACGAGGAGATCGGAGCGCTGCTGGCGACGCTCGAACCGGAAGAGGCGGTTCGGGCGCTGGTCGACCTGGCGAATCTGCGCGGCGGGCCGGACAACATCACGGTGATCGTCTGCCGAGTGGTCGGCGACGAGTTAGTGACCGGTCGGACGGCTGCCGAACCGATCACGATCGGCACCCGCCCGGCAAAGCCGTCGGCAGGAAGCCCGATCCTCTGGGCCGTCGTCATCGCGGCGCTGCTGCTGACCGGATTGATGGCGCTGCTGCAGACTTGGCCGGCGGTCATCGCCTTCGGTGCGGTGACACTGATCTCCTTCCTCGCCGCGATGATCCGCCAATTCGGCGGCGATATCGGCGGGACGATCGTCGGTGAGGGGCGTCGCTTCGGCCGCGGCCCCTACACTCGGACTCCGGCCGAGCCGAATCGGTCGTTCGTCGACAAGCTCGCGGCGATGATCGACGAGCTGCGGATGGCGGACGAAGAGAACTCGTTGAAGCTTGACTTCAGCGCCGTCGACCGCTGGCAATCCGAGGCTCAGGCGGCGGTGAAGGCGGGGGACTTCCGCCGCGCACTGGCCGGACAGCTCCGGACGATGTCACGCCTGATGGAGCAGCTCCGCGAGCGGCGAGGGGATCGCGGCTGAGGGGGAGCGGGGCCGGCGCTGGTCGGCTCGCACGCGGCTGCCGATCGCTCTTCGATCGTTCGACGCTTGCGGCTGGGGAGCCTTCTAGCTGCGGGGCGTCGCGAGCTCGAACGCTCGCTTCGGAATCGAGCTTGCCCCCTCGGTCCCGCCTCCGTATTCTCCCTCGCGCCCTGCGCCCCGAGCGGCGCAGCGCCGTTCGTGCGCCGGCGCGGACGGACGAACCGATCGACGTGCGCGTGGAGAGGCGGGATGAGGACCGTAGCGTTGGCTCGAATCGGGCTCCTGCTGGCGGTGTCGTGCGCCTCGATCGGCTGCGTGCATCGCCGTCTGACGATCCGTAGTTTTCCCGAGGGAGCGGTCGCGTATGTCGACGATCAGGAGATCGGCGTGACGCCGGTCTCGACGCCGTTCACGCATTACGGCACGCGAACCGTCCGGCTGGAAAAGGACGGCTTCGAGACGGTCGAGGTGGACGAGCGCGTCGATGCTCCGTGGTACCTGACCCCGCCGCTCGACTTCTTCGTCGAGAACTTCTGGCCGCGCGAGATACGGGACGAGCGAGTGGTCGACGTCGAGATGGTTCCGCTCCGAACCGTCCCTCAGAACGAAGTGATCGATCGTGCCGAGCAATTGCGGCGTCAGACGCAGCAAGGGGTGATCGTCCCTCGCGCTTCCGCGGCCGGCAACTGATCCTCGATTGCCGATCTCCGCACCGTTCCCCGTACCGTTCGCGAGGCCCGAGCCGACCGAGTCGGCTCGCGAAAGGTCCCTTCGCGAACGGTTTCGGTCGACGATCGATCCGTCGATCGACTCGCCGAGCCACGATCGCTCATTCGTAGAGCACGGGGAGCGTGGTCTTCGGGCCGCCGCCGTCGGCGCCGCGGTCGAACGCGCCTCGCACCACGACTCCCGGATCCCGATTGAGCTTGTCGGCGAAGCCGCGCAGGTCATTGACCAGCGGTCGCATGCGGAGCGTGATGTCCTCGACGTTGGCGGCGGTCCCGACCAATCGCTCGTACAGTTCGGGATCGTGAACCAGCAGGCCGAGTGAGCCCTGACTATCGTTGAGCGAACGGGTAAAGGTCTCGAGTTCGCCGGCGAGCGTGTTGACCTTGGCGAGGGTGGCGCGGATTTCGGCGGCGAACTCGTCGCCGTTCTCGCCGAGCGCTTCGGTGAACGGTTCCAGGTTCGCGAGATTCCTGTCGGCTCGTTCGCCGACCGTGCCGAACCGATCGATGGTGGAGCGCGCCTGTTCGAGCGTGCTGCGCGCTTCCGCGACGAGTTGCGGGAGTTCGTCGAGCGAGGTGCGGATCTTGGTCTTCATCCCTTCGTCGCCGACGATGTCGTTGACGTTGACCAGGATCTTGTCGAAGTTCGCGATCGCCGTCTCGGCTCGCGACGTCGCTCGTCGCAGGTCGGCGAAGAACTGCCGGAACTCGCTGTCGTCTTCGCCGAGGGCGTTGTTGACTCGCCGCGAGACCGAAGCGATCTCCTCGCTGGTCAGTCGAATCGCGTCGCCGGCGTCGCGGATCGAGGTGAAGGCCTGCTCGACCGAGTCCTTCATGTCGACGACCATCTCGAGGACTTCCTGGCTGCGTGGTCCGACCTTGATCTGCCGAACGCTGTCGCCGTCCTGCAGCAGGTCCCCTCGCTCGATTCCCTGAACGAAGTTCAGCGTCGTGTCGCCCGCGAGCGGTGAGCTGAGGAACTCGCAGACCTCGCCGCCGAAGACCTTTTCTCCCTGATCGATCTGCAGCGTCAGCAGGACGCCGTCCTCCTGCGTTTCGATCCCCGAGACGCGGCCGATGCGGATGCCGTTCTTCATGATCGGCGTCCCCTTCGAGACGCCGGGAGCCATGTCGGTCTTGAGGAAGAGCGAGTACTTCGCCTTGAACCCCTCGCCGAAGTAGAGAACGAGAATGATGCCGATGCAGACCGAGGCGACGACGACGATGCCGACTCGAAACTGGATGATCCGTTCTTCCATGATCGTTCGCTCCTCGGTCGATTGGCGATCTCGTCCGCGTCCTTGCCGGGCGACCTGGATCGCACCGTCGCTGCGCGACCTCAATCGCGTCCTTCCTGCTGCATCTCGCTGAGTCGTTGACCGGCTTCACCGGCGACGAACTGCCGGACGCGACGATCCCGGACCGATTCCAGCCGGTCGGGGCGTCCGTCGTAGATCATCTGCGGTTCGTCCTCGTCCAGGCGCGCGATCGGATAGAGCATCACGACGCGATCGGGGACCTTCCGTGCGGTCGTCATGTCGTGAGTCACGACGATCCCCGTGACGGTATATCGGTGGCGCGTCCGGAGCATCAGCTCGTTGATGACGTCGCTCATGATCGGATCGAGGCCGGTCGTCGGCTCGTCGTACAGCACCACCTCGGGATTCAGCACCAGCGCTCGCGCCAGGCCGACTCGCTTTCGCATGCCCCCGGAGAGCTCCGCCGGCTTCTTGGCGAGGACCGAGCGCGGGAGTCCGACTTCGGCCAATCGCGCCGCGACGACATCGTCGATCTGAGCGGGCGAGAGGTCGGCGTGCTGTCGCAGCGGAAAGGCGATGTTCTGGCCGACGGTCATCGAGTCGAAGAGGGCGGCGTTCTGAAAGACGTAGCCGAAGCGGATCCGGACTCGGGCCAGCGACTTTTCGTCGAGGGTCGCCAGATCGACGCCGTCGAAGAAGACCTGCCCTTCGGTCGGACGGATCAGGCCGATCACCGTCTTCATCAGCACGCTCTTGCCGCATCCGCTCTCGCCGATCACCGCCAGAGTCTGGCCGGCCGGGATCGCGAGGTCGAGGTTCCGCAGCACGGTCTGCTTGCCGAAGCGGATCGTCACGCCGCGCAGTTCGATCAGGGCGTCGGTCGCGTTGCGCAGCGAGGCGCCGGCAGCGGAGTCGCTCGCCGGGGTATCGTTCTCGGGATTCGGATCGTCGGCTCGGTTCATTTCAGAGCAGCCGGGCCTGATCGGGCCACAACGTCTTGTAGATCGCTTCGAGCTGGACGTTCATCACCAGATCGAGGATCAGGATGATGACGAACGAGTAGACGAAGCTCGCGGTCGCCGCTCGACCGACCCCTTCGGCTCCGGCACCGCAGTAGAACCCCTGATAGCAGGCGACCAGCGCGATCGTCGCGCCGAACAGCAGGCTCTTGAACAGCCCCGAGAAGATGTCGAAGTTCATCACGTAGTCGGCGGAGTTCGACCAGTAGTGGTGAAAGTCGATCCGGAAGACGTAGACGCTGAAGGTGTGACCGCCGAAGACCCCCATGAAGTCCGCCATGATCGTCAGGACGGGGATCAGCAGCAGACAGGCAAGCAACCGCGGCACGACCAGGTAGTAGATCGGGTTGGCTCCCATGCAGGCGAGCGCATCGATCTGTTCGGTGACTCGCATCGTTCCCAGCTCGGCCGCCATCGCGCTGCCGACTCGCCCTGCCAGCATCGTCGCGGCGAGCACCGGGCCGAGTTCGCTGACGAGCGATTTGTTGATGACCGCTCCCAGACGCGTCTCGAGATGCATCGCCTCGAACTGGCCGTAGCTGTGGACGGCCAGCACCATGCCGATGAACGTCCCGGTCAGCGCGACGACCGGCAGGCTGAGCACGCCGACTTGATAGAACGCCGGCCAGATCGTCTCGGGCTTCGGCATGCGCGTCAGCAGCCAGGCGAGCGTTTCGACAATGAACATGGTGAACCGCCCGACATCGACCAGCGAGTCGATGACGACGCGTCCCCAGTCGGCCACCCAGTCGGCCAACGCTCGCGACAGCCCCCCTGAGGAAGAGGCGGGTCGTTCGATATCCGCCGCTCGACTCATTTCGCGCTTCCGCCGGACGGTACGACGACCGTGCACAGGACCTCCCTGCCGTCGGAGAGGATCGGTCGGGAGGTTTCGGCAGCTTGAGTCGATCTTGCCGGTCGTGTCGACCTTGTCGATTTCGGTCGGTTCGAGGGGGGCGACTCAGTGTCGAGGAGGGGAGGCCGGTAGCGTGATCCTCAGCTTCGTGCCGACGCCGACCTTGCTCGTCAGTTCGATCGTTCCCCGCTGGGCCTGGACCAGATGCTTGACGATCGCCAGTCCGAGTCCCGTTCCGCCGAGCTCGCGACTTCGCGCCCGGTCGACCCGATAGAACCGCTCGAAGACGCGCGACTGATGTTCGGGAGGGATACCGATGCCGGTATCCTCCACCTCGATCCAGCCTCCGGTCGCGTCGACTCCGCAGCGGACGTCGACACGTCCTCCCGAGGCGGTGTAGCGGATGGCGTTGCTCACCAGGTTGTCGACGATCGTGACGACACCGTCTGGATCGGCGAGTGCCGGTACCGGTCCGTCAGCGTCGGCAAGGAGCGTCAGGTTCTTGGCGCGAGCCATGCCGTAGAACGGCCCGAGCGCCTCGTCGATCAGTTCGGACAGATCGACCGGCTCGGGGACGATCACCTCCTGCTCGGACTCGATCTTCGCGAGCTGGATCAGATCGACGATCAGGCGATGCAGTCGTTCGGCCTGTTGCTCGATCTCGTCCACGAACCGTCCGCGGTGTTCGACATCCTCCAGAGCGCCGAGTCGCAGCGTTTCGGCATACGCCTTGATCGCGGCAAGCGGGGTCTTGAGTTCGTGCGAAACGCTGGCGACGAAGTCGCGGCGCATCGTCTCGAGATGCCTCAGTTCGGTCACGTCCCGCACGACGATCACCGCCTCGGACGCAAAGCCTTCGGGGATCGGATCGATCCGAACCGCGAGGATCCGGCGCGGATCGCCGAACGTCTCGAACTCGACCTTGGTGCTCTGCTCGTCGCGACGCGATCGCTCGACGGCGGCGAGCAGTTCGGGGAAGCGGACCAGTTCGGGAAGCGAGCGTCCCGCGGGCGCGGCCTTCGAGATGCCGAGCAGACGGATGGCGGCCGGATTGGCGAACGCGACTTCCCCGGTCCGGCCGGTCGCGACGACCCCTTCGGCCATGTTCTCGAGCGTCGTCCTCAGTCGCTGCCCGTACGACTCGAGCGCCTCGTCGCGCGAGCGAAGGCCGAGCTGCATCCGATCGAAGGCATCGCCCAGGCTGCTCCACGGCTCGCGCCGGGTGCGCAGATCGAGTCGCGCGTCCTGTTCCCCTCGCGCCAGACGTCTCGCGAAGTCGATCAGGCGCGGTAGGGGCGTCAGCGCGGACCGAGCCGCCGCGAACATCTGCAGCAGGCCGACTCCCGAGACGATCGTCATCAGCGCCGCGGTCCTCATGCGGATCGCGAACGTCTCGGTTTCGATGTCGTCGACGACGGCGACCAGGCGAAGAATGCCGACCGGTACCTCGTCGACCGACGGGAGCGAGCGGTCAGCTGACGGGCCGTCGGAACGAGCGGCAATGGCGGTCGTGCCGAGACGACGGGCGAAGGCGAGCGAGGCCGGTGCGTCGGCGCTCGCCGGGCGACGATCGGATCCGCGGCCATGAGCGATCGCCTGTCGGATTTCCGGTCGATCGACCGAACGGAGCGACGGCCGCTCGCTCCGCTCCGACGCGAGCAGCAGCGTTCCGTCGGCCGCGTGCAGCGTCAGGCGGGTCTCGGGAAGATACCACCGCTCGATCAGCCGCTCGGGATCGCCGAAGTCGTCCGAAGCGACGAGTCGGTCGGCGAGGCGTTCGAGTCGTTCGAGGCGATGGGAGAGGGCGCGCGAACGATGCGATTCGCCGATCCCCCAGATCGCCGCCAGCGCGATCGCGATCCAGATCGGCAGCGAGAAGAGCAGCAGGCGTCGCAGGAGCGAGGAGTTCAACGATCGGCTTCGGACGGCCTCGGCCTCCCGCGCTTCGTCGTCGAACCCGCGGCAGGTCGCCTCGAACGGGATCGATCCGACGACGCTTCGGTCGGCGGGGAATCAGCAACGTCAGGGAATCAGCATAGGTGCGGTCAGATCGCGAGTCGACCGGCCGCAGGGGCGCCGGCCTGCTCCTGCATGCCGCTCGCCGGTCCATGGTCGAGCCGAGCGCAGCGGCTCGGCCCTTCGCCCCGTCCCTTCGTCGGTTCGGCTGGGGTACAACGACGGTTCGAGGGGGACCGCGCGCGGGGTTCCCGGTCCCGCGCGAACGACTCGGTCGGAGAGGGTTGATGGAACGTGAGGTGCTGATCGACGGGGTGCGTCTGAAGCTGGCTCGCCCCCACGAATTTTCGGGGCGGTGGATCGGTCAGCAGGAGGTGCTGCGACAGCTGCTCGCCTGCTGGCTGGTGGTCGACGAAGCCGATCTTCCGCTGGCTCCGCGGCTGATCGGCGCTCCGGGGATCGGCAAGACGGCGTTGGCGATCGCCGCCGCCGCCCATCGTTCCCAGCCGCTCTACATCTATCAGTGCACCGCCGATACGCGCCCCGAGGACCTGTTGGTGACTCCGGTGCTCGGCGACGGCGGCAAGCTCGAGTACCACGCGTCGCCGCTCGTCACGGCGATGATCGTCGGCGGCGTCTGTCTGCTGGACGAAGGGAATCGGATGAACGAGAAGTCGTGGGCCAGCTTGGCTCCGCTCCTCGATCAGCGTCGGTACGTCGAGTCGATCGTCGCGGGGATCACGGTCGGTGCCCACAAGGACTTCCGTTGTGCCGTGACGATGAACCAGGACGAATCGACCTTCGAGATCCCGGACTACATCCTCAGCCGCCTGCAGCCGTCGCTCCATCTGGGCTTTCCGTCGCGCGACGACGAGCTGGCGATCCTCGAGTACCACCTGCCGTTCGCCAAGGGAGAGCTGATGGCGTTGACCGTCGACTTTCTGCAGCGGGCTCACGGACTGTCGCTCGACTTTTCGGTGCGCGACGGGATCAACATCCTGCGGTACGCGATCAAGCGGCGGGCGCAGCAGGCANNAGCAGGCCGATCATCCGCTCGCGACCGACGTCGCCTGGCGGGAAGCGGTCGAGGCGTGTCTGGGGGACGATGCCCTCGATCTCGATTCGATGGGCGAGCGGCGCAAGCGGACTCTCGGCGGTGAAGTCTCGCCGCTCGATCTCGAGGATTTCTTCTTCGACGAGGACGATCCGCTTCGCGATGCCGACGACGACTTCGACGATCCGGACGAGGATGCGCGACGCGGCTGAACGGTACGCCTCGACGCGGCACCACGTCGGAGAGCGAGTCGGGAAGCGGGCCGAGCGGTAACTGGCGGAGATCGGACGTGAACGGACCAGGAGACGTCGAACGGGAAGTGCTGTCGATCGGACCGCGGATCACGGTGTTGCCGGTGATTCACGGCTCGGCCGACTGCGCGACGGAAGTTCGTCGCTCCCTGGCGACCGGGGCGTTCGATGCGGTGGCCGTGCCGTTGCCCGAGTCGTTTCGCGAACCGGTCGAGCAGGCGATTCTCGACCTGCCGCGTCCGTCGATCGTCGTCCAGGAACAGGGAAGCGATGTCGGTTGGCATCCGGCTGACGACGACGAGGATGACGACGATTCGGAGGGGAACGAGACCGAATCGCGTGCGTTCAACTACGTTCCGATCGATCCTTGCCAACCGGTCGTCGCCGGAATCCGAGCGGCGCTCGAGGAGCGGATTCCGCGGTACTACATCGATCTCGAAACCGAGACATTTCTGCCTTACGGCCGGACGCTTCCCGATCCGTGGGCGCTCAAGCGGATGTCGCTGGCGCAGTTCGCCGCCGGCGTTCTGCCGGTGCTGACTCGGCCGACCGAGCATCAGCGTCTCAGGCGGATCGCATGCATGGGCCAGCGGCTTCGCGATCTGGCGATCGACCATCGCCGGATCCTGCTGATCTGCTCGCTGGTCGATTGGCCGTGGATTCGGGAGGCGTATCATCGGATCGGCGAACCGGTCTCGGTCCCGGGAGCGGAAGGGGAGGAGGGGGGAGAGCCGGCGACGCCGGTGCGGCGCGAAGTCGACTTCGCCACGCTCTATTTCATGCTGGGCGAACTGCCGTTCATCACGGTANNGAGCGGGCGCGAGCCGAATTGACCGACCACGCGAATCTGACGATCGACGGCGTCAAGGAGCTGCTCGTCGCGGCTCGCGACGCCTACCGGTCGGAATACGGTCGTCGCTCCCGACCGATCCCTCCGGCGACGCTCCGGACGATGCTTCGATATGCCCGCAACCTGACGTTGCTCGATCGTCGTCTGACTCCCGATCTGACGACGCTGCTGACGGCCGCACAGCAGATCTCGGGCGACTCGTATGCGCTGTCGGTACTCGATACCGCGCGGCGCTACGATGGANNCCGGATCGACCGGCGACGATGATCTCTCGGCTTCCGGGACCTCCCCAGGTACTTAAGCGGATCGAGTTGCGGCCGCGCCCCGACCGCGAGGAGCGGGAGCGGTGGCGCCGCGCCTGGGTCCCCTTCGGTCAATGCAGTTGGCCTCCGGAAGACGTGCGGATCGAGAACTTCCGCTCGACCGTGCGCGATCGGGCGCGCGAGCTGATGGGGCAGGATCTGGCTCGGACCGAGAAGTTCACGACCAGTCTGATGGACGGCATCGATATCCGCGAAACGCTGCGTCGATGGTACGACGGCGAGCTGTACGTGAAGGTGCTTCCGCCTCGGCGAGGCGACCTCGATGCGGTCGTGATGCTCTTCGACAGTCCGGCCGACCCGCGCGACTATCCGTGGCGAACGACCTGGTATGCCGAGCACGAGGAGGAATCGACGCTCGCCTTCTTCGCCTCCGACTTTCGTCGTGAAGCGGTGGGGCCCGGCATCTGTCTGGCGCACTACGGCGGCGCTCTCTTCCTGTTTCCGCCTCGTCCGATCCCCGACATCTGGACCGACGAACGGCTCGATCGTTTCACGACGCTCGAGGAGCGGTTGTTGGGGGCGGCGGCACTCCATTCCCGACATCGGCATATCGCGGTCGTCGCCTCGGGCCCCCCCGGTGCGGCTTGGCGGCGAATCGCCAGGCGATTCCGCAAGACGTGGGTGCCGATCTCCTGGTCGCAGTTCGGCGAGTCGACGGTGCAGCAGTTGCGGCAGGTCCATGTCCTGTCGGGGAAAGTGGTCCGCTCATGGGCCGACAAGTACATCCGTCGTCCTTGAGCGTCATCCCGGTCGAAGGAACGTGAGGCCGTCCCCCCGGATCGTGATGGCGACGGATTCGACAGGGGGCCGTCGCCTCGAACGCTCCATCACCATTCGGTCGAGCGTACCGGGCGAGCAGCGATCGGTCGTCAGGACCGGCCGGCGCTTCGCGAGAAGCGTGCGTGAAGTCCGCGCCGGCGGGTTGCTCCGGAACCGGGTGTCCGACATGCTTGCCGTCTCGGCGGCTGTTCGCGACGGAGCGGGGAACCGGCTCGGCGACCGGCCGGTCGGCCGTGCGGTCGGCCATGCAATCGAAGGAGAGATCATGGATCGGGTCGAGCTGTTCACGAACCTGGTGGCGATGGCGAATGCCGACGGTCGCTTCTCTCCGGAAGAGATCGCCTATCTGGTCCATCGGGCCGAGCAGTGGGGAATCCCACAGGTCGACGCCGAGTCGGTACTGATCGGCATGNNTCACGAAGGGGAAGTCGAGCTGACGATTCCGACGTCGCGAGCCGATCGGGTGCTGATGCTCGAAGAGATGATTCGCATGATGGCGGTCGACGGCGAACTGGCCGACGAAGAGAAGCGGCTCTGTGCCACGATCTCGGCCGCGATGGAATTCACGGCGGCCGATTTCGAACGGATTCTCGACGAGCTGCTCGAAGCGAACCGATGATCCGAGCGGCTTCGGCGCCAGGAGATTCCGGCGGTCGAAGCAAGCGGTTACGATGAAGATCTCGTCTCGNNCCCGGCATCCGCTCGGCTCGCCGAGCATCGCAGCGACGATCGGTCGAGAAGCGGACAGGGGAAGACGGATCGCGGAAGACCCGAAGGAACGGTGACGTGAAGCGGCATTCGTCAGTCCGGCCTGCGTCCGAACGTGCGGACAAGTCGATTCTCCATGCGTCCGATCGCGTTCGCGACATCGTTCGATCGACGCGTTCTCTCGTGCTGCCCGTGCTGCTGACGCTCGGCTCGGCCTTTCCGACGACGGTCCGATCGGAAGAGCCGGTCATGACGTTTCTCGAGGCGCTGCGGGAACAAGGGTACTACGACGAGGCGCTCGACTATCTGGACGAGATGCGTTCGAGTCCGGTCGCGCCGGCCAGTTTCGGTGAGCGATACGACTTCGAACGAGGGCGGACGCTGCTGATGAGTCTGCGGCGCGTCCGCGAGAAGACGCGTCAGGAAGCGATTCTGGATGGGGCCGAACAGGCACTCGAAAAATTCGTGACCGAGCGACGGACGCACGCCGATGCGGCGGAGGCGACCGAGTTGCTGGCCGGCCTGATGTTGCGACGGAGCGAGTTCGCGCTCGAGAAGTCGAAGCAGGAGAACGTCGCCGAGGGGCAGCGTGCGGCGCTGCTCGAACAGGCGCGCCGGCAGCTCGCGAAGGCTCAGGAGGTCTACGTACGGGTCCAGGAGGACCTGAAACGGAATCTCCAGCGGATCGATCCCAAGACGACCGATCCGCAGCAGCGTTCGTTCCTCGAGGACTATCGCGTTCGCTACATGCAGGTGAAGCTCGCTCTGCCGCAGATCAAGCTCTCCGAGGCGGCGACCTACGCCGAAGCCGAACCGCAGCGAGCGGCGCTCCTGGCCGCCGCCGAGACCGAGTACGGGGCGGTCCGCAAGGATTACCGGAACTTCGGCGGGACCTACCTGTTGGCGACGGTCGGCATGGCTCAGGCGATGCAGCTGCAGGGCAAGCAGGATGAGGCGCTGCTGGTGCTCGAGGAGATGTTCGCGCTTCCCAACTCTCCCGAGCTCCGAGACGTGAAGCGTCGGGCGCTGGTCGTGGCGTTGGCCGCCTATCGGACGAAGCAGCCGATCCCCTACGGCGACATGATCGATCGGGCGGAGCCGATCGTCGGTCAGCTGCTGCCGGTCGAGAGCGAGGACCCGGACTATCTGACGCTGCAGCTCGAACTCGCCGGCCTCTATCACGACGCCGCGGCGGAGCTGACCGCCAAGCCGGATCGGACGGCCGAGGATCGGACCAAGATCGAGCTCTTCGAGAACCGGGCCGAAGAGATCGTCCGCGAGATGACTCGTTCGAACGGCCCGCTCAAGGAGGCTGCCCAGCAGCTCCTGGCGACGTGGGGGCGCGGTCGAGCGGTGGTGACGAGCGACGTGGCGGAGCCGGCGAACTTCATTCAGGCGCGCGACCGCGGGGTCGCGGTCCTGACCGACTTCGACAATGCCCGTGTCGCGCTCGAGACGCTTCGAGCCCAGCTGCCGACGACGACCGATCCTGCGGCCAAGGCCGATCTGGAATCGAAGATCGCCCTCAGCGAGCAGGTGTTGAGGACCTCGCCGATCGAAGCGATGCGGTGGTTCGAGCGGGCGCTGACGCTGGCCGACAACGAGACGCCTCCCGAAGATCTGGCGATCGTCCGTCGCTACATGGCCTACCTGCACTTCGTCGAGGGGCGACCGTATCAGGCGGCGACGATCGGCGAGTTCCAGCTCGTGACCGATCCGACGGGAGCCGGTTCGCGTGCGAGCGGTTCGATCGCTCTCAACGCCTACTGGACCCTCTATCAGCAGGCTCCCGAGCAGGATCGGACCTTCGAGATCGAACATCTGCGCAACGTCGCCGATCGGCTGATCGACGGGTTTCCCGAGACCGACGAGGCGATTCGCGCGGCGAATCTGATGGCGTTCGTTTCGCTGGCCGCCGGCGATCTCGAAGCGGCTCGCAGCTATCTCGCCGCGATTCCCGAAACGGCTCCGGAACGGACGCGCACCCGACTGATGATCGGCACGCGGATCTTCGGCGACTATCTGCGCGAACTGAGCCGGATCGGGGCGGACCGACGCGCGGGGACGATCGATCCGGCCGAGGCGACTCGGCAGGAACAGGCGATCGTCGCTCGTCGCGGCGAGGCGCGGGCGGAGCTCGAGGCAGGGGTCCCGCAGCTCGCCGCGGCCGATATGGATGCCTCGATGATCAACGCGACGCTGGCACTCGCCCAGATCGCGCTGATGGAGAATCGTCCGGCCGATGCGGTCGCTCTTCTGGAGCGCCCCGGAGCCGGCTTGCTGGAGTTGATCAAGGCGAAGCATCCGGAAGCGATCGAACCGGAGCGGGCAGGCAACATCTATCGGACCGCGTTGCGGGCCTATATCGGAAGTCTCGCTTCCGCTTCCGACAAGGCGGCGCAGCTTCAGAAGGCTCGTTCGGTGATGAGCGCTCTTTCCGAGTCGGCCGGTACGACTCCGGAAGGCCAGGCGCGTCTGGTGGCGCTGTACGTCGCGCTCGTCGGCGATCTGCGACTGCAGATGGAAGCGATGCCGGACAAGACGCAGCGTCTCGCTTTCGGCAACGGCACCGCCAGCTTTCTCGAAGAAGCGGNNCGGCTCGCGGAGCCACCGACGGCAACCTGCTTATCTGGACCTCCGAAACGATGGCGAGCGTCGCCGAGACGCTGGCCGCCGACGGTCATGCGACCGAAGCGGAGCGGCTGTATCAGAAGGCCGAAGAGGGGCTCGCGAAGGTCCTGGCGTCGAAGCCGAGCGATGATCTGGCTCGCCGCGTCCGGATCCAGCAGGCGGGGATCCTGCGAGCGCGCGGCCGGTACGAAGAGGCGGTCAAGGCTTATGCCGATCTGCTGGCTCCCAATCCGTCGCTCGTCTCGGTGCAGGTCGATGCGGCGATGGCCTATCACCTGTGGGGGCGAGCGACTCGCTCGTCCGAACGGCTCGCGGCCGCGATGTCCGGAGGCGAGCCTCGGGAGAACCCGCGGACGAAGCGGACCGAGAACGCGATCTGGGGCTGGGGGAAGCTGGCCCAGACGACGGCCCGCAGTCCGCAGTTCCGCGAGACGTTTCTTCAGGCCCGCTATCAGCTGGCCTACGCCCGCTTCGAGTACGCCGTCCTGAACGACTCGGCCGAGCAGTTGGCTCGTGTCAAACGGGATATCCAAGGGACGATGCAGGTCGACGAGGCGCTCGGGGGAGGGGCTTGGGCGGCGAAGTTCGACGCGCTCGCCAAGGCGCTTCAGAAGCAGCTCGGCGAACCTCAACAAGGGATCTCCGCGCTGCGCTGATCGGGTTCGACCGCAGCGGACGAACGACGGATTGGAAGATCGAACGAGCCTCGACGGCTCGAAGGAGTTTCGGATGACCAGGACCATCGGATTCGGCTGCTGGTTCGCTTTGGCGACACTGGTCGGCGGACTTGCGGCATCGGCGCAGGAAGTCGATCGAGTCGTGCCGATCGAGGGACGGACGCTGTCGGGAAAGATCACCGCCGTNNAAGGGGCGTCTGAACCAGGTGTTGCCCGACCTCGAGAGCGTCGACGTCACGCGACTTCAGCCGCCGGCGCTGGCGGCCGAGGTCCGATTCATGACGGCGTACTGCATCGCCAAGATGGCGATGTCCGGTGAACGCGGAACGCTCGACGAAGCGACTCGGGGCGTCCAGGAGTTCGTGGCGACTCATCCGGACAGCTACCGCTTCTTCGAGGCGACGGAGCTGCTCGGCGATCTGCTGAACTCGCGCGGGCTCTTCGACCAGGCCGAAACGCAGTTCGCGCGATTGGTCGAATCGCCCTGGGGAGACCTGCAGCAGGCGGGGCGCCTGAAGCTCGCTCGGACCCAGGAGCTGCAGGAGAAGTTCGATCTGGCGGCGGAAAACTATCGAGGAGTCGAGCAGGTCGAGTCGGCGACCGAGGCATCGCGCCGAGCCAAGCTCTCGGCTCGCGTCGGTCTGGCTCGTTGCACCGCGTTTCAGGGAGATCCCGAAGCGGGAATCGCGACGCTGCAGGAGATGATCCGAAGCGAGAGCAGCACCGACGTCGATCTGTTCGCCCAGATCTACAACGCGCTCGGTAACTGTCAGGCGGCGGCCGGGCGGAAGAAGGAAGCGATTCTCGCGTTCCTGCATACCGATCTCCTCTTCTACCAGAACGCCGACTATCACGCCGAAGCGCTGTACCATCTGGGGCCGCTCTTCCCGTCGGTCGGCAAGGGGCCGGAAGGGGCCGCGGCCCTCGAGAAGCTCAAGCAGCGCTATGCATCGAGTCCCTGGGCCTCCCGCAAGCCGGCCGGGTCCTGATACCGCATCGGCCGAGCGAGCGTCGTCGCGGTTCGTCGGACGAACCGGACGACCGACTCGATCGGCACATTCGAACCGGTCCGGCGAGAGGCCTCGTCGGACGATCTACAATCGATTCTCGATCGCCCGGCGACGGCGGGAAGGCCATCCCGAGTCGGGGCGACGACCGTCGGACGGAACAAACCTCGGAGCATCGGGAATGGCATTCACCGCTTCGTTTCGCATCCGCCCCTATCTCGTCGGGGCTCTGCTGCTGGTCTTCCTGGCTGGGGGGCTCGCGGTGATCGATCCCGGAATCGGTCGACTCGCGGCTCAGGAAGGAGCCGATGCGGCCGCTCCGGCGCAGCCTGCTGCCGGAGACGGGGCGGCGGCCGGCGGCGAGAAGTCGACCAACGCGCTGATGTGGCTGATCGAGTCGCTCGGCATCCTGTACATCACGCTGTTCCTGCTCCTGTCGTTCGTCTTCGTCGCGCTGTCGATCATGAACCTGCTGACGGCACGGCGCGAGTCGATGTGTCCGGTGCAGCTGATCCAGAGCTTCGAGACCTGCCTGAACGAAGAGAAGTATCAGGAGGCGTACGAACTGGCCAAGGCGGACGAGTCGGTGCTGGGCAACGTCCTGTCGGCCGGTCTGGCGAAGCTGTCGGCCGGTTACGAGCCGGCGATCGAGGCGATGCAGGAAGTGGGCGAAGACGAGAACATGAAGCTCGAGCATCGCCTGAGTTACATCAATCTGGTCGCTCAGATCGCGCCGATGGTCGGACTCTTCGGAACGGTCCACGGAATGATCGAAGCGTTCTTCGAGATCGCGACCGGCGGTGCGACTCCCGATGCCAACAAGCTGGCCGACGGTATCTCGAAGGCGCTCGTGACGACGCTGATCGGACTGGCGATCGCGATTCCCGCCCTCGCCGTCTTCCGCATCCTCTACAACCGCGTGCAGCGTCTGATCCTCGAGATCGGCATCACCAGCGAAGGGCTGATGAGCCGGTTCCAGAGCGGCGCTCCCAAGAAGGCCTGATCCGCACGACGGCGGCGCGCTGATCGAAAGGCGCCCCGCGGATGCGGAGATCAGGACGGATCGCAGCGAGGTCTACCAGCGCCGGGAGCGAGGCATGAGGTTTCCGAAGAGGCCGATGTCGACCGATGAGGCCGATCTGACGCCGATGATCGACATGACGTTCCAGCTGATCGCCTTCTTCATGGTGCTGATCAACTTCACCAAGGCGGAAGCGAGCGACGAAGTGAAGCTCCCCGACAGCGACCTGGCGCGTCCGCCCGAGACGGTCCCGGATTTTCGGATCCTGGTCAGTGTTCTCGCCGACGGCCGGATCATGCACGGCGGCGCGATCATCGACCGCGCGACGCTGCTGAAGCCCTATCTGGACCGCGAACTGCTGAGCGCTCGGGCCCAGCGAGTCGAGGTCGGGAAGATCAAGGTGATCATCCGCGGTCACATGAACTCCAAGATGGGGAAGGTCCAGGAAGTGATGGAAGTCTGCCGCGAGGTCGGCCTCGAAGACTTCACCTTCCGCGTCAAGGAGCGACCTCGATTGCCGGGCATGAACCGTTTCACGCCGCTGGACGTGGGTGGCCGTTCCCCTCGTCCCGGACCGTCAGCCTCGCCGCGATCGCTCGCGGCGGTCGGCTGATGCGGACCGCTCGGATCGATGACTCGCCGGATTAGGTCCGGTAACGGGGGGCGATTCCGATCGCTCCCGAGACTTCTCGCCCCACGATTCGTTGACGCCGGAACCGTTTTCCGAAGGCTCGGACCATGAAGATCCGCAAGCAGGCCTCCGCCGATCCGAAGGTCGAACTGCAGATGACGCCGATGATCGACATCGTGTTTCAGCTGCTGGTCTTCTTCATCATGACGTTCAAGGTGGTGGTGCGCGAGGGGGACTTCAGCATCCGCATGCCCTCCGCCTCGGCCAGTTCGTCGACCGTCGAGGACTTCGAGCTGCCGGTCCGCGTGAAGCTGGTCGCGGGACTCGAAGGGAGCATCTCGGACATCGTCATCGACGACTCCGAGAGTCTCCGCGCCGCCGCCGCGACCACGTCGCAGATGTTCGACCTGCTCAGCGAACGGATCGCGGCGCGTAAGGAGCAGGGGGGGGCGGGCAACGTCGCCTCGGAACTCGAAGTCGAGTTCGATACCGATTACGACCTGCTCTACGGCGAACAGATTCGCGCCATCACGGCGGTCAGCGGCAAGTTCGCCGCCGACGGGTCGATGATCCGTCTGGCCGACAAGATCAAGTTCAAGGATCGACCCGCGTCGAACTGATCGCGCGGGGGCCCGTGGATCGCCGCTCGAATCGCCGTCGTTCCCGAGGTCGTCGCCGTCGTCGGTCAGGCGCGCGGATGGAAGTCGCGATGCACCCGCTGCAGTCGGGTCGCGTCGACATGCGTGTAGATCTGCGTCGTCGCGATGCTCGCATGGCCGAGCATCTCCTGCACTCGTCGCAGATCGGCTCCGCCGGCCAACAGATGCGTCGCGAAACTGTGACGCAACGTATGCGGACTGACGTCGCTCGGAGCTCCGGCGACCAGCGCGTACTTCTTCACCAGTTCCCAGATCGCCTCGCGCCGCAGTTGGCGTCCGGTGCGCGAGACGAAGACCCAGGGGACATCGTCGCGGCGCGCGACCAGCTTGGGACGCAATCGGCGGACATAGTCGTCGATCGCGCGAGCTGACGCGGCGGCGATCGGTACCAGCCGCTGTTTTCCTCCCTTGCCGAGCACGCGCAGGTGACGTTGCTCTAGATGCAGATCCTCGAGTCGGGCTCCGGAGGTTTCCGAGGCGCGGCAGCCGGTGGCGTACATCATCTCGAGCAAGGCCCGGTCGCGCAGGTAGAGCGGGTGCGTCGGATCGGGAGCAGCGAGAAACGCATCGACCGTCTTGGGCGAGAGAACGGACGGGATCCGCTCCCAGAGCTTTCGGCTCCCGAGCAGCTCGGCCAGGTTGTCGACGACGATCCCTTCGAGCTGCAGATAGCGGAAGAACATGCGGAGCGAGACGACATGACGGGCGAGAGTCGCGGGGGCGAGCGAGGCTTGGCCGAGCCAGGCGGCGTAGTCGCCGAGGTCTCGGATCGTCAGCTCCGAAACGCTGCGACCGGCGAGCCATTCGTCGAAGCGGCGGAGATCGCGCAGATAGGCCTGTACCGTGTGCGGCGAGTGTCGACATTCTCCCTGCAGATACGCCTCGAACGACTCGAACAGGCGGCGCGAGGCGTCGACCTTGGTTCGATTGCGGAGCGACTGAAGACGATCGTCGAGACGGCCCAATCGGCGGCTCCCGAACATGAAGTTCGGCCTGACGCNNGCACGATGGTCGTCGCCGTCGGGCCCGATAGGCTGATCGGCCGATCTCCGATCTCATCGTCGGTTCGACTCGCAGCGATGCGACCGAGCCGATCGGCGAAACGGGAGCGATCGGGAAGACTCTGTCGGTCGCGAAGGAGTCGCTCCGACAATTCCGCCCGCGCTGCCGACCGATTCCGTCGCCCAGCGACGTCACGGGGGGAGCTTCTTGAGCTTCCGCTGCAGAGTGCGTCGCGGGATGTCGAGCAGCCGAGCCGCTTCGGAGATGTTGCCGGAGCAGTCGGTCAGCACTCGCTGGATGTGATGCCATTCCGCCTCGGCGAGCGAGGGGGGAAGGTACTCGTCGTTTCGCTCTTCGGCCGGCGGAGCGTCGCCGCCGAACGCGGAGAGCACCTCGTCGGCGTCCGCCGGCTTGGTGACGTAATTGACCGCACCCAACTTCATCGCCTCGACCGCATTCGCGATGCTTCCGTACCCGGTCAGCACGACGACCGCGGTCCGAGGGCTCGCGTCGCGCAGTCGGCGCAGGACTTCGAGTCCGCCGATCCCCGGCATCTTCAGGTCGAGAACCGCTCGATCCGGCTGCAGCCTGGCGGCCGTTTCCATCGCCTGTTCGCCGCACGACGCCTGCTCGGTGCGCCAGCCGCGATCGGCGAATGCCCGGGCGAGGCGGCTGCGAAGGATCTCGTCGTCGTCGACGATCAGGATCGTCTCGGTCATCCGATCGTTCATGGTTGCGGGCGCTCGTTGGCGGATGCATCGAGCAAGGGGAGCAGCACGGTCGCGACCGTCCCCTGATGCGGAGCCGACTCGAAGGAGAGCGAGCCGCCGAGTCGCTCGACGAGGGTCCGAGCGAGAAAGACGCCGAGCCCCATGCCGGCGCCGGGAGGCTTCGTCGTGAAGAACGGTTCGCTTACCCGCTGCAGTATAGCCTCGGTCATTCCGGAGCCGCGATCCCGCACGCGGAGTGCCACCATGTTCGGACCGACGAGCGCCGCGGAAAGGACGATCGAAAGACCGCTGGGCGAGGCATCGATGGCGTTGCGCACCAGCCCTCGCAAGGCTTGAGCCGTTCCTTCGATCGGCAGGCGTAGTCGCGCCGACTCGGCTCCCGATTCGAATTGAGTCACCACCTCGTTCCGTCCGTCGAGCCCGGCGACGACTCGTTCGAGCAGGTGGCCGACGGTGCTGATACGGAGCGGTTCTCCCGAGGGTTGTCCCGCGTCGCTCGCCATCCGATCGAGAATCGTTCGGCAGCGGTCGACTTCGCGACGGATCAGCCCCATGTCCTCGCGAGCCGACGGATCGGCTGCCAGACGACCGAGCGTCCGATCGAGTTCCTTGGCGACGACGGCGATCGTCGAGAGCGGCGTCGCCAGCTCGTGGGCCGCTCCGGCAGCCAGAGTCGCCAGCGCCTCGAGCTTTTCGGTTCTTGCACGCTGCTCTCCCGCATCACGCAACGCCTGTTCGCGCAGTCGGAGCTCTCGGTTGACCCGAGCGGAGAAATGGACGATCACCGCGCCGCAGGCGAGGAACGCGGCAAGGCTCCCCCAATGCCGTATCGGCGGGAGCGACGTGCCGAACGGGCCGGGGCGATCGGTGGTCTGACGCAGGACCGGCAGGTCGACATAGGCGATCAGCAGCAGCAGATAACCGACCGCCGTCAGGGCGAAGAGCCCCCAGGCCCAGCGCCGCTCGACCACCGAGGCGCTCAGACCGAGATTGACCATGTAAAAAAGCGCAAAGGGATTGGCGACTCCGCCCGTGAAGTACAGCATCGCGGTCAGCAGCGTCAGGTCGAGCGCCAGGATCATGGCGAGCACCCATCGCTCCCGAGCCCGGTCGATCCCTTCGATCGCTCCACGACTCCGGCCGACCCATGCGGCGAACGTGACGTTCGACGCGGCGGTCAGCAGGATCAGGCAGCTCAGCGGGACCATCGGCAGTTCGATCCCCAGTCCGAAGCGGACCACGACCACCGTGACCAGCTGGCCGATGACCGCAACCCAGCGAAGTCGGACCAGTTCGGCGGCGCCGACCAGCCCCGAAATCGAGGCCTGAGCCGAGCCGGTCTCGGAGGTAAACACGCCGGACGAGTCGGACACGGCAGAGACTCTTCGAGGAAAACGACGGGAGCGTCGAGGGGGCGCCGACTCCGACGGTGCTCCGAATGGGCCGAAACGTTCGCGAGTGGGCCAGGGATCCGCCGGAGCCCCATCATCCGATCGGGTCGAGGCGCCTAGAATGCGCATGGCCAGGGGCGCTGACTTGTCGTCGCGCCCCGCTCCAGTCTAGCCGAAGCGGCTCGACCGACCCGTCGCCGATTCGTTCTCTCAGTTCAGGAAGATCGGAACGTGAATTCCAAGCCTCCGCGTCCGCTCCCTTTCGACGCCCCGCGTCTCGGGCCGCGCGGTCTGGCGATCTTCATCGCCGTGATGATCCTGACTCCGTTCGCCATCGTGGTCGGCGCCTATGCGCTCTTCCCCGACGTCGTTCCGCAGCCGTTGCCGGTTCGAGTCGACATCGAGGGGTACATCGAACCGGCTCGCGTCGCCGCTTCCGTGGAACGGTATCGAGCGGGGGAAGGGGAGGTGCTTGAGCCGTACATTTCGGTCGTGAACACCGCCGATTTTCCGCTCAACAGCGTCTATGTCACGCTCAACGAGAAGTTCGTCTTCCACACCTCCGAGCCGATCGGACCGGGAGAGGCCCGTGACTTCTACCTGAGTCGCTTTCAGGAGCACGACGGGTCTCGCTTCTGGCCGAATCGGTACGACCTTCGCGAAGTGACGGTCCGCGGCCGCCTGCCGTCGCTCGAGCAGGCGATCTTCCGGACCGAATGGAAGGAACTGATCGACCCGCCGGCCGCGGATGGTGCGGCGGGCGATGCGGCCGACGGCGCGAATCGGGAGGAAGAGGCTGCGCAGGCGGATCGCGGAAGCGAAGCCGCGACCGATTCGGCCTCTCCCTCGGCAACTCCCGACGGTTCCTCGAGCCCCGCCACCGAACCGGCAACGGTCGAGTCGTCCGGCGTCGATCGGACCTCGGACGGTGAGAATCGGTGAGGGAGCGCTGTTCGGCTGACCGATCCTGCGGCGGCGCTGACGGTCGTTCGCCGGTTCCCGCGGTTCCGGGGCTCGATCGCGCTGGACTCGGGCCCGCTTGCCGACGGTCGGGCCATCTGTCAACCTGACGGAATTCCCAGGGGTTGCGATCCCGGTCGGTCGACGGCCGCGCGTTGGAGGTCCGGAACTTGGCCCACATTCTCGTCGTGGACGATTCGGCGGTCGATCGACGTCTCGTCGGCGCTGTTCTCGAACAGAGCGACGAGTGGGAAGTGAGCTACGCCGAGAACGGGCGCCAGGCGCTCGAGAAGATCGAGACGACTCGGATCGACGTCGTCGTCACCGATCTGCAGATGCCCGAACTCGACGGGCTCGAACTGGTCCGAGCGCTCGTGCAGCGGCGTCCGACGATTCCGATCGTGCTGATCACCAGCAACGGGAGCGAGAAGCTCGCGATCGAGGCGCTCAAGGCGGGGGCGTCGAGCTACTCGCCCAAGCACGCGCTCAAGGAGGATCTCGTTCCGACGCTCCGGACCGTGCTCGCTTCGGCGGTCGAGGAGGAGCGGAAGGAGCGGGTGCTTCAGCGCCGTGTTCGCCATGCGATGCACTTCGTGCTCGAGAACGACAACTCGCTGATCGGCCCGCTGGTCGAGTTCCTGCAGCAGCAACTGATCGGCTGGGAAGAAGCGGACCGGCTGAGGATCGGCATCGCGCTCGACGAGACGCTCGTCAATGCGATGTACCACGGCAACCTCGAGGTCGGTTCGGATCTGCGGCAGGATGACGAGAGCGAGTACTACAAGACGATCGAACTCCGCGCGAAGACCGCTCCGTACAGTCATCGGAAGCTGACGGTCGACGCCGAGTTCGGGCCCGATTGGTTGCGGGTCCGCGTCGAGGACGAAGGACCGGGCTTCGACCCCGATTCGCTCCCCGATCCGACCGATCCCGAGAATCTCGAGCGAGTCAGCGGCCGCGGCCTGCTGCTGATCCGAACCTTCATGGACGAAGTGACTTTCAGTCCCCGCGGCAACGCCATCACAATGTTCAAGCGACGTGTCGCGGCCGGGGAATCCGGGGACGGCGATGCGGCGGGGTCCGACGAGGACTGAATCGGTCCATCAGAGAACGTCGGGGCTCGGACGTGAACTCCCGTCGGCTCGCTTCCTTTCGTTTCGGCGCGATATCACCGGCGTGCCGGGTCAATCCGCCGACTCCAGCGACCGCCAGCAGTACCAACTGGCGATCGACGCATACGGACGCCACGGCTCGGCGAGCCGGGTGAAGGTTTCCCGGTCAGGGAGCGCTTCCAGTCGGTGTAGTTTCCTGATCGCCGACTTCAGGCCGAAGTCGTCGACCGCCAGCACGTCCAGGCGACCGAGGCCGAAGAGCAGGAACATCTGAGCGGTCCAGCGCCCGACTCCGCGCACCGCCGTCAGCGCCTCGATGACCCCCTCGTCGTCGACTCGACCGAGTCGCTCGAGCGGCAGCGAGCCGGAATCGACGCGAGTCGCCAGATCGAGCAGGTAGCTCGCCTTGCGCGCCGAGAGGCCGCAATCGCGTAAGCGATCGGGCGCGAGTCGCGCAACGGCGCGCGCGGTCGCCTGCTCCCCGAGAGCGGCTTCGACGCGCTGCCAGATCGTTGCGGCAGCGGCGGTCGAGATCTGCTGAGCGACGATCGAGCGGGCGATCGCTCGGAAGCGATTGCGGGTCGGGCGGACATCGAATCGAGGGGCGCGTTCGATGATCGGGGCCAGACGGGGATCGCTGCGCTGCAGCTGGGCGATCCCGCGTTCGATCATCTCGGTTCGCGACACGCGGTCTTCCCTGCGCTACGAGTCCTTCTCGGCGGTACGAATCGTCGCTCAGGCCGGCGAGGTTCCGTTGCCGGAACCGGTCTCGGATGCGCCGTAGTCCTTGCCGGTGCGGACGGCGACGAGGACCAGCACCGCACCGACGAGCATCAGCGCGGCGGCGGTCCAGTAGGGAGCCGTCAGATCGGCCTTGAGCAGCGGAATGCCGAGCCCCGAGCCGACGATCCGCGCAAGCGCGTTGACGCTCTGTCCGACCCCGAGCACGGCGCCTTGTCGTTCGGGGCTCGTGCGTCGCGACAGGAGCGAATTGAGACTCGGCTGCATGCAGGCGAACCCGGTGACGACGAACAGCAGCGTGAGGAACAACAGGGGCGTCGAGGCTCGCGAGACGGCGACGGTGACGAGCGAAAAGCCGACCACTTCGAGCAGGGCGCCGGCGGTCGCCATGTGGACTTCCGGAATCCGTTTCGACAGCGGACGGACGATCCCTCCCTGAATCAGCGCAAGCACGAAGCCGATGAAGGCGAAGGTCAGGAACATCTCGTTCCAGCCGAAACGGAACGGCGTGTCGCCGACGTCTTCGGTCCCTTTCAGCAGCAGCGACAACGTCGTTTCGAAGTTGGCGAACGAAAAGACGCAGACGAAGATCGCCAGCAGCAGCAGCGGGATCGAGCGTTCGCGAGCGGCGGCTCTCAACTGCGACGGCGCGAAGTGGCTGCGGACCGCCGTTGCGCTTCTCGCATGGAGCGACTCGGGGAGCTTGAGCCAGCCGAGGACCAGTGCGGCGGCCGACAGGGCGGCAGCGACATAGCCGGGCCACGGACCGGGATCGTCGCCGCCGAACAGGACGGCGACCAGGCCGAGCAGCGGACCGAAAGTGAAGCCCATGCCGAAGGCCATGCCGATCAGCGCCATGCCGCGTGCGCGCTTCTCGGGGGGAGTGCAGTCGGCGATATAGGCCTGAGCGGTCGGGATCGTCGCGCCGGCGATCCCTGCGCCGATCCGCGATACGAAGATCAGCGCAAGACTCCCCCACGACGCCGCGATGCCGAACAGCGAATAGAAGACGACCGACGCGGCGAGACCGATCAGCAGGACGGGGCGTCGCCCGATCCGATCGGAGGCCAAGCCCCAGATCGGCGCGAAGATCAGCTGCATCACCGAGAAGCTCGCCATCAGCGCTCCGAGCTGCCAGCCATGCGGATCGACGGCGAACTGATCGGCATAGATCGGCAGCAACGGAAGGACCAAGCCGAAGCCGAGCAGGTCGATGAAGACGGTCAGAAAGACGACCAGCAGCGAACCGCGCGACGGCTCGCCGGGCGTCGCGGCCGAGGGAGCGGCCGAAGCGGAATCGGAGGACGTCGAGGAAGAGCCGTGCGAAGGCATGGGGCTACCGAAGCGGGTGACGGAAGGAGGATCGCCGAGCCACGAGTCTAGTCGACTCGTCCGGCCGACCAACCCGGGGATCCGGCCGATCGCGATGCCGCGCGAACTCCCTCACCCCTGATCCCCTCCGCCACGAAGCCCCTCTAGAATCGTTCGCGACACGTTTCGATCGACTTGTCGGAGATCGGTGATGGAGAACGAACTCGATCCGGACGCGGCTGCGGTCGCCGCCGGCATGTCGGCGATTCCGTGTTGCTGCGGCATCGGCGCGCTCGTCGTCTGGGCGTTGTTCGTCTTCTATCAGGTCGCCTGCCTGTGGGTGATCTTCGAGAAGGCAGGAAAGCCGGGATGGGCGGCGATCGTACCGATCTACAACGCGATCGTGTTGGCCGAGGTGGTCCGCAAGGAAGTCTGGTGGGGCATCATGCTGCTGATCCCAGTCGTCAACATCGTCTTCGCGATTCTGATCCTGATCGAGCTGGCGAAAGTCTTCGGCAAGGACACCGGCTTCGCGATCGGCCTGATCCTGCTGGGGCCGGTCTTCATGGGAATTCTCGCGTTCGGTAAGGCGACCTATCAGCCGGCCGGATTTCCGCAGGGGATGTACGCGATGCCTCCGCAGCGACCGATGGGAGGCGGCGGCTGGGGGCAGCCGCCCAAGCGGTGATGACGGACCCGAACGAGCGACAACTCGCCGAGGATCGTCCGGCCGCCGACGATATCGAGGCTCGCCGGGCGCTCCGGCAGCTCGACCGCGAGCGGCTGACGTCGCTGCAGCTCGACCGCCTGAGGCGCCTTCTGGCGGTGGTGCTTCCTGCGAACCGTTTTCACTCGGAGCGGCTCGCGGGACTCCCTGCGCCCCGTTCGCTCGACGAACTCGCCTCTTGGCCGTTGATGACCAAGCAGGATCTGATCGGCGACTCGGGAGAGTTCGCGTCGAATCTGACGTGGCCGATCGAGTCGTATGTCCGCTTTCATCGGACCAGCGGCACGCGCGGACGGCCTCTGGTGGTGCTCGACACGACCGAAGATTGGGACTGGTGGTGCGACGGCTGGCAGCACGTGCTCGATGTCGTCGCTCCGAAACGCGGCTGCCGTGCTCTGCTCGCCTTTTCCTTCGGGCCGTTCATCGGCTTCTGGAGTGCCTTCGATGCCGCGACGCGGCGCGGCATGCTCGTCGCGCCGGCCGGAGGGATGTCGACGGCGGCTCGCGTCGAGCTGATCCGCTCGTTTCGAGCCGAGGTCCTCTTCTGCACGCCGACCTATGCCGAACATCTGGCCGATCAGGCGGAGCGCGACGGAATCGATCCCGCCTCGACCGACGTCCGGGCGATCATCGTCGCGGGGGAGCCGGGTGGGTCACTCCCCGAAGTCCGAACTCGCATCGAGCGACGCTGGAACGCCCGAGTCGTCGACCACGCCGGTGCCAGCGAAGTCGGGCCGTGGGGAATTCCGGATCCGGAAGGGCGAGGGCTGTTGGTCAATGAAGCGGAGTTCATCGCCGAGTTTCTGCTCCCCGGCAGCGAATCGCAGGCCGAGCCGAACGAGGCGGCCGAATTGGTGCTGACGTCGCTCGGTCGGAGCGGCAGTCCGGTCATCCGCTATCGGACCGGCGATCTCGTGCGGCCTCGTCGAGACTCGGCGCATCGCGACGGATTCGTGTTGCTCGAAGGGGGCGTGCTGGGGCGAGTCGACGACATGCTGATCGTCCGAGGCGTCAACGTCTTTCCCTCCTCGATCGAGACGATCATCCGCTCGTTTCCGGAGGTCGGAGAGTATCGCCTGATCGCCTTCCGCAAGGGAGCGATGGATGCGGTTCGGATCGAGCTCGAACAGGATCGAGACGTGATCGAGCCGGTCGCGCGAGCGATCGAGCTCCGGCTGGGACTCAAGGCGGAAGTCGCCTCGGTTCCGAGCGGGGCGCTTCCTCGCTCGGACGGCAAGTCCAAGCGATTCGTCGATCGGCGACGGAGCGGGGAAGGGGAGACGGTTTGAGGGAGCGAGACGCTGGAGCGAGCGGGACGCGAGGACCGCGTGAAGCCCGCTTGGTCGAGCCGGATTCGCCGTCGACTCGCAGCCGTACCGTGACGACGGCAAGGGAACGAACAGGGAGTTCGATGATGGACAGTCCGTTGGCATCGCGCGTCGAGTCGTTGCGCCACCAGTTTCCGGCGTTGTCCCGGACTCTCGACGGGCGACCGGTCGTCTTCTTCGACGGTCCCGCGGGGACGCAGGTCCCGCAGCGGGTGATCGGAGCGATCGGCCGCTATCTGGCCGAGTGCAATGCGAATCATGGAGGCCATTTCGCGACGGCCGTCGAAAGCGATCGGCGATTGGACGAAGCCCACGCCGCTTATGCCCGGTTCGTCGGCGCTTCGGATCCCGATGAGATCGCCTTCGGCCAGAACATGACGAGTCTGACCTTCGCGTTGTCTCGCGCCCTGTCCAAGACGTGGAAGGCGGGGGATGAGGTGGTGGTGACTCGGCTGGATCACGACGCCAACGTCACCCCGTGGATTCGGGCGGCGGAGGACGCGGGAGCGACCGTGCGGTTCGTCGATATCGACCCCGAAAGCTGCACGCTCGACATGAAGAGCTTTCATGCGGCGCTCGGCGAACGGACGCGACTGGTCGCGTTCGGAGGGGCCTCGAACTCGGTCGGAACGCTCAATCCGATCGGTGATCTCGTTCGAGCCGCCAAGCAGTTCGGTGCGCTCGTCTTCGTCGATGCCGTGCACCTCGCTCCTCACCGCCGACTGCAGGTCGAGCGATGGGGCTGCGACTTTCTGGTCTGCTCCCCCTACAAGTTCTTCGGGCCGCACCTGGGGGTGATGTGGGGAAGGCGGGAGCTGCTCGAGCGACTGCCGGCCTACAAGGTCCGTCCCGCTCCCGAGTCGTTGCCGGGGCGATGGATGACCGGTACGCAGAGTCACGAGTCGATCTGCGGGGCGGTGGCGGCGATCGACTATCTGGCCGATCTCGGACGCGATCTGGCGGGGGATTCGTCCCTGAGTGACTCGGTCGCCTGGGACCGGGCGTTCGACGAGGTCGAGCGTTACGAAGGGGGGCTCGCGAAGCGGTTCCTGGCGGGGGTGGCCGAGTTGCCGGCGTGGAAGGTCTGGGGGGCGAACGATCCGCGTGATGTCGACGGTCGCGTCTCGACCTTTGCCCTGACGCACCGCCGCTATCCGTCGGCCGAGACGGCGCGTCGGCTCGGCGAGCGAGGGATCTTCGCTTGGCACGGAAACTACTACGCGCTTCAGCTGTCGGAGCGATTGGGTCGCGAGCCGGAGGGGATGTTGCGGATCGGAATGGTCCACTACAACACGACTCAGGAAGTCGACCGCCTGCTGAGTGAGCTGGCGGCGATCGACTGAGCGAGGGCGAGAGACGAGACTCGTCGGCCGACCGATGCTCTCGCGTCTTCGTGGACGAAGTCTGGGATGACTTGACCGGTCAGCGAGTTCGTGGTCGATTCGCCGTTGCCTTCGGGTCGAAACAAGCGGTCTGCCGCAAGGTGATCGGCATGTCGATCTCCCCCGATACGGGTGCGACGTTTTGATGCCTCGACCGTCCGAGGCGAACCCCTTATCATGTCCCGCTTCGCACGGACTAACCCGGTCGGTCTCCGGGATCCGTTCGCTTTCTCTAGGACCTGGTGCTCGCAGTCATGCAAGAGTTCCATTTCCCGACCTGGGTCAACAAGTTCACGTTGATGCTCATGGGTGGGGTCCTGGCCGGAGGGGGATACGTCGCGACCTGTCTGTTCGTCGCGACGCACCCGACGACGATCAACGTCGGCCATCGTCCCGATCAACCGGTCCCGTTCAGTCACCGGCTGCACGCCGGACAGCTCCGGCTCGACTGTCGCTATTGCCACAACACGGTCGAAGAGGCGGCGCATGCCGCGATTCCGCCGACGGCAACGTGCGGCAATTGCCATGGTGGCGACCGGACCGAGCCGGGTCGTGTGCTGGGAGCGGTTCATCTGACCAGCGTCAAGCTGGAGCCGATCCGCGAGAGTCTGGAAGAGGACAAGCCGGTCGAGTGGATCAAGGTCCATGACCTTCCGGACTTCGTCTATTTCAATCACAGCGCTCACGTCACCAAGGGGGTGAGCTGCGTCGAATGTCACGGCCGCGTCGACAAGATGGAGGTCGTGACTCAGGTGCAGAGTCTGTCGATGAAGTTCTGTCTGGATTGCCACCGCAATCCCGAGCCTCGACTGCGTCCGCAGGAATTCGTGACTCAGCTCGGTTGGGATCCCGGTGAGGATGTCGACCGTCAGGAGATGGGCGCGAAGATCCGCGAGGAACGTTCGATCAATCCCAAGGTCAACTGCTCCACGTGTCACCGATGAGCCAGTCAGATCGAAATCGCAAGAACTATTGGCGCAGTCTCGACGAACTTTCGGGGACTCCCGAGTTCGAGCAGTTGCTGCACCGCGAGTTTCCGGTCGCCGCTTCGGAGTTTCCCGAGGGGGTAAGCCGTCGTCGTTGGCTGCAGCTGATGGGGGCGAGCCTGGCGCTCGGTGCCGCCGGCTGCCGCTATCAGGAGGAGGTCATTGCGACCTTCACGCGACGGCCTGAAGGTCGGATTCCTGGCGAGACGCGGAAGTTCGCGACGACGATCGAAAGTCGCGGCGTCGGCATTCCGGTGATGGCGATCAGCTTCGACGGACGCCCTATCAAGCTCGATGCCAATGCGGCTCATCCCGACGGCGTTCGCGGTTCGTCGGCCGAGCTCCAGGCGGCGGTGCTCGATCTCTACGACCCGGATCGGCTCAGGGCTCCCTCCAGCGGCGGCGCCGAGGCGACCTGGGAGGCGTTCTTCGCGGCTTGGAAGCAGCGAGTCGCGGACGGTCGAACCGACGGTGCGCGGGTCGCGGTGCTCGCTCAGCGCAGTTCTTCGCCGACTCGCGTCGCATTGCTGGGGCGGCTGCGCGAGGCGATGCCCGCGCTGCGGTACTTCGAATACGATCCGATCTCGAACGAATCGGTCGAGGCGGGGGTCGCGGCTGCTTTCGGCGCTCCGTACCGACTGAAGCACGAGCTCTCGGACGTGAAGGTGCTCGTGTCGATCGATGCCGATCCGCTCGGACGGGACATCGACGGGGTTCGCAACGCTCATCGCTGGGTCAAGGCTCGCGACGTTGCTCGGTTGGCCGACGATGCGACGTTCGAGCCCGCTCGTCTGTATGCGGTCGAGAGCCAGATGTCGCCGACCGGCATGGTCGCCGATCATCGCCTTCCGCTGAAGAGCACGGTCATCCCGGGGTTCGTCGGCGAGCTGATTGCGGCGGTCGATGCGGCGCTCGGTGGACAGGCGGTCGAGGTGACCGGCGAGGGGCCGTCGAAGGTGCTCGNNGATCGTCGACGATCTGGTGAGGCATGCCGGGCGAGGGGCGATCGTCATCGGCGGTCGGCAGGCTCCTGAGGTGCAGGCGGCCGTCCATGCGCTCAATGTGCGTCTGGGAAACGTCGGCCCGGAAGCGCCGATCCGTCCGATCGAGCGGACCGATTCGGCATCGCTCGACGGCATCGGTTCGATCGCCGATCTGGTCGCGGCGATCGGCTCGGGAGCCATTGACACGCTGGTGGTGCTCGATGGGAATCCGGTCTACGACGGGCCGGCCGATCTGAAGTTCGCCGAAGCCTATGCGAAGGTCGAGACGCGGATTCACTTGGCGTCGATTCCCAACGAGACGTCTCGCGCTTCGACCTGGCAGCTTCCCGAAACGCACCCTCTCGAGGCGTGGGGGGACGCGATCTCGTTCGACGGGACCTATTGCCTGGCTCAGCCGCTGATCGCGCCGCTCTGGGGTGGTCTCTCGGCGATCGAGCTGCTGGATCGACTGGCCGGGGGTGAGCGTTCGGGTGAGGAGCTCGTTCGCGAACAGCTCGGTGCGTCGGATCGGGCCGCTTGGCGCCGTGCCGTTCATGACGGCTTCGTACCGGGGACTGCGGCGACTCCGGTGGCGGTCTCCGTCGCCGACGTTTCGGCTCCGGCTGCCGATCCGCGGTGGCGCGAGGAATCGAAGGAACAGCAGTCGAGCGAGCTGGAAGTCGTGCTGTTGCCTGCGGCGACGCTGTTCGACGGTCGGCATGCGAACAACGGCTGGCTCCAGGAATGCCCGGACGGGGTGACCAAGATCACCTGGGGGAACGCGGCGCTGTTCGCGCCTTCGACCGCCGAGAAGTACGGCGTCCGCCAAAACACCATCGTCGAAGTGAAGGTCGGCGAGACGGCGATCGAACTCCCGGTCCACATCGTTCCGGGGCAGGCGCGAGGTTCGATCGGCATCGCTCTCGGCTACGGTCGGACCGAGGTCGGCGTCGTCGGTGGCAGCGTTTCGGGAGAGATCGAAACGGTCGGCGTCGACGCGTACCCTCTCCACCGCACCGGAACGCGAGGCGTACTGACCGACGTGTCGGTTCGGGCGACCGATCGGCCGCACGAACTCGCCTGCACTCAGGACCATCATGCGATCGACGAGCTCGGCCTGCAGGCGATCAACAATCGCGTCGGCAAGCTGATCCGCGAGGGGAACTGGAGCGACTATCGGAAGTTCGTACTGGAGCCCGAGGCTTGGTTGCACGAGCACGGGCATCACGGCTCGGATCACTCGCATGACGCCGGCTCGTCGCACGAGCACCCTGAGGGGGCAGAGGGAGCGGCTGTCGCTCACGCCGAGCAAGGTGATCACTCGGAAGATGGTCATGCGGAGGGGAGCCACGAGGAAGGCCACTCGCCTCACTGGCCCTATCACCACGAGCACTTCCCCGGATTCGATCTGAATCCCGGCCCTGCCTACGATCCGAAGGATCCGAAGTGGGGCATGGCGATCGACCTGGACAAGTGCGTCGGTTGCATGTCGTGCGTCGTCGCTTGCCAGTCGGAAAACAACATTCCGGTCGTCGGCCGAGATCAGGTGATCCGCGGACGACTGATGCATTGGCTTCGAGTCGACCGGTACTACGTCGGCGAGGACTATGACGAGCCGCAGGTGATGCTGCAGCCGCTGACCTGTCATCACTGCGAGAACGCGCCGTGCGAGCAGGTCTGTCCGGTCGCGGCGACGGTGCACAGCGATGAAGGCCTGAACGACATGGTCTACAACCGCTGCATCGGTACTCGGTACTGTGCCAACAACTGCCCCTACAAGGTGC
>DMPQ01000212.1 GCA_003455945.1 Planctomycetaceae bacterium
GCATTGGCTTCCTTGGCCGGATCAACGACCCCACCGTCAGGACAAAGGGGAAGCGCGGTTTGATCTCCGCACGCACCAGCTCGTTGCGTCGCGGACTGACTCGTTCCCAGAAGAGCGTCACGCTCTCGAAGACCCGCTTGAANNCATCGAGCTCGGCCTGCAGCTCGTCCCGCCGCGTGCGCCACTGCGCCAGCAGCGAGCTGGCCGCTGGGATGTCGACCGGGGCCAGCAACAGGAGGTTCTCGGTCCCCCTCGCGATCTGCTGTTCGACCTTGGCCAGCTGAGCCAGCAGCGACTCGCGACGTTCCGGTCGCGATCGCAGCGTCTCGTCGGCCAGCGCCGCGAGCGCCTGGCGAAGCGCCTTCCGCCCCGCCTCGGACCTCCAGGCCGAGCGGAAGGTCTCGATCAGCGCGGGTTCGATGTACTCGTCGCGGACTCCGTAGTGACCGCAGGTGCCGGAGACTCTCGCCCGCTTGCACTTGTAGTACGTGTAGCGCCGGTTCTTGTCCGAGCGTCCGTGGCTCCCCTGGCTGCCGCACAGAATGCCGCCGCAATGTCCGCAGCGCAGGATCCCGGAGAGCAGGTGTCGTCGCGTCGGACCGCCTCGAACCTTGGACCGCTCCTTGAGCTTGGCCTGTGCCGCATCGAACGTCGCTTGGTCGATCAACGGCTCGTGGTTGTCGCGGACGATGATCGGTGCAAAGTCGCTCCCCCCGCGTTTGCTCGAGCGCTGCGATGGGGCCAGTTCGCCGTCGTCGCTCACATGGTGGTACATCCCCGCGCTGTCTCGTCCGTAGGTGAGCCAGCCGAGGTAGACCGGATGCTTGAGCAGCGTCTTGACGTGCGTCCAGTCCCATTCCTTCCCGTTGGGCGACGGCACCTTGCGACGGTTCAGGTCGACCGCCAACCATCGGGCGCTGTGCGGCGTCGTGACGAACGTGCGGAAGAGCCAGCGGAGCGTCTCGACCTCCTGCCGGTCTGCGGAGGGAACCAGCCGGGCGGTCCAGTCGCGCGGTTTGCGGAACCGTTCGCGGCGACGGATGCGACAGACCTCTTCTCCGGCCGCGTTGAAGTACAGGCGGTCGTAGCCGTACGGGGTTGCCATCCCGAGCACGTGTCCCTGCTTCGCGAAGCGGATCATGCCGCGCAGCGCGTTGCGGGAGAGGTCGACCAGGAAGCGGTGCTTCCCTTCCTGCGTGATCTGGTAGATCAGGCGGCCGGCGAAGTCGTCCCAATCGATGCGGCCTTGGCAGACCGTGACGAGCTCGACGCCGACTCGCCGCAGCGGCGAGACCCACTCACCCGCTTCGATCGAGTCGAAGCGTCCGAAACGGTCCTGGTCCCAACAGAGGATGGCGCGGAAGTCTCCTCGCTCTTCGGCGTCGCGGATCATGCGCCGGAACTCCGGTCGCTTGTGCGTCTTGGCGCCGCTGATCCCGTGGTCCTCATACCAACGGAGGATGCGGTACCCGTCGCGAGCCGCGAGCTTCGTGATTTCGGCCTTCTGTTGTTGGGGGCTGTCCTCCTGCTTGTCGGTGCTCATGCGGACGTACCCGACTGCGGGTTTCGTTCGTCCCACCATGGGTTTCTCGCTTTCGGTTTCGGAGGTTGTTGATTCGAGCCGCGTTGNNATGCGAACCACTGCGTCGAGACGGGGCTCACGCGGGAAGGGGCAAGTTCTTCCGCGTTCCGCAGAACGTCCGTCGGCCAGCGTCGTGTTCGCACCGCTGGCCGACCGGCTCGCGACGGCCGATTCCGGCGGTCGAGTCGTTCGTGCATGCCTGTCTCCCGAGGGTGGCGTTCGCCACTCGCCCGCGAACGGACGCGGGCGGGAACACACAGGAGCCAGCACATCGCGACGAAATCAAGCGGATCGGGGCACCGCATCGCAGGCGTCGTGGCGATGGCGAGAAGGGCCCGGCGAGAGCACGGAGAGCAGGTGGCGGCCAGAGAGGCCGGAAGCGACACAAGACCGCGTCGTGCGGCCTCGTGTGCGTCGGAGCGGCGTGCGTGCGTCAGGGCTCTACCGACCGGCGGCGAACGCGAAGCGTCCCCGCTCCGTCTTGCGGAACCGGGCCTCCTTCCCCTTGGTCTTGATCTCTCGGAGGATCGAGGCGTAGAGCGTCGCGTCGGGCGTTGCCCCGCCGGGGCTCGACCAGAGTCCCGCGGCGGTCATCGCTTCGACCATCTGCCGGCAGGTCATCGCTTCCTTAGATTGGCCGAGGACGATTGCCGCCGCCTCGATCTGGCTGACCTTCTTGGTCGCGGACTTCGATTCCTTGGCGTCTCGTTTGGCCCGGGTCGCGGTCTTGGCCTTGGGCTTCGACGGGGAGGCCTGAGTCCGCTGCTTGGCGGGACGCTTGGCCGTGGTGTTGGCGGTCTTCGTGGTCATCAGAATCATCTCCTAGGGAGCTATGAGAATGGCCGCCGCCCGCCCGGTCGGATCGCCGCCGGGCGGTATGTCGCGGCGTGCGTCGATCTACCGTTCCGTTCCGGTCATGAAGGCGATCACCGCCGAGAGTCGGCTGTTGATCTCGTTGAGGTCGCCGACGTGCCCCCAGTGGATCGGGTGTTCGTCGTTGCCCGGTGCGGGGAGATCGAAGAGCAGCTCGCCGATTCGCGTCGCCAGGCCTTGGGCGATCAGGTGGGCGTTCTGGTAAGCGGTTTCGGCGTCGATCTTCGGGGCGGCGTTCTTGGCCATGATTCGGGCTCCGTGTGTTTCGGGTGCGTACCGTCGTCTCGCGACGACACACAT
>DMPQ01000386.1 GCA_003455945.1 Planctomycetaceae bacterium
GACGCGGGCGGTCAGCGGATGACGGCGATCGACGATCCATTCGGCGAGTGCCGTTCGCCGTCCGGTGCTCGTTGACGGGAACGGCGCCGCGAGCGACTCGGGCGTTTCGGTCGGCGACTCGATCGACTTCACCGCACCTTGCAGCGAGGGGTATTCGGTCCCCGGGGCTTCGGAGGCCCGGTTAGCCTGCTCGTACGTCCGTACCGCTGTCGCGATCTTCTCGTCGATCTCGGCGAAGGTTGCCGGATCGTCGGGATTCGCGGCGGTCGCGGCCAGCGTTGCCCGTTCCAGATCCAGCCTGGACGCCGCAATCACGGTCGCCAACAGCTCGTCGATCCTCGCGCGTCGAGCCGCTCGAGCGATCGCCGCGCTGCGCTCCTCGATGGGAATCGAATGGTCATCCCGAATCCGATCGGCTGCGGCTCGTGCTTCGATCGATTCGATCGCGGCTCGTTCGGCATCGAGTTCGGCGATCGCGATGAACATCGCCGCCCCAGCTTCTAAAAGGGTCGGCTGACGCTGAGGATCACCGGTCGCCGGGCGGAGCGGTGCGCCGGGGTCGAGCGGCCGGATGTCGAAGCGATCGAAGCCGGCTTGGGCATCGAAGGCGATCAGTCGCAGGGGGCCCGCGGTTCGCGGCAGCGTCGAGTTCCAGGCGAGCATCGGCTGGCCGTCGATGTCGACGTTGAACAGCGTGCCGCGCACGCGAACGCGCAGTTCGACCGTCTGACCGATCGTCAATCCGATCGGTTTCATGCCGTCGGCCGGATACTCCGAGTTGCCGCCGCGTTTCGGAGCGATCTGGACCTTGGGGCCCCCTTCATAAGCGCTGACGTAGACGAGTTGCTCGTCGTCGCCGGCCAGATCGAACGCCAGACCGACCGATCGCCACATCGAGCCGCCGCGGATCGTGAAACGGAGCGTCGCCTCGAAGTCGTTCGGAATCTCGCGGAGCAGTTCGAGTTCGCTTCGAGCGAGCGGAGGTCCGGTCTGCTCGATCTGTCCATCGCCGGCGGTCCACTCTCCCGAGACGACTCGCCAGGCGGTTTCGTCGAGTCGATCGAAATCGTCGACCANNGCGGCCTCTCGTTCGCGCGCCGCCTCCACCGCCTGTTCCGCCTCGGCGAGCTTCCGTTCCGCCTGTTCGATCCGCTGCCGTGCCCGAGCCAGGTGCAGATCGACGACCCACGGGCGGACTCCCGGACGATACGCCTCGACCGGGAGCGATACCGGTTCGATCCGCGGTTCGACGAACCGGAGGATCGCGGGAAAGTCCGGAGCGATCGGATCGTCGACGATCGGCTGCTTCGCGTCGCCGCGCAGATAGCGATACGTCGGCGCGTCGAGATGACAGTCGAAGGGGCGCGGGATGCCGTCCGCCTCGACATCCAGCGTGCCGGGAACGATGTCGGTCCGNNCGGATCGTACTTGTGGTCGTGGCAGCGCGAGCAGTTGAAGGTCAGTCCCAGAAACGCCTTGCCGGTGTGCTCGACCGTTTCGTCGAGCCACGTGTCGCGATTGAACTTGAAGTACTGTCGAGCCAGAAAGCCGCCGGCGCGGAGCGAGTCGGGGTCGGTCGGAGCGATCTCGTCGCCGGCGAGCATCAGCAGGATCATCCGGTCATAACCGAGATCCTGCTTCAGCGAATCGACGATCCAGTCGCGCCAGTGACGGATGTGCTTCTGGCTGTTCCGCACTTCGGCCCCCAGGCCCCACCAGTCGCTGTAGCGCCAGATGTCCATCCAGTGTCGAGCCCAGCGCTGAGCGTGACGCGGATCGTCGAGCAGCCGGTCGACGATCGACTCGTAATGCGCGTCGGACGGATCGGCGACGAAGGCTTCGATCTCGTCGACGGTCGGCGGCATGCCGACCAGGTCCAGGTGGAGTCGTCGCAGCAGGAGTGCCGGATCGGCCTGACTGGCGTGCGGCAGTCCGCGGAGTTCGCGTTGTTGCTCGACGAACGCATCGATCGGGTGCGACTGCCACGCCGGATCGGCGACGGCCGGCAGCGGCGCAGCGACCGGCGGCAGAAAGGCCCAATGCTTATCGGGATCGGTTTCGGGACGCTCGTCGGTCGGAGCGGGAGCGCCGGCGGCGATCCACTCGGCGATGATCTGCTGCTGTTCGGCGGAGAGAGCGTTCCCTTCTCCTTCGGGCGGCATGCGGGAATGCGGATCGGGGTCGGCGATCCGCGCGATCAGCGTCGACTCGGAGGGATCCCCCGGATCGATCACGCCCCCTTCGAGCATCGACGCCGCCGTATCGACTCGCAGGCCCCCTTCCTGCTTCAGGGCGCCGTGACAGGCGAAGCAGCGTTCGGCCAAGAGCGGCTTGACTCGCGATTCGTAGCGAGCGACCGGATCGTCGTCGGGTGCCGAGGCGAACGCCAGCAGCGGGAGCAGCAGAGCGAGCTTCATGATCCGATCTCGTCGTGGGGGCGGCCGAGAGGGAGCGAGCGGGCCGCGCAGGTGGGAACGACGATTGTCGCCCGAACGCGCCCCGAAAGGCAAGGATTTCCGCCACCATCCCGCCGCGACAGCAAGGGGTCCCCGTGCCTTCCCCCGCGTCTCCCCAGCCCGGTGCCTCCCATCCCGCCGCGTCAGCAAGGGGTCCCCGTGCCTTCCCCCGCGTCTCCCCAGCCCGGTGCCTCCCAGCCCGCCGCGTCA
>DMPQ01000342.1 GCA_003455945.1 Planctomycetaceae bacterium
CGCGTTCCGTAGTGCGACCGCCCCCGGGTGCTGCCGATCGGTCCTCGACGCGGTTCGCTCGGCGGGATAGCATCCGGAGTTTCGGCGGCTCGCGCAGCGACCGCTCCCGAGCGGACATCGGGAGGGGCACGAGCGGCCGGCAGTTCCGAACGGATGGCTTGCCGTGATCCTGATCCTGAAGTCCGAGGTCACCGACGACCAGATCCGCCATGTGCTCGAGCGCGTCGATCAGCTCGGTCTCCAGGCGCACCTGAGTCGCGGGACGTTTCGGACGATCGTCGGCATCATCGGCGACGAAGAGAAGCTTCGCGCCGAGCCGCTGCGGGCGATCCCCGGCGTGCTCGAGGTGGTGCCGGTGCTGCCGCCGTACAAGCTCGCCAGTCTCGACGCGCACCCTCAGCCGAGCATCGTGACGGTCGGCGGCGGTTCGTCTCGTCCCGCCAAGTTCGGCGGCGGGCATCTCGGCCTGATCGCCGGACCGTGTGCGGTCGAGTCGCCCGAGCGGATGTTTCGACTGGCCGAGGTGGTACGGCGGTCCGGCGGGCATGTGCTGCGCGGCGGCGCCTACAAGCCTCGCACCAGCCCGTATTCGTTCCAGGGGCTCGGCGAAGAAGGGCTCCGGATCCTGCGCGACGCGGGCGATTCGCAGCAGCTGCCGATCGTCACCGAAGTGACCGACCCGCGATTGGTCGAGACGGTGGCTCGCTACGCCGACATGATCCAGGTCGGCGCCCGCAACATGCAGAACTTCGTCCTGCTGACCGAAGTCGGCAAGGCAGGACTGCCGGTGCTGCTGAAGCGAGGAATGAGCGCCTCGGTCGAGGACCTGCTGATGAGCGCCGAATACGTGCTCAGTCAGGGGACGAGCGACGTCGTGCTGTGCGAACGCGGGATCAAGGGCTTCGACAAGACGACTCGCAATCTCTACGACGTCGCGTCGGTCGCCGCGGTGAAGCGTCTGAGTCACCTGCCGATCATCGTCGACCCCAGTCACGCGACCGGCCGCCCCGACCTGATTCCGGCATGTGCCTTGGCCGGCGTGGCGGTCGGAGCGGATGGAGTCCACATCGAGATCCACGACAAGCCCGAAGAGGCGAAGTCGGACGGCCCTCAGGCGCTCCTTCCCGAACAGTATCGCGAGCTGGTCGAACAGATCCGCCGCATCGCCGAAGTGGTCGGCAAGCGAATCGACTGATGTGCCGCGGCGGTTCGGACGCCAGCCCTCGCGTCACTCCTCGGCGAGCGACTTGCGGCGATCGAACCGGTCCCCTTCGCTCCGAACCCGACGGCGCGACCACCTCCTGCTTCTCCTTCAACTCCCTGTCTCGGAGACCCGATCCGTGAGAACTCCGTTCATCGCCGGCAACTGGAAGATGCACCTGGATCGCGCCGGAGCGATCGCTCTGGCCTCGGGAATCGCCAAGGCCGAGTTGCCGGCCGGCGTCGACGTCGCCGTCTGTCCGCCGAGTCCGTATCTGAGCGACGTCGTGCAGGCGACGGCCGGATCGAAGGTCGGCGTCGGCGGCCAGAACTGCCACTTCGAGGCGCAGGGGGCGTTCACCGGCGAAGTCGCTACGGCGATGCTCGTCGACGTCGGTTGCCGCTACGTCATCCTCGGCCATAGCGAGCGGCGGCAGCTGTTCGGCGAGACCGATGCGGGGGTGTTGGCCAAGGCCAAGGCGGCGCTCGGCGTCGGCCTGATTCCGATCATCTGTGTCGGCGAGACGCTGGAGGAGCGCGAGGCGGGGCGGACGTTCGAGGTGGTCCGCGGGCAGTGCGACGGCTCGATCGGCGGGCTGACCGAGGCGGAAGCGGCGAAGATCGTCATCGCCTACGAGCCGGTCTGNNGTCTGGCTGACGAGCCGTTACAATGCCTCGCTTGCGTCCGCAGTCCGCATCCAATACGGGGGGAGCGTCAAGCCGGACAACGCGGTCGAGCTGTTGGGGCAGCCCAACATCGACGGTGCGTTGGTCGGAGGCGCTGCTCTGAAGGTCGACTCGTTCCTCGCCATCGTTCGCGCGGCAGTCGCCTGAACCCGAGCATNNACGTCGATTCCGATCGGCCGCTCGTGCGGTTTCGTCTTCCTTGTAGGTCTCGGGGTTTCGTCCATGGTGACGGCAAGCGTCCTTCTGGCAGTCAGCTGGTTCTGGCATTTCCTGCTCGGAACGGCCCTGTTCCTCGTCACCTCGTTCCTGATCCTGCTGATCATGGTCCAGCGAGGGCGTGGAGGCGGCTTGGCCGGGGCGCTCGGCGGGATGGGGGGCGAGAGCGCCCTGGGGACCAAGGCGGGAGACGTCTTCACGAGGATCACCGTCGGCACGGTGATCATCTGGATCCTCCTCTGCTTGGTCACCGCCAAGGTCTTCAATCCGACTCCCGACACCGCATCGACTCCGGAAGCCCTGNNTGCCGCATCGACTCCGGAAGCCGGCGTCGGCGAATCGGGAGCCCAGACCGAAGCCGATGCGAACAAATCGGATGCGACCGGAACGGATGCGGCGGGAACGGACGCGGCCGGAACCGAGGGGACCGAGACCGGCGGCGCCGGCTCGACCGAGACTCCGGCAGGTACCGGCAGTGAGACTCCGGCAGTGACTCCTGAAACCCCCGGCGAAACTCCGGCGGAGACGCCCAGCGAAACGCCGGCCGAAACGCCGACTGAAACGCCTGCGGGTGACGGCGGAGCGACTCCGAGCGAGACGCCGGCCGAGACGCCAGCGGCTCCGACCCCTGCTGCGGAAACGCCGGCCGGCGGTTCGGGAAACTGAGTCGGCTGCGGATGGCGTCTCGATCGATCGGTCCGGCCGACTCGATCGACTCCCGCCGCGATTCCGCTCGACCCGGGCGCGCGATGCGGATCAGTTCGGTCGGCGTCTGACGGGAGTTCGAGGCGTGTTGCTCAGCATGACGGGGCATGGAGCGGGGAGTGCGGTCGGTGACCGCCTTCGCGCCTCGGCCGAAATCCGATCGGTCAACAATCGCTTCCTGAAGATCGCGGTCCGCTGCAGCGACGGCTTCGGCCTGCTCGATACGCGAATCGAGGATCATCTGCGGGGGCGGCTGAAGCGCGGCACGGTCACCGTCAACGTCCGGATCGTCCGCAAGTGGTCCGAGGCGGACATTCAGGTGAACGAGCCGCTGTTGGCGGGCTATCTGCAGCTCGTGCGGCGAGTCGGTGGGCTCGGCGATTCCGCTCCGGTCGACGTCTCGGCCCTGCTCGAACTCCCCGGCGTCCTGGCCGATCCGAGTCGCGAGGAGGCGGATCTCGACGCGATCTGGCCGACGGTGCTCGAGAGTCTCGATCAGGCGGTCGAGTCGCTCGAAGGGATGCGGCAGCGCGAAGGGCGGGCGATGGCCGACGACCTGCTCGCCAACCTCGCCGCGATCGACTCGGAACTCGAAGCGATCGTCCGCCGGTCGCCGTTGGTGGTCGAGAGCTACCAGACGCGGCTGACCGAGCGACTCCAGAAGCTCTTGGCTCAGCACGACGTCCAGGTGAACGCTACCGATCTGATCCGCGAGGTCGGGATCTTCGCCGATCGCTGCGATATCGCGGAGGAAACGGTGCGTCTGCGGAGTCACCTGACGCAGTTCCGGGCGGTGATCGGGGAAGCGGAGAGCAACGGCCGCAAGCTCGATTTCATCACGCAGGAAATGTTCCGCGAGACGAACACGATCGGTTCCAAGGCGAACGATTCCGAGATCGCGCATCATGTCGTCGGCGTCAAGACGACGATCGAGCGGATCCGCGAGATGGTCCAGAACATCGAATGAACCGAGTCGCCGGCCCCCTGCCGGCGGCTCGTCACCTGCAGGCACCCGCGGAACGTCGGGGTGGAGTCGAGACGTGGGGGACGCGAGTCGAGCAGCGCGATTGGTCATCGTTTCCGGGCCGAGCGGCGCCGGGAAGTCGACCGTCGTCAAGCGGCTCCTCGCCGACTGCCCGCTTCCGCTGGTCCTGAGCGTCTCGGCAACCACTCGGGCGCCGCGGCCGGGGGAAGCGGACGGCGTCGACTACCACTTCCTGTCGCATGACGAGTTCCGGCGGCGGCGTGAGGCGGGGGAGTTCCTGGAGTGCATGGAGGTGTTCGGGCGGGGGGACTGGTACGGCACCCTCCGGTCGACCGTCGCCTCTGGCCTCGCGGCGGGAAAGTGGATACTCTTGGAGATCGATGTCCAGGGAGCCATGTCCGTCCTCGAGTCCTATCCCCAGGCGGTGACGATCTTCATTCACCCCGGGTCGCTCGAGGAGCTCGAACGGCGGCTCCGCCACCGCGGCAGCGAGACCGAAGCGTCGATCCGCCGTCGTCTGGAGGTGGCACGTGCCGAACTCGACTACGTGCCCCGCTATCGACACACCGTGGTCAATCATCAGCCGCAGCAAGCGGCTCAGGACATCTGCCAGTTGCTCATGAGCGCCGGAGAGAGCGAAGCATGTACGACGAGTTGAAGGAAGAGTCGATCGTCAACAAGGTCGGAGGGCGGTTCAAGCTCTCGACGCTGATCCAGAAGCGTCTGGTGCAGCTGAACAAGGGGAGCCGGCCGCTGATCGACCTGGCGACTCACGACAAGATGGCGATCGTGCTGCAGGAGATTCTGCAGGACAAGATCTACCTGGACACGTCGAACGAAGTGCGCTACACGGCCGACCGCGGTCTCGAAGCGCCGGAGTTCGATCTGGACGATCTCTGATCCGTTCGATCCGTGACTCGTCGGTCGCTCCCGGTACGGTTTCGCCGCACCGCAGTCGAGCGACCGATCCGTTGCCGGTCGAGAGTGCCGGTATCGGAGACAACTCTCGCGAGAATCGGTCATGCAGGGGCGCGAGATCCTGGTCGCGGTGACCGGCGGAATCGCCGCCTACAAGACCGCCTTTCTCGTCAGTCGCCTCGTCCAGGCTCAGGCCGGGGTGAGCGTGATGATGACCGAAGGGGCCGAGAAGTTCGTCGGCCCGACCACCTTCGCCGCGCTGAGCGGACGGAGCGTCGCGACGCGATCGTTCGAGCCCGAGCGGTTTCCGCTCGGGGCGCACATCGAGCGGACGCGAGCGATCGATCTGATGGTCGTCGCTCCGGCGACCGCCGACTTTCTGGCCAAGGCGGCTCACGGCATCGCCGACGACCTCGTCTCGACCGCCTACCTCGCTTCTCCCGCTCCGGTCCTCGTCGCACCGGCGATGAACTCGCGGATGTGGGAGCATCCGGCGGTGCAGCGCAATGTCGCGACCCTACGGAACGACGGCGTGACGTTCGTCGATCCCGAACCGGGCTGGCTTTCGTGCCGCGATACGGGATCGGGGCGCATGGCCGATCCGGAGCGGATTCTCGAAGCGATCGCGGCTCGGCTCGCCTCGTTGCCGGAACGCTCGGCGTGAACTTCTCCTTGGGCGAACGATCGTGGAGAGGCCGTCGCGATCGAATCCTCCGGTACGACGAATCGAATTCGAAGCGCTGTCCGTCTCGGCTCGATCCTTCCGCTGAGCATCGAAAGCGGCGATGGCCAAGATCCTGATCACTTCCGGACCGACTCGACAGTACCTCGATCCGGTCCGCTATCTGACCAATTCGTCGAGCGGCAAGATGGGAGTCGCGCTGTGCGGCGCGGCGCTCGATCGGGGACACCGAGTCGTCGTCGTGTCGGGGCCGGTCAACGTCGAATATCCGGCCGAAGCGGAGCGGATCGACGTCGTGACGACCGACGAGATGCTCGAGGCGAGTCGCCGGGCATTCGCCGACTGTGACGGCCTGATCGGCGCTGCCGCTCCCTGCGACTATCGGCCTCGACGCGTCGCGGAACAGAAGATCGCCAAGACCGGTCAGCCGTTGCAGCTCGAACTCGAGGAGACGGTCGACATCGTCGCGACGCTCGGACTGGCCAAGCGCATCGATCAGTGGACTGTCGGCTTCGCGCTCGAGACCGAAGACCCGCGATTTCGGGCACTCGCCAAACTCGAACGCAAGGCGTGCGACCTGATCGTGCTCAACGGCCCTCAGGCGATGACGAGCGAGACGAACGAGATCGAGATTCTCGATCGGACCGGCACCGTGATCGCCGTCGCCGAAGGGCCGAAACGACGGGTCGCCGACGCGATCCTCGCCGAAATCGACCGCCGCCTGGTCGGCCGCGAAAGCCGGCCGTCGTAGTGCGACCGCCCTCGGTCGCACTGGGGTTCCGAACCTGTGGGCACGGAGGACCCCTGCGCTTGGCGCTTCGGGCTGTTGAGGCACGGCCGGGATCTGTTCGGGCGCTGATCCCCTTCGACCTGCGACGAATCGTCGAAAACCGGGAGACCGCCGTCGGATGGACCTGTCAGGACTGAGCGACGATTGGCGAGCGGTGCTGGAGCCGCTGCTGAGCGATGCCGCGGGGCAATCGCTGAGACGCTTCGTCGCCGAGGAACGGGAACGTCATCAGGTCTTCCCGGCCGAAGCGTCGGTCTTTCGCGCACTCGCCGAGGTGCCTCTGTCGCAGGTCTGCTGCGTCATTCTCGGGCAGGATCCGTATCACGATGTCGGCCAGGCGCAGGGGCTCGCCTTTTCGGTTCCCGACCGGACCGCGACTCCGCCGTCCCTTCGCAACATCCTGCGCGAACGGCAGGACGATCTCGGCGCGGCCGCGTCGTCTCGATCGAACGATCTCGGCGACTGGGCTCGGCAAGGGGTCCTGCTGCTGAACACCGTGCTGACCGTTCGCGCGCACGAGCCGCTGTCGCATCGTAGACAGGGATGGGAGCGGATCACCGATGCGCTGATCGATGCGGTCGCGGCTCGGTCCGAACCGACGGCCTTCGTGCTCTGGGGGAAGCCGGCGCAAGCGAAGGGGCCGAGAATCCCTCGGCCCCCGCACTTCGTTCTCGAATCGGCTCACCCCTCGCCCCTCTCGGCGCGACGAGGGTTCTTCGGCAGCCGACCGTTCTCGACCGTGAATCGGTTTCTCGAGGAGCACGGTCGGCCGCCGATCGCCTGGTAGCGCCGCGGTCTCACTGACCGCCGCGTCGCGGAGGCCGTCCGTAGGTTGCCTTGACCGCCTGCTCCTCGCCGTCGCGACGGATCCGGATCTCGACTTCCTGATCGGCCTGCCCCGCCTGCAGCACCTCGATCAGTTCCTCGCGCGTCTTCAGCTCCTTGCCGTCGATCGCGAGCACGATGTCTCCCGGCTTCAGTCCGGCCGTTTCGGCCGGCGACCCTTCGGTCACCTCGGCGACCGCCAGTCCCTGGACATCTTCCGAGAAGTCGATGCGGGCTCCCAGGTAAGCCATGCGGCGGCGCTGACCTCGCGGCGCCGCGGCCTGGAACGCGGGGCGCTCTTCGAGGCTGGCGATCGCGTCGATCAGCTTTTCGCTGTAGTCGATGACTCGCACCGCCCCTTCGACATTGATCGTCTCGTAGTCGTCGTCCGGCGTGTGGTAGGTCGCATTCAGACCGGTGTGCAGGAAGAGCGCCGGGATCTGTCGGTTGACGAACGGCAGGTGATCGCTGCCGGCGAAGCCCGAATCGACCGGCTTCAGATCCAGGCCGGTCCCTTCGCCTGCCTTGGCGACGACGTCCGCCAGCCCGACTCCCGACGCGACGCCGTAGATCGTCAGCGCGTCGTTGCGGAGCCAGCCGATCATGTCGTAGTTGATCATCGCCACGACCTTGTCGAGCGGCACCGTCGGATTCTCGACGTAGTACGAGCTGCCGATCAGCCCTCGCTCTTCACCGCTGAAGGCGATAATCNNAAGACCAGGCGGCGAGCCGGCTTCTTGCCCGAGCTGCCGAAGCGACGAGCGAGTTCGAGCACCGCCGCGGTCCCGGTCGCGTTGTCGTCCGCTCCGTTCTCGATCTCGGTCCGATCGGGAGTTCGCGAACCGTAGCCCCCCATGCCCAGATGGTCGTAGTGGGCGCCGATGATCACCGTCTCGTCGGCCAGCGGGCCTTCTCCCTCGATCACGCCGATGACGTTCGACGTCATGACGGTGTCGACCTCGGTCCGATAGTCGAGCTTCCATCCGCCGATCGGACCGCCGATCGGCTTCAGGTCCTTGTCGATCGCCTGTTCGATCGACGCGAGCGAGTCGTGCTTCGCCCCTTCGGCTCCGTCGAGCGGCGAGGCGGCAAGCATCGCATCGAGCGTAGCGCGAGTCACATGGACGAACGGCAGCGAGTCGGGCGTGCTGCCGAAGAGATCGGGCGCGGCGAGCGTATCGCCGCCGGTCTCGGTGACGCCTGCGGCGTCGTTGACCAGCACGATGCCGATCGCCCCCTTTTCCTTGGCGAAGGCCAGCTTCGAGCGGATGAGCGCGTAACGCGACGTCTGGGTGCCGTCGAAGATGCTGTCGGGATCGTTCGCCTGAGGTTCGCGGCGGATCACCACCACGATCTTGCCGGTCACGTCGATGCCGGCGTAGTCGTCGTAGTTGATGTCCGGCGCGACGATGCCGTAGCCGGCGAAGACCAGTTCGCCCGAGACGGGACCGCGTGCTCCGGAGAGCTGCGGCTGAAAGTCGGTGCCGTGCACGAGCGTTCGCTCCTCGCCCGACGGCGACGTCAGCACGGCGGCGGTCTTGTCCGCGACCACCGCTCCCAGTCCGTCGATCGGGAAGGGCTGATAGTACGACCCGTCCTCGACGCCGCTGATCAGGCCGTACTTCTTGAACTCGTCGCGGATCGACGCGGCTGCGACTTCGATCCCTTCGGTTCCGACGCCGCGCCCTCCCAGCTCGTCGCTGGCCAGGTACTTGATGTCGTGGTCGACGCGAGCGGTCACCTCGGCCGGATCGAGCGAGAGCCCCTCATCGGCCGCCGCTCGACGCCCGACGGACGGCAACAGGCCGGGGGCGAGGAGGGCCGCCAGCAGCGCGGTTCTACTCAGACGGGAACGAACGGAAAACGGTCTCACGGAGAGAGCTCCTCGGAAGACGTTGCGGTACGTCCGAACGCGTCGCGCGACGACGCCTCGGGAAAGCGGCGGCGAAAGCGATTGTCGAGGGGGATCAGGCGCCGGGCAAGCCGCCGTGCTTGCGAAACGACCGAGGATCGACCACGCTGGCTCGTCGGTCGGACTCCAGGCCAAGGCGAATTCGTCGCCATGGGCCCAAACGCATTCGCGATCGGATCAGCGGCGGTTGCGAGCGGCTCGAACGGCCGTCATGACAAGCCGTCGAGGCTCGGGATTCGGGGCGCAACAAGCGAGTCTTCCTGCGTCAGACGACGCGAACGAACGGGTGCGGAAGCGAGGGACAGATGTTCGGACGGATGACGGCGACGAAGGGCGGAAGCGAGCGACGAGCGGCCGGATGGCTGGTGCTCGGGTTGCTGGTCACGATCGGCTGCGGCGAGAGCGGGAGTTCTTCCACGCCCCCGGCCGAGCGCACGGTCGTCGCGACGAACTATCCGGTCGGCTACTTCGCCGAACGATTGATCGGCGACGACATTCGCGTCGTGATGCCGGTCCCGGACGGCAAGGATCCGGCCGGCTGGAGCCCCGATGACGCGTCGATCGCGCTGATGCAGAAGGCCGATCTGATCGTCGTCAACGGAGCGGGCTACGAGGAATGGCGCGAGCAGGTGTCGCTCCCCGAAGCACGCGTCGTCGACACGACCAAGGGGGACAAGCGGCTGATCGAGGACGGAACGACGGTCACTCATTCCCACGGTCCCGAAGGAGAGCATTCGCACACGCACTTCGCGACTCACACCTGGCTCGATCCCGGCCTGGCGCTCGCTCAGGCGTCGAAGCTCCAGATGGCGATCGTCGAGGCGATGCCGGATCTCCGTCCGTCGCTGCAGGAGCGAGCGGTGGCGCTCAACGACGACCTCAAGCGACTCGAGCTTCGGATGATCGAGAAGTGCGAGCGGACCAAGGGCTGGAACGTCATCGGCTCGCATCCGGTCTATCAGTACCTCGGTGCCCGACTGGGCTGGACCATGCACGATCGGCATTGGGAGCCGGACGAGACGCCGAGCGACGAGGAGTTCGCCGAGCTGGAACAGGAGTTGGCCGCTCGACCGGCGAAGCTGATGCTGTGGGAGGACGAGCCGACCGCCGAAACGCGTGAGCGACTGGAAGCGATGGGGTTGACGATCGTCGTCTATCGCCCCTGCGGCCGCGCTCCGTCCGAAGGAGATTGGCTCAGCGAGATGGAGGCGAATCTCGACCGCCTGATCGCCGCAATCGACGCCGCCGGCTCGGCGCCGTAACTCCCCGGCCCGCCGCGTCAGCAAGAGGGCCCCTTGCCTCGGTTCGGAA
>DMPQ01000456.1:0-11337 GCA_003455945.1 Planctomycetaceae bacterium
CGTTTCCGGCGCAAGCGTGATCAGACGGATTCGTCCGCCGCTGGCCTGCTGCAGCCCCTGAAACTCGTCCCAATCGGGCGGGCGGACGTGCTTGAGCGGATGAGCGCCGCGCGGACCTTCCTCCGGACTCAGATACGGCCCCTCCAGATGAATCCCCGCGACTCGCTCCGCCACCACCGGAACCTGGTCGAGGGCGGTACCGAGTCGCGATAGGGCCGTGCGCAAGCGTTCGTGAGACTGAGTCGTGACGGTCGGCAGGGCGAAGCCGACTCCGTCCCGATCCCACCCGACGACCAATCGCGTCAGCTCGTCGATCGAAAGCGACTCCGCCAGAAAATCCAGCCCGGCTCGGCCTTTGATCTGCAGATCGACCAGCGCCGGAGCGACGATCAGGCGGCGCGAATCGACCTCCGGACTGACGGACGCTATCGGCGATTTCGATGCGACGTCGATCGACGCGATCCGATCCCCCTCGGTACGGATCGTCCACTGCTCTCCGGTCCGATAGTGACGAGCGACGAGTGCGGCCATCGAGGCGACTCCGAGTGATCCGGGGAGCTGAGAAACGGCGGACGCGGATTCGAGAGCATCGAAGCGAGCGATAGTCCATTCGCCGATCGGGGTCTTCAAGAAACGCGAACGGGCANNCCGATGATCGCATCACGATCCGAGAGGAATCACTTGATCCCTTCGATCGACTTCGCCTCGAGCATCGCGCCCCAGGTCTCGCCGGTCGAGCTCTCCTTGGTCTTCACCTCTTCGAGCACCGCCAGGAACGACTCGGCCATCACCGCCTCGAACGCCTTCTTCTCGGCTTCGTTGTCCTTCACCGATTCGAACTTCTCGGTGATCGACAGGCCGTCGAACTTCAGCGCGCTCAGTCCCTCGTCGAACGCCTTGCCGAACTCGTTCCGCTCGGTCTTCGGCTTTCCCTTCTCGTGACAGGCGTTGCAGCTGACGCTCTGGAACTCGTACTTCTTCTGCAGCGCGTTCTTGAAGGCCGAGTGAGCCGGGGCCTGACCGGAGGTCATCGACAGGCCGGCGAAAGCCACCAGAGCAACGCAGACGAAACGCAACATCGACAGACTCCCGAAAGTTCGACACACGAGATACGGACCGGTGGGATGGGTCGGCGGGACGAGACCCGTTCCCTCCGAACACCGAAGGCATCCGGGAAACGAGTCCCGTTGAAGGCCATTCACCTTAGTCGACGCTTCGGACCGGTGAAAGTCCTACGCGACGGTCCGAAATATCGTAGAGCGATCGCTCGCGGGATCAACGAGCCCTCTCGAATGCCTGTCGTGACGCCCGACCGATGCGGCGCCTGCGGTTCGAGGGCGCGGGAGTGCCGAATCGCTTCCGGACTCGCACGGCGGCGCTGGGACCGAAGGAAACGCTCCACCCCCATCGGTGCTCGAACGCCGGCGAATCGACGGAGAGCCGATCAGGGAGGGGCCGAAGCCGACTGACGATCGGACCACGCCTCGGCGACCTGATTCCATTCGTCCACCGTCGCCAGATAACGCTCCGCGTCTCGCAGGACACGTTCGACTTCGCGGTCCTCGAACTCCTCGGATGGGATGATCGACGTCGCGAACCGCGAGCCGCAAGACGGACACTCGACGTCTCGACCCAGATGTTGCACGGCGACTTCGAGCCGCCGGCCGCAGGTCGGGCAAGCACGGAGAAAAAAGGTGGGAACGGACATCGGATTCGGCATCTCCTGCTACCGAGGACGAGAACCCCTCGCTGACGACCGCCCGGGGCGACCGACCATCGCACCCGGCCGCTTCGACGCCGGGGCCGAACGACCATGACAAGGCCCGTAGTGTACCCGCAGATCGCGACGGAAGGCAAAACCAATACCCGAAAGTTCAGCTTTCGGGCGTTCAGGTCACCTTTGGGCAAGTTGGACTGCTTGGCGGAACCTGATCTCTTCCCTTGCTTCCCCAGACTCAATCGACGGCGAAGAAGCCGCGTTCCGGTCCGCAACTCTCGGCGCCCCGAGTGCTGGAGGGGCCGAATCGCCCGGACCGTGGTCGGCATCGAGTCGTCGATGACGAGCCTCAGCCTCGACGCCTCGATCCGAAAGAACCCGGTCGAGCAACGTCGACTCGGCTGAAGTCTCTCGTTCTCTTGGATGCGCTCGAGGCTTGTGCTCTTCACGACGCCGGAGAAACAGCGACGAAGGTCAGCGATTCCCCCTTACGGCCGTTTACGACGCGCTTTCGGACGCTCACAATGAGCCTCCGCAGTCGCTACCGGACTGCCCCGATCGGTCCAGAACCGCACGAGGCTCGTTGATGGACACTTCTTGGACTCGTCTGTGCCGCCGGTCGATCGTTCGCTTCGTCATCGGCCTGGGGGCGGTCGGGCTCGCGACGTCGACCTTCGGTCAAACGCCCGATGTTCCCCCCGCGGTCGCGACTCCCTCGACCGAGACCGAACCCGCGCAGCCCGAACTGCAGTCACTCGCGGTCTACGGGATGAGCAATTACGCCGGGAACCGATGGGGGGCGCTGAAGCTGGTGCTCGTCAATCCGACCGACGAGGACCGAGTGATCCAGGTCGCGTCGTATCTGGCCGACTACGAGACCGATCAGTTCGGCAAACGCGTCTGGGTTCCGGCTCGCAGCCGCATTCAGACGTGGTACCCGTTCTTTCCTCGGTTCGATCGACCTGAGGAGGCCGACGGTGCCGGGGCGGCTCCGCCCGAGATCCCCAGCGACGATTTCGATGCGATCGCCGCGATGTCCGAGCGGCTCAAGAGTCCGCCGCCGAGTCAGATCGACTTCGACAAGCGATTCGACATCTTCGCGTGGGTCGCGGACGTGACGACCGGCGAGGCGATTCCGCTCCGCTCCGGCGGCAACGAGATTCGCCGGGACGCGTCGGTCAACCAGGAGCTTCCCGAGAAGCGGACCGCCGTCCTTTCGCCGGGGACTCGCTATACCGGCTTCTCGCGCAATCTCTCGTTCGCCGTGCCGCCGATCGATCCGCCGCTCGAAGCGGCGATCTCGGCGCGCGTGATGAGCCGCCGAACCAAGCGACTCCAGATGCTCGTTCCGCGGTCGATTCCGACCGAGGCCGAAGTGCTCGGGAGTTTCGATCAGATCGTCGTCGCCGACGCCGGCTTCGAGACCGACGCGCGATTGACCTCGGCGCTGCGGAGCTGGGTGGCGCGAGGCGGATCGCTTTGGGTCCAGGCCGATCGGGTCGACATCGCCTGGCTGCAGGAACTGCTCGGCGACGCCGCCGATGTCGAACTGGTCGACCGAACGTCGCTCGAGCGAGTCACCTGGACGAAGATGCGGCAAGCCGCGAGCGGCGAAACGAGTTTCGACTACGAGGATCCGGTCGGCTTCGTCCGACTGGTGATGGAAGGCCCGCGGATCGACTGGACGATCGACGGCTGGCCGGCGGTCGGCGTGTTGCCGTTCGGCGACGGCAAGATCCTGATCACGGCGATCGACGCGCGAGCGATGATCAAGCCGGCGTCCGAGTCGGACTACGGCATTCCCCCTCCGGCCGTTCCCGGCACGGCGCGATTGAGTGCCGATCTCTACTCGGCCCGGTACATCCTCCATCCGTTTCTGGCGCCGCTGGTCGACGAGCAGTTTGCCGATCCGACGACCCCGCGGGCAAGCTCCGAGGCGCTCGCTCGATACGTCAACGAGAACATCGGCTACGAGATCCCGTCGCGCGCGGTCGTCTTCACGATCCTCTCGGGGTTCTGCCTGACGATCGCTCTCGGCGGGACGCTTCTGTTTCGAGCGGGCAAGGCATCGGCGATGCTCGTGCTGACGCCGGTCCTGGCACTCCTGGCGACCGCCGTCCTCTTCGGCATCGGCTTCGGCAAGCGGGGGAACGTTCCCGAGATGACGGCCGAAGTGCAGTTGGTTTCGGGAGTCGATGGGGTTTCGACAGTCGACGTGCGGAGCACCGGGGCGGTCTACGTCGCGTCGAGCGAACCGCGCGAGGTTCGGACGACCGGGATCGGCCCGGTTCGGCTGATGCGTCCGTCGTCGAGCGCCGAGATTCGGCGCCAGATCTGGGTCGACGGCGATACGATCGCTCTCGAGAACATCGCGTCGCCGATCGGTCAGAGCGAGTTCGTTGCGCACCGCTCGATGCAGCTTGCCGGTCCGGTCGTCGCCGAAGGGACCTTCGATGCGGACGGGGTCGTCGGGCGTCTGGTCTGGCCGGGAGTCGAGACGCCGGAGGATGCGCTCGTCGCGTTCGAGAACGCTCGCGTGCCGGTCGCGTTCTCGCAGGGGGGCAACTTCCGGATCGCCGCCGATGCTCGCTTGGCTCCCGGGCAGTTTCTTGCCGAAAGCACGCTCGCCGACGAGCAGCAGCGTCGTCAGCAGATCTACCGCGACCTGTTCGACGATCCGTCGGTCTGGGATCTGATGGCTCCGACGATCTTCTTCTGGAGCGGACTCCAAGGGGGATCGCCCGAGTTCGACGGAATCGATCGTCGGAGCGGAGCGGCGCTTTCGCGAGCAGTTCTCCGCTGGAATCGACCGGCGCCGAACACGCCGGTCCGGATCCCGCAGGCCTTCCTGCGGATGCGCACGTCAGCCGACGCGACTGGCGAACGAGCCACCTCGCTCTACGCCTGGCGCACCGGCGAGTGGATCGAGAACAAGGGAGATGCGAAGGTCTATCTTCGCTTCGAGATTCCCGAATCGCTCCGTCCGTTCCGCCCCGAGCGGATCGAGATCGGGATCGATCTGCGAGCCGAAGGGCGTCGCGTCGCCCTGTCGACGCTCGACGGCGAGAACGCGATCGAAGTCGCCTCGGCCGAATCGCCGCGAGGTCGACTGAGCGCGGTCATCGACGATCCGTCCCGCTTGGCGGTCGGCTCGGACGGCGGCTGGGTGCTGGTGCTCGACGTCACCGACATCGAGTGGCCCGAGCTCCGCCCCGCCTGGAAGATCGACGACCTGACGATCGATATCCGCGGGACGGCCAATGTCGCCGATCCCGTACCGGCGACCGCCGACTGACGCGATTCGATCCGAGCGGCATCGCGACGGCGAGCCGAGCGGACCGCAACGAACAGGGACCGACAGGACGCGGGAGATTCCCCCTCGCGATCCGCACTTCCGCAGACGAGGCAGACATGAGCGGCGAAGCGGTGATCGAGATCGAGAACCTGACCAAACGCTACGGCGAGTTCGTGGCGCTGCAGTCCCTTTCGCTGACCGTCGAACGAGGGCGGATCCTGGGTCTGATCGGCCCCAACGGCGCCGGCAAGACGACGACGATCAAGATCCTCGTCGGCCTCTCGCGACCGACCTCGGGAGTCGCACGGATCGCCGGAGCCGACTGCACCAACGACGTCCGGAAGATCAAGCGACTGGTCGGCTACATGCCCGACAAGTTCGGGTCGTACGAGAACATGCGGGTCCGCGAGTACCTGGACTTCTTCGGAGCGGCGTTCGGCATTCGCCGCAGTGCCCGCAACAAGCGGATCGACGAGGTGCTCGAAATCACCGACTCGACCTACATGCAGGACCGGTACGTCGAGAGCCTGAGTCACGGCATGCAGCAGCGAGTCGGCATCGCGCGGACGCTGCTGCACGATCCCGAAGTGCTGATCTTCGACGAACCGGCCAACGGTCTCGATCCGAAGGCTCGCGTCGAGATGCGCGAGTTGCTGCTCCGCCTGGCCGGCATGGGCAAGACGCTGATCGTCACCAGCCACATCCTGCCGGAGCTGGCGCGGATCTGCGATCGGGTCGCCATCCTCAGCGGCGGTGGACTCCGCGCCGCCGGCACGCTGGCCGAGATCATGAAGACGGTCACCCAGGCGCGCCTGCTCGAGATCCAGCTCAACTCGGCCGATCAGGTCGACGCGGCCGCCGCGATCCTCGGCGAGTTCGCCGGTCCGGGGTCCGAAGTCGTCCGCTCGGAATCGGAGCGGACGGTGCAGGTCCGAACGTCGCGCCGCGAGGACGAGTGGCACGAGCTGGCGTCGAAGCTGATCGGTGCCGGCGTCCGCTTCTCGCAGCTGCGCGAGATCCAGACCGATCTCGAAGACGCCTATCTGTCGGTGACCGAGCCGAGCTCCAAGGCGGATGCGAAACGGAGCGTGACCCATGTCTGATTCGGTTGCGAATCCGATCATCCAGCGCGAATTGGTCGGTCTGGTCACGTCGCGCCGAGCTCTCGGCGTGCAGATCGCGCTCGCCGCGACCTTCGTCGGGCTGGTGATGCTCCGCTGGCCGACCGATGCGCGCGTCGGCCTGAGCGGCGCCCGCTCGTTCGACGTCTTTCGCGTCTTCGGCTACGGTCTGCTGACGTCGCTGCTGCTGTTCGTCCCGGCATTTCCGGCGGCATCGATCGTCAAGGAGCGGAACAAGGGGACGCTCGCCCTGCTGTTCAATTCCCCGCTCTCGCCGCTGGCGATCTACATCGGCAAGTTCATCGGCGTCTTTACGTTCGTCTCGATGCTGCTGATCCTCAGCCTGCCGGCGGTCGCCGCCTGTTACGCGATGGGAGGCATCGGTCTCTGGAGCGAGATCGGGCGACTCTACCTGGTCCTCCTGGCGATGCTCGCCCAGTACGTCGCGGTCGGTCTCTGGATCAGCGCCCGAACCGGCTCGCCCGACGCGGCGATGCGGATCACCTACCTGACGATCGTCGGCCTCGCGGCGGTGACGCTCATTCCGAATCTCTTCTACCAAGGGCAGACCGGACTGATCGCGACGCTCTGCGACTGGGTCCGCTGCGTCTCGCCGATCGCTGCCGTGATGGAGATCCTCGGTCACGGCTCGGTCGGCTCCCAAGGGCTGATCGGCGACGGCACGATCGCCTATCGCTTCCTGCTCCTCTCGCCGATCCTGACGCTCTTCTTCGCGGCGACCACCATCTCGCGACTGAACTATCGGATCTTCGACCGCTCGAGGTCCCAAGGGCGGATCACCGATGACCAGTCGACCTCGGTCAAGGTGGCGCGAGGGATGTTCTATCTGGTCGATCCTCAGCGGCGCAAGGCGGGGATCGGCCTGATCAATCCGGTCTTCGTCAAGGAGTTCCGGACGCGGCGGTTCGGCCGCATGCATTGGATCCTGCGTCTGGTCAGTCTGTGCGCCGTCGTCAGCGTTCTGCTCGCCTTCGTCACGACGGTGCAGAGCGAGGTGTGGGGAGCCCGAACGATCGGCGGCATCATGGTTCTGCTCCAGCTGCTGCTCGTGCTGCTGCTCGTCCCCAGCACGTCGGCCGGTCTGATCGCGACCGAGCGAGAGAGCGGCGGTTGGGTCCTGCTGCAGATGACGCCGCTCAGCTCGCTCCGTATCGTGTCGGGAAAGCTCTGGAGTGCGATCGTGACCGTCGGCGCGGTCCTGCTCGGAACGCTTCCGGGCTACCTGGTGCTGATCTGGATCAACCCCGATCTCGAGTACGAAGTACGTCAGGTGCTGATCTCGCTCGGCTTCGCCGCGATCCTGGCGGTCACCGTCAGCGCGTTCGTCAGCAGTCTGTTCCGGCGAACTGCCGCCGCGACCGCGACCGCCTACGGCGTGCTGATCGCGATCTTCATCGGCACGCTTCTGGTCTGGCTCGGTCGCGACGCGCCGTTCGGGTTCGCGACCGTTCGCGCCGCACTGATCATCAATCCGGTCGCCGCGGCGATGGCCGAGATGAAGGTGGCGGGGTTCGAGCCGTACGATCTGGTGCCGATCGCGTGGTGGGTCAGCGGCGGGCTGTCGCTCGCTTGCCTCGTCGGACTCGCCGTCCGGATCGCTCAGATCTCGCGACCGTCATGACGGCCGAGTCGTTGCCGCCGCTCGCGTCGACGCCCGAGCCGCCGTACTGGGCAGTGATCTTCACGAACGAGCGGCGGCCGGACGATCCGCTCGGCTATGCCGAAGCGGCGGCGCGCATGATGTCGCTCGCCGCCGAGCAGCCGGGCTTTCTCGGCTGCGAAAGCGTGCGCGATGCGGATGGCGTCGGCATCACCGTCTCGTACTGGCGCGATCCCGAATCGATCGCTGCTTGGCGAAGGGATGTCGAACACCTGGCCGCTCAGGCCGCGGGGCGCGAGCGATGGTATCGCGCGTACCGTCTGCGAGTCGCTCAGGTCGTTCGCGACGCGAGCTTCCCCTGAACCGAGCACCGGCCGTGGCGCTCGTTCAGCCCAGACGCTCGATCTGCTCGATGCGCGTCGTCAGTCGGCCGTCGAGCAGACGGACTTCGACCCGCTCGCCGATCGTCGCTTCGTTCACCGAGACGATCGGACGTCCGCCGTCCGAATCGACGTCGCTCGGGCGCCGAGCGACGGCGTAGCCGCGAGCCAGGATCGCGAGCGGACTGACCGATTCCAATCGCCCGGCGATTCCGGCCAGACGCTGCGCTCCCCGTTCGCATCCCGCACGAACCGCCAGCTCCATCCGCCGCTCCCACGGATCGAGTCGCTGCTGGAGCAGATGGATCCGGTCGAGCGGCCTCGCCAGTACGGGGCGCGACGCGAGCCCTTCCAGGCGTCGTCGCGCTTCGTTCGCCTTGCCCCGCAGACGATCGTCGAGCGACTCGCGGAGTCGATCCAGGCGGTGCGAGAACTCGTCGAGCGACGGGACGATCCGCTCCGCCGCTTCACTCGGCGTCGCCGCTCGCAGGTCGGCCGCCAGATCCGAAAGCGAGACGTCGATCTCGTGGCCGACGGCCGAGACGATCGGAATCGTGCTCGCGCGGACCGCTCGCACGACGCTCTCTTCGTTGAAGCACCAGAGGTCCTCGAGGCTCCCTCCCCCTCGCCCCACCACCAGCACATCGGGCCGGTCGGTGCCGCGAAGGCGATTGACCCGTTCGATCCCCGCCACGATCTCTCCCGCCGCTTCCGCGCCCTGAACGTTCGACGGGACGATCATCAGCCTCAGACTCGGCCATCGCCGCTTGGCGATCCGGATGAAGTCGCGGACCGCCGCCCCGCTCGGACTCGTGACGAACGCGACGGTGCGCGGGAAGCGAGGGAGCGGACGCTTCAGCCGCTCGTCGAACAGTCCTTCTGCCTGAAGCAGCTCGAAGCGCTTGCGGAATGCCAGTTCGAGCGCACCGATCCCGCGAGGGAGCACTTCGCGGACGATCAGCTGATAGCTGCCCCGAGGCGGATAGACGTCGATGTCGCCGCGACAGACGACTTCGAGCCCCTCTTCGAGCTCGAACGGAATCCGCTCGGCGACGTTCCGCCAGATCGCCGCTGCGATCACCGCCTGGTCGTCCTTCAGGTTCAGATACAGATGCCCCGATCGCGGTCGCGACAGGTTCGAGATCTGACCGGTGACCCAGATGCCGCGAAAGTCGTTCTGCAGCGTCTGTCGGATCGCGTCGGTCAGTTCGCCCACCCCGATCGGATTCTGAGCATCTCCCGACATCATCCGTGTCCGCTCCATTTCGCCATCGTCGCGTCGCGCCAGTCGCGAACGCCGTTACCCCGATCGTCGTCGCTGCGCCCCTGATCGCTCGTCGTCGATCGGCTCACCGCGCCGCGGAAAGCGGAGAGCCAACGGCGCGGCACTGCGGCGCGGAGGATCGCTTCGTCGACGACCGCGACGGAACGGCAGTTCCCCCGCCATCCTCTCTCGCGATTCGGCCCACCGTTCCGCTTCGATCGTCAGCTCGCACAACCGCCGCTCGACGGCGATCCGCTCCGCTTCGAGTCCGTCGCGATCGAGTTTCGGCGCGACCCGAATGCGGTTCCCCATGATCGCTCGGGCGCGCGAGTACGGCCGAGGGACGGCGAACGAGTCCCACGTCCTGAAGCGATAGGGGCGATCGTAGCCGAAACCGATCGGAACGATGGGCAATCCGAGACGGCTGGCCAAGTAGATCGGACCGACCGCCATGCAGCGACGCGGTCCCTGTGGGCCGTCGGGAGTGATCGTCAGCAGCGACTCGGCCGCCAGTCGCTTCAGTTCGCGAATCGCCTGGCTCCCGCCGCGAGTCGACGACCCGCGGACGACATCGAAGCGGAGCGCCTGAGCCGCATGGATCAGCCAGTCGGCATCACGGTGCTGGCTGACCAGCATCGCGACGCCGTAGTTTCCCCAACAGGCGATCGGAAAGGTGATGTACTCGTGCCAGAAGACGTAGATCCCTCGTTCGCCGTCCCAATCGGCGAGCGCGGGGTCCGCGCCGCGATCGTAGTGCGTCAATCGCAGATCGAGCGTGCCGAGCAGCGCGCGCAGGCCGAGCGCCAGGCCGTAGCCTCCCCAGCGCCGTGCCGTTCGGTCGCGTACTTCCTTGCCGAAGATTCCCATCCGTGTCGCCGTCTCCTCGTCTCGTCGCTCCGTTCCGCATCGACGCGGCCCGAGCATGCGCCGATCCGGTGGCCCGCCCGATGCTCATGCCTTCGGACTCGCTCGCCGCCGTCCGTCAGTCCGGCCATACCCCTTCGAAGACCTCGACCGCCGGTCCGGTCATGAAGACATGCCCGCTGGCGTCGTCCCAAGCCAGATCGAGATCGCCGCCGCGCAGGCGAATCGTCACCCGACGTTCGCTCCGGCCGGTCAGAAAGCCGGCGACACAGACGGCACTCGCGCCGGTTCCGCACGCCAGCGTTTCGCCCGATCCCCGCTCCCAGGTCCGCTGGACCAATTCGGTTCGCGATCGGACTTCGACGAACTCGACGTTGACCCGAGCCGGGAAACGCGGGTCCCGTTCGATGCGCGGTCCGTAGCCGAGCACCAGTTCGTCGGTCGCTTCGGGAACGAACAGCACGCAGTGCGGGTTCCCCATCGAGACGCAGGTCGCCTCGAACGTCCGATCGCCGATTTCGAGCGGCACGGCGATCGCTTGCGGAGCGGACAACAGCGTCGGAATCCGAGCCGCCTCGAGGACCGGTGCTCCCATATCGACCTTCACCCGCTCGGCTCGCCCGGCGCGGATCTCCAGATCGAGCGTCAGGATGCCTGCGCCGGTCTCGATCGACAGCCGCTCCTTCGCCGCGATCCCATGGTCGTACAGGAACTTCGCGACGCAGCGGATGCCGTTGCCGCACATCTCGCTCTCGGAGCCGTCGGCGTTGTACATCCGCATCCGCGCATCGGCCCGATCGCTCGGACAGATCAGGATCAGCCCGTCGCCACCGACGCCGGTATGGCGATCGGCGATCCGCCGAGCGAGCTCGGCCGGGTCGGCGGGGAATCGTTCGCGGAAGCAATCGACATAGACATAGTCGTTGCCCGCGCCGTGCATCTTGGTGAACTTCATGCGTGCCGTGACTTCCGTCGAACGAACCGAGCGTGAACCGAATCGGACCTGGCCCGTCAGGGAACCGGTCCGGCGCGAAGGGAGTATTTCGCTTCGCGGGGCGGCTGTCCAGTCGACCGA
>DMPQ01000456.1:11408-20580 GCA_003455945.1 Planctomycetaceae bacterium
GCGGCGGCCTGCTGCGCCGCGTCGGCCGTCCGGCGATCGGAATCGGACGAGCGGGAGGACGAAAGCTGACTGCCGACGATTCCGGCCGCCCAGTTGGTCGGTCCGATGCTCATGTCAGAGTCCCCTTTCCGAAACGCGGATCGAGGCGAACGCCCGACGGCATGATCGGGGAACGGAATCGCCGGCGTCAACGCCAAGGAAAACTCCCCTCGGTCGCGGGCACCACGGTGCGGCGGTCGATCTCGGCGCCGAACGGATCTCCGCCGCCGAATCGCGGTACTGCCGGCGGCGGCAACGTTTCGACCGGCAGCGGTTCCGGAGCCATCGCCTGTAACGCCTCGTTCAGTCGCGGGAACGGATCCTTCGTGACGATCGGATTGTCGAGCGTGCCGCCGACGTTGATCAGCATCAGCTGNNCCGAACAGCGGCGTCAGCAGCGGCACCTGTCGCTCCGCACGACCGACCTGCGTGTGGAACTGCGCCTGCAGCCGCCGATGGAAATCGAGTTCCCCCTTACCGACCAGACTGATCGCATCGCCCGACAGGTCGACTCGATCGAGCACGACCCGATCCCGCTCGATCCGATAGTCGATGTCGCTCGAGGTGAAGGCCGTCGAATCGACTTGGCGGATGCTCAGCAGCTTCAGCAGGCTGACGACCAGCGGCAGCTCGTAGATCGCCGCCTCGCGCAGACGGATCTGCCCCTGTCCGGCCATCGACTGAGGATCCATCCCGGAGCCTTCCAGCCGAATCCCCGCGTAGATCGATCCGGCCAGATCGTTCCAGGTCATCTCGAACTCGTCCTTCGCCAATTCCAATCGCCCTTCGTTCAGCTTCGCCTGGACCATGTAGGGATAGTCCCGATCGAGCAGCATCTGGGCGTCGAGTTCCAGTCGCCCGCCGATCCATGCCGCCGAGGCGGGTTGCGGGAGCGAGCCCTCGACCGCCTGAGGTGCGGTCGAACCGATCGCCAGACGCGTCGAATCGAGATAGACCGGCCCGCGGATATCGAGCAGCTGAGCCTGACGCCACATCACCGAATCGAGCGACAGCGCTCCGAAACACTCGACGCGCGGCCCGATCGAAACGCCGACGGTATCGAGCCGCCCGTGCGCGTCATGCAGCCGCTGCGCCGCGATCGTCAGGCCGACCCGCTGCAGATCGACCGCCATGTCCCATTGCAGTTCGAGCGGATCCGAAAAGGTCCGCGCCGATCCGTCAGCGTCGCGCGGAATCAGCGGCGGCACGAACTCGGGATCGCGCGCTCCCGACATCATCACGATCCGGCCGTGCAGATTCAGGCGACCGTCCAGGTCGATCGTTCGGATCCCTTGAGCGATCGACGGTGGGAGACTTTCCAGCAGTTCGTCGGTCGGTTCCAGCCGATCGATCGAACAGGGAGTGAGATCGAGCCACCAGCCGTCGTTGGAGGTCCGCCCGATCCCGCGCATCGAGAACGTCGTCTCGCGATGATGCCCGCGCAGATCCTCGAGCGACAACTGACCGTTGTCGTAGCGGATCGTTCCGGTCACGTCCTGCCAGTGATACGGAAACCAGGTCGGCCGTACCGAGACGCCGTTGCGATCGTCCCGTCGCCGCTCCCACATCTGCGCCTCGATCGTCAACCAGGTCGTCCCCTTGGCCAGATCGCGGACGTAGGTCGAGACGAGATGATCGAGATGTCCTTGCGGACGAAGCTGGTCCCACGTCGAACGGAGCGGTGCCGGAAGCGCCTTGCGCAGTTCCTCGTCGAGCGCCAACGTCGTCGCATCGAAGTCGAGCGTCAGCAGGCGATCGGCCGACAGCTTGCCGTTGCAGGTGATCGAACCGCCGTCGTTCTGTCCGGTGATCTGACGGAAGAGGATCTCGTCGTTCTGCATGATCACGCGCCCCGACACGTTGTGGAGCGTGTAGGGGAGCTGGCGATAACGGAGCGAACCGTTGAACAGTTCGATGACGAACGTCCGCTGAGGCGGAATCGACGGATCGACTCGCTCGAACAGACACTGGACCGTCAGCTGGCCTCGCGGATCGAACTCGCGCACCGCCCGCTCCGTCGACTCGTACTGCGCCAGCGCCCCGAACAGTTCTTCGCTGATCGGAATCCGATCCAGGAGCGTGACCTGCAGCTTGCCGGTGTAGTTCGGGCCCGGGTCGGCATAGTCGCATTCGAGTCGCACGCGTCCTCCCGACGCCTGCCCTTCCGCGTCGATCACCAGTCGCGAGGGACTCCAGTCGAATCGCCCTCGGCAGTGATGCACGGGATACGGAAACTTCCGGTACAGCAGACTGACGTCGTGCAGCGTCAGTCGAACGTCGGGACGCCACCCCTCGGGACCGAACTCCAGACGCACCTCGGCATCGACCAGTCCGTCCGGCCGGAACTCGTCCCACGACCGTCGGACCGACGCGGGCAGGAACGGGCCCAACCGCGGATCGAGCGAGATGCCGACGATCGACAGATCCGCCTCCCAGCGGTCACCGCCGAGTGCCGCGGTCCGACTGGCCCGCAGCGCGATCGAGCCCTGGCCGGCGCGAGCCCGCACGTCGGTCGCGGTCCAGCGTTCCGGAGTCGCCTCGAAGGTCCCTTGGAGATCGACGATCGGATCGGGAAGGCGCGAGTCGTCGACGCGCCCGTCGCGCAGCCCCCCGGCGACTCGATATCCCAACGGTCCCGACAGACCGTTGCCGGAGAGCGCAAAGTCGAGATCGAGCAGGCCGTCCAAGCGGAGCACCGCGGAGAGATCCTTCCCCGCCAGCCCTCCGCCGGCATGCACCAGATCGGTCGAGAGCTTCAGCCCCTCGGCCCGCCCCGCGACCTCCCACGCCGCATCGAACTCACGATAGCGCCCGTCGAAGGCCAAGTGACCGACACGCGTCGTGCGCAGATCGCCCGACAGTCGATGACTCCAGGTCTTCCTGCCGTCCGCCAGCGTGATCGACTCCGGCAGCAACTCGAGCTTCAGGTCCGAGATGTGTTCCTCGAATCGCCAGCCGCCGACCGTCGCGCCGATCGACAGCGAAGCATCGACGACCGAGATCGGGACCTTGGCGTCGCCCGCGGACGGCAACGGAAACAATCGCTCGACCGCGTACTTCCCCGATTCGTCCGGCGTCAGGCTGCCGCGAAGATGCCGGATCACGATCCGATCCGGGCGGAACGGTTGCGAGACGATTCGCCAGAGCGGCGCATCGGTCCGGATCAGCAGCTCGTCGATCTCGAGCAGCGGTGTCCCGCGATCCTCGATCGACGTGATCGTCAGATCGCGGAGCCAGATACCCTGCCCTTCGACGAATTCGGCCGAGCCGATGCGCGGGGTGAGTCCTCGCTCCTGAAGAGTCGCCGCCAGCTTCGACTCGACCAGCCGACCGACGATCGGCCCGAACTGACGATGAGCGACCCACCAGCCGCCGGTCAGCAACAGACAGATCGCGACCAGAAAGAGCACGAACTTGCGGAACGCGGCGCATCCCGACAGATACACCGCTCGCCAAGGGCGAGGATGCGCAGCCTCCGACGGATCGGGGCGATCGGATTGCCGTGTGCCGTCCATGGCTCGGTTCCGCTGGGATCGCGACCCGGCATCCTAGTCGATCGCCCTCCCTTTCCCCCAGGTCAATCGAGACCCGATGCTAGCAAGTCCGGTGGCCGCGATGATGATCAGTCCCGGCAAGGCCGGCTCGCGGTAGCGGATCGACGCGACATAGACGACATGCAGCAGCGTCACCAGGAGCGCCGGAGCGACCAGGATCCAGGCATCCCGATCCCGGCCGATCGGTCGCACCCCGAGCACCGCGCCGACCAGCAGCACGAACCAAGCCCCTCCCCAGACCCAGCGAACGAGCGCCGATCGACCGAGTCCGTCGCGCGGCCAGGGGCTCCACAGATGCAGCAGCTTGGTGCCGGCGAGTTGCGCGACTCGTTCCGGATGCTCGGCCCCCCAGGTTCGTGCGGTGTTGCCGAGCGACGCGTCGAATGCCACCTCGAACGGCGGCAACGAGTGATCCTCCTCCTGCAGACGGCGCCACAGCCGCGGGACGACGGAGCGGATCTTCGGCCAGTAGTCTTCGGCCTGAGGGTGCCGAGGGAGCTGCGCGAACCACGCTTCACGCTCTTCCCGATCGAGCCACTCCGCGGCGGACCTCCTGACGAAGGCCAGTCGTTCGGCATCGATCCGACTCATGTCGCTCCCGCCGTCCGCCTCGGGGTTCCAGGCGTCATACAGACTCGCCCCCGTCTGCAGCGTCGTCGGCACGAAGCGTCCGAACAGGAGCGCATTGCGGACCCACCACGGACTCATCGTCAGCGAAAACACGACGACGCAGAGCATCGCGGCGGTCAGTCGGCTTGCGAAGGCCGGGCCGGACGGCGACATCGCGGAGGGCGTCGCTGCCGCGCGATCGAGTCCTTCGCGTCGATCGGTCCGTACTCCGGTGACGAGCAACAGGCCGAGCGTCCAGAGGCCGATGCCGGGGAGCCAGCTCGGACGGACGAGCACGCTCAGCGCCGCGAGCAGGCCGAGCAGCGCTGCGCTCCGCCACCGAACGCCGTCGGTCGTCGCGCGACGATAGCCGAGCCAGACGAGCCCTTGTCCGACCAACAAGAGATCGAACGTCGTTTCGGCCAGCACCAGTCCGCTCGACAGACCGAGCTCGGGGCTGAGCGCGGCAAGCAGGCCGGCGACAAAGGCGACTCGCCGTCCGCCGAACCGAGCCGCCAAGGCGTAGATCGCCGCGACGACGCCGATCCCGATCGCGACGCCCAGGCCGCGAGCCGCCAGTACCGACGGCTCTCCCGGCAACCGAAACAGCAGCGAGAGCAGGAACGGATAGCCCGGAGCGCGGAAGCAGCGCGCTCCCTCCCAGCCGAACTCGTACGACTCGCCGGTCGCCAGCCGCTCCGCCAGTTGCCAATAGCTGACCGAATCGCCGAACCCGAACGTCGTGCCGTCGAGTCGCTCGACCCAGACGGCGACCATCGCGACACGGACGATCGCCGCGGTCGACAACACGACGATCAGTCCGCCGATGCCGTGGCGTCGACGGTCGAGTGAGCGGTCGTGCGTCACCGGCAAGGTTCCTTGGCCATCCGAACTCGGAGCTTCGACGCCGGTCGATCGCGATCGCGACGCCCTGCAACGGAGACCAGCGTACCGGCCGAGGCGCCGGCGGTGCCAGAGGAAGTCGTGCGTCGGCGAGGGAACGGGACCGAGCAAGAACGCCAGCGGCCCGACTCCCGTCAGACGAGAGTCGGGCCGTGGTGCATGACCGATGCGCGATCGATCCGTGTTGGCTCTCGGCATTCGCCGAGTCGATCGATCTCAGGCGCCGGACTTGTCCGCCTCATTCAGCGACAGCGGCTTGTAGCCGCCGATCGACTTGAAGAAGACGACCAGCAGCAGGTAGATCACCGCCATCGTCGCCGGGATCAGCGAGTCGGCACGGAGCGTGTCGCGGTCACCGTCGATCGACGCCTTCGCGACCATCTGACTCTTGGGCGAGATCTCCTGCTTCTCGGCATCGGAGGTCGCCTTCTCGTTCGCGGCGCGAACCGCCTTGATCTCGTCGTTAACCTTGCCGAGCTTCTCGCCGTCCAGGCCGTAGACCTTCGGGAAGAAGAGGAAGCTGCTTCCCCCCTGGTTCTTGAACTCCTCGTAGACCAGGTTGTCCGCGACCGACAGTCGCTCGCCCGAGTACTTGTCCTTCAGGTAGCCGAGCCCCGGAGCGCCGATCAGACCGGCCGACATCATGCCGATGCCACCCATGATGCTGATCGCCACGGCGCCGGTCTTGGGGAAGCGATCGCTCGCCACCGCCAACATCGTCGGCCAGAAGAAGGTCTTTCCGACGCCGTAGATCGTCAGCGCCACGACCGCGAAGGCGAACGACTCGACATAGCTCGTCATCTGCAGTCCGACGATCGCCAGGATCGCGCACAGCAGAAGCAGGCCGACCGGCGAGAGACCGATCTTGGTTTCGATGAAGTGGGCACAGAACCGCAGACCGAACATCACCGCCGACGTGTAGACGAACAGGAACTTCCCCTGAGAGCTCGTCAGAATGTTGCCGGTGATGTTCTGGATCCAGTTGTCGGTCCCCAGCTCGACCGCTCCGACCATCGCGTGCGTGATGAACAGGATGAAGAGCAGGAACGACCCGAGCGAGAAGCGGGTGAGCACGCCGATCACGATCAGCAACAGGCCNNGAGAGCCACTTCGAGATCGAGATCCCCTGCCACTCGGCTTCCTGCTTCTGCAGCGCCGGAGCCTCGGGAAGAACGACCGGATCCCCTTCGCTCGTCGTTTCGGCGGCGCCGTCCGCAGCAGCCGGCGTTTCGGTCTCGGCCGGCGTCGCGGCTTCACCTTCCTGCGGCGCAGCCGTCTCGGCCGGTGCGGCATCGTCCTGCGGTGCCGCGGTCTCGGCCGGAGCCGATTCCTGAGCATCGCCGGTCGACGCATCCTGGCCCGCTCCGGCCGACAGGGCATCTCGTCCGATGAGCGTTCCCTGAGCGGTTTCGGGGGCGGTCTCGACGTAGACCGGCAAGCCGGCGCGGTCGAGCAGCGGGAGGACCTTCGGGAAGACCTCCTGACCGAAGAAGACGGCGATGAAGAACGAGACGACCAAGCCGCCGAGCACGCCGACGTCCTTCATCATCCCGCCGAGCGTCATCCCCGACTTGGATGCTTCCGACTTGGGCATCGACTGGCCGACGAACATCAGGCCATAGATGGCGGTCGGCAGCAGGAAGAGCGCCAGCTGCCACTGCCACGGCCACTCGGCACTATCGTCGAGCACCCAGCCGAGCGCACCGCCGATGATCAGACCGGCCGGCCAGCTGGCATGCAGGATGTTCAGGTAGTGGGTGCGGCGATCGGGGAAGAGGGTCGCGACGAGCGGATTGGCGACCGCCTCGAGCGTTCCGTTGGCATAGCCGAACAGGAACGTTCCCCAGTAGAGCATCTGATAGATGTACGCCTTTTCGGCCGCGTCGATCCCACCCGCTTCGAGCCCGTTGATGAAGCCGAAGGTGACGATCGCCGACGCGACATGCGACACGAACGCGAGCACGACCAGCCACATGTAGCCGATCCGGTCCGCGACGAAGCCGCCGAGAATGATGCCGATGCAGAAGCTCGTGAATCCGGCTCCGCTGATCATTCCCTGTTCGGTACTCGAGAATCCGTACTCGCGTCCCCAGTTGTCGAGAATGCCGCCGCGGATCGCGAATCCGACACCGGCCGCCAGGATCGCCATGAAGCCGGCGCCCAGCAGCCACATGGCGTTCGGGGCTCGTCCCGCCGCCTCGCCACCTTGTTTCATAGGTTGGATCTCCCGATCGTCGCTGAATCGTTGCGTGTGGTCGTACGGAATGAGGGCTCGCGCGGATCCGCTTCCCAAGAGTCGTCGCACGACGTTCGACGCGGCAGGTCGAAAGCGGTCGGCTCGACCGACCTCATGACGTTCGCGACTTCGAAACGGTCAACGGCATCATGAGAACCGTTGACTCGTGCTAGCGTCCGCAGCGGAGCCTAAGAGTAGCCGGAGCCCTTGCCGAACACAACCTGCGCCCCTACGCGTCGGCCGAGTCGTCGAAAGATGCCGATTCCCGGCTCCCCGCGCCGCCGATCGCCGGCGCCGTCAGGACCAGCCGCTCCCCTTCCGCCGCGGCCGAAATCCCGCCCGGCAGGTTCAGACGCCCTCGTTCGGAACTCCCTGCCAACGCGCCGAGCGCTCGCCAATCCCGCTCCGTCAGATCGCGCTGAGGCCAGCCCATCCGGCGCCACAGAGCCCGCAACCCGCCGACTCGCTCGGCCTCCGAAGCCTGCCTCAAACGCCCGCGATCCAGTTCGCATCCTCGTTCGCTCGTCGCGACCTGCCACGACTCGAGGATGGTTTCGTCGAGCCGATTCAGTCGAGCTGCTCCCTCTTCGGCGCGCCGAGCCAATCCGGCGATCGCCTCGGTCGGATCGCGGCCGAGGATGTCGGTCAGCAGCGGAAGGAGTTCGAGCCGAATCCGGTTGCGAGTCGGATCGAGCGATCGATTGCTCGAGTCCTCGCGCCACGGCTGATCGATCGCGACGAGCCACCGGCGGAGCGCGTCACGCCGCACGTCGATCAGCGGGCGCACAAGCGTGATGTCCGGAGCCAAGGGACGAAACGGCGCAATGGCGGCGAGTCCGTCGATGCCTGTCCCGCGAATCAGCCGAAAGAGCACCGTCTCGGCGACGTCATCGGCGGTATGCGCCGTGACGACATGCCGGGCACCGCTCCGTTGCGCCACATCGGTCAGAAAGCGATACCGCAGTTCGCGCGCCCGCTGCTCGAAACCGTCGCGTGCCGAACGCCACGACGAAGGGGCCGCACGCTCGACCGTCGATTCCAGACCGAGCGACGCCGCGGTCTGCTCGACGAACTCCCGATCGCCGTCCGATTCCGCGCCACGCCGACCGTGATCGAAGTGAGCGACGATCAGCCGCGGAGTCGGCTCGATCCGACCGGCAGCGATGACCATCAGACGCAACAGCGCCAGGCTGTCCGCCCCTCCGGAAACGGCGATGACCGACGGATGCGCCGACCATCGCTCGGCCGGCCAGCGCATCAGCAGCGCCTCGAGCGGCGCCGAAAGGAGAGCACCCGAATCGTCGTCGGCACCGTTCACGAATCGTCTCGACGTGAGGCTTCGACCACTGCCGAACGATCGGTCAGGATTCGGTCGCGACCGCGGCCGCTCCGATCAGCACGACATCTTCTCCCAAGGCGCTCGGCAGGATCGCCGTCTCGTCGCGCACCGGACCGAAGGCGTAGCAGCGGAACGCCTCGACGATCGGATCGCGAAAGACCGGATCGGGAAGCTGCGATACGCCGCCGCCGATCACCAGGCATTCGGGCGACAGGAGCGTGGCGACCTGAGCCAAGGCCCAACCGAGAACGGTGGTCGCCTGTTCGAGCACCGCTCGCGCCAACGGATTGCCGTCCGCTGCCGCTCGGCCGATCCGACGCGCGTCGGGAGGCAAGTCGGCGGGGAACGAGTCCCACCAACTCCGAGCCGTCTCGAACTCGACGCGCCCGATCGTCGGTTCGGGAACGGGAGGAACGATCGGTCGCTCATCCGGAGTCGCTCGGCCGAACCAGACGGCGGCGGTCGCTCGGGCCCGCGCCGCGATCCCGGCGC
>DMPQ01000456.1:20587-21276 GCA_003455945.1 Planctomycetaceae bacterium
CGCTTCGCCGAGCGCCGCAGCGTCGCAGTCGTTCGCGACGACGGAAGGTCGGCCGGTCCGATCCGAGCACCAGAGTCCGAGTTCGAAGCCGTCCCAGCCGTCGATCTGATGACTCCGATAGATCCGCCCGGACGCCCCGACCGGACCGCCGAACCCGACGCCGACGCGATCGAACGAGCCGCTCGGGAGCGAATCGATCATCCGCTCGATTCNNCTCGACCGCCAGGATCATCGCTTCGCCTCTTGCGCTCCTCGCCCTTCGCCGTGCCGCGCCCCGCCGTCACCGCGACGCATCTTCACGGGACGACGGGTCGACCCCTCGAGCAGCGACCGCTCAAACGCCGGCCGACTCGTACCGACCGACGCGATTCATCCGCGCGTGGACGTCGTTGAGCACCCAGTGGAAGACCGCCAGATGAATGCTCTCGACCATNNGCCTGAGCCAGATTCATCAGCTGCTGCACGAAGATCTGGTCGTAGGCCAAGTCGTTGCCGACCGCCATGATCCAGCCGAGGTTGTCGGTCAGCGACTGGATCCTCATCCGCCGAAAGCTCTCGTCGCGCAGTCGCGCATCGGGAATCGTCCCCTTCGCCAGGTCTTCGGCGATATGAGTCGCGGTGGTGCCGGACCCGCCGTTGCCGATGACGAAGACCTGCCCTCCCCGCTCCCACGTCTCGATCAGTCGATC
>DMPQ01000288.1 GCA_003455945.1 Planctomycetaceae bacterium
CCGGCTTGGGAGTCTCGCCGACGGCGACCGGATTTCGCTTGAGCCAGAGTGCCTGGTAGTACGCCTCGGGAACGCCGATCGAGACCGAAACGCGTTTCGGCACCAGGCTTGCCTTCTGAGTCGACGAGATCGTGCCTCCGATCCGCGAACGGCTCGACTCGCGCGATTGAGTCGAATTGTCGGAAGTCGTTCCGGCGGCGACCGAAGCCGACGAGTTCGCCGCTCCGGTATTCGCCGCGACTCCGGGACGCCCCGCGGTATCGGCCCGAGTCGACTCGTTCGTCTCCTTTTCGGTCTCGCTCTCGACGACCACCGGATTGGTCAGCTGACGCGACTCCTCGACCTGCGAAATCGTCTCGTCCAGTTCGACGTTCACCTGGACGTTCGGCATGCCGAAGGAGCGGAGCGCTTCGGTGATCTTTCGGCGCCAGTCGTTCTCGTAGTACTGCTTGGTCTGGGCATAGGCGTTGTTGCGGGGATCGTTCAGATCGTCCCCCGCTCGTCCTCGATGCGACTCGCCGGTGTTCGCGTCGACGACGATGATGTCGGTCGGATTGATGCCGGTCAGCACCCCTTCGACCGCTCGGACGATCGCCTGGACATCGCGATCCTCGAGGGGGCGGGTTCCGCGTCCCTTGGCCATCACCGTCGCGCTGCGCGTCAGACGGCGGTCGAGCCCTCCCTGACGCTGTTCGTCGTATTCGAGCGTCGCGTACTCGAGCGTCTCGACCTGCTCCATCATCCGCCCGAACTTCTGCTTCTTTTCGGCCATCGCCAGCCGCTCTTCCTGCGTCTTGGTCAGGAAGGGATTCGGAGTCCGATTGGGATCGTCGAGATCGCCGGCGCTCATCGGCAGCGCACCGGCGCGGGCGATCGCCGCCAGCGCCTCGTCCCGTTCCGAGCGGGCGACCTTCAGGCGGTTTCCTTCGATCGAATAGTCGGTGATCTGCGCTTCGGCGAGCGCCGCCTCCATGTCGGCGAGCTGCGATTGCGTGAAGACTCGACCGCCGAGCAGGTACGTATCGCCGCCGGTCGCCTGGAAGCGGAACAGATAGGCGCCGCTGACGACGAGCACGCCGACGAGCAGGACCGTGACGATCCTGGCCCCGACGGTCATCGAGTCGAACAGCTCGCGAGCCTGCTGCAGCGTCCTGTTGAGGAAGTCCATCTTCGGATTCCCTTCCGACGAGGATCGAACGATTCGTACGACAAGCGGCGACGGAGTCGGCGGGTCGGCTTCCGTGCCGACGATCGACTAGGTCGCGACGGGGATCAGATCCGGATCTCCTGGATCTCGCGATAGGCATCGAGCAGCTTGTTGCGGATCTGCTGCATCATCTTGAACGCCATGTCGGCCTTCTGCACCGCGGTCAGCACCTCGGCCGGATTGATGTCGCCGCCGGTCAGCAACGTCTCGACCGCGACGTCGGCATCCTGCTGCATCGTGTTGACCTGGTCGATCGACTGCAGCAGCAGGTCGCGGAACGAAGCGGACGGACCGATGTCGGCGGTCAGCCCCTGGACCCCGTCGCGCGTCAGAGCTTCCAGTCTCATCCGCGTCGCGGCATCGATGCCCGAGATCGACGAGATCGACATGTTCGTTTCTCCGCTTCCCGTCTCGGTCCGCTCCGCTCCCCGATCCTCTCAGCCACGCGCAACGGCGTTCGCCGAATCAGGCAAGGATCTTCAGCGTCTGGGCTCCGAGCCCCTTGGTCATCTCCATCACGCCGACGTTCGCCTCATAGGCGCGAACCGCCTGAAGCGCGTCGACGAACTCGGTGTTCAGGTCGACTCGTGGATAGGCGACGTAGCCCTTCCACTTGCCCGAAGTGATCGCCAGCGGACTGTTGGGCTGGTAGCGATACATCGGATCGACCTGCTCCTCGCCGACGCTCGCGACCTTGACGCCGACTCCGTTGCCCGACGTGGTGAGTTCGGCATCGGACTGCAGGACGACATAGCGGGCTCGATACGGTTCCAGGTCGCCGTTCTCGTTCCGGACCGTCGACAGGTTCGCGATATTGCTCGAGATGGCGTTCAGCCGGGTGCGCTGAGCCACGAGGGCACTGGTCGAAATGTCCAACGCGCTGATCATCGGTCACCTCCGCCTTCCTTGGATCGAGGTCGCCGTAGCGGGTCGTGCTCAGACCCGCTCCGAGATCGCGACGTTCAGCAGCCGGAACTGCTGATTGAGGATCGCGATCGCGAGATTGTGCATGCTCTGGTTCTTCGACAGCTCGAGCGTCTGATGCTCGAGCCCGAAGTCGTTCCCGTCGTGCCGCAGGATGTCGCGCATCGATTCCTTGACGCGAGTCATCGCGCGATCGGTCGGATCGACCGCCAGGCTCTCGCCCGGAGAGAGCGCGGCGGCATCGGAGGAACCGTCGAGCGGAGCGCGCTGCCGCGTCTCGATCAGCTCCGCCAACCGGGTCTGGAACTCCGACACCGAGAGGTCGCGCATCCGATAGCCCGGAACGTCCATGTTGGCGACGTTCCCGGCCAAAACCGAGTGGCGACTCTGCGTGAAACCGACCACCTGCTCGAGCAGCGGCACGGTCGACGTGGAGAACATTTCCATGACGGATTCCCTTCCGTTTCGGATCCGACCGGCTCAGCCGGCGGCGCACCGTGGGAATCTTTAGCGAAAGATGCCGTTTCCCGCCAGATTGGTTTCCGGCAGGAGCACCGTCCCGAGGGGGCTTCGCCGTGCGGCCGCCCCTGGTCGCAGCAAGGTCCGCAACAGGTCACGGGGTACCCCTGCGCTTTGCGCTACGNNGCACTGCCGCGCGTCGGGGACGATGCGGGCCTATGCCGAGACCGAGTCGCCGTCCTCGCCCCGGGGGCCGACAGGCGCCGATCGCTCGGTTCAGGCGGCGCGAGCGGTCCGATCGCGATAGGAGCCCTGACGGGGGCGATAGCCCCAGGCGCGGAGCTTGTTGCTGAGCGTGCGGACGCCGATCCCCAGCGCTCGAGCCGTTCGCTCCCGATGCCCCTCGAACTGCGCCAGCGTCGCCTCGACCAGACGCCGTTCGGCCTCTTCGAGACTCGCGCCTTCATTCGCCGACATCGCCGACATCGCCGCTTCCGACTCGATCGTCGCCGGGTGGCGCTCGAGCGGTCTCCCCTCACTCTCCGCGGTTCGCACGATCGAGACGCTCCGCAGCGTTTCGGTTCGGCCGATCCGCCAGCCGCAGTCGTCCAGGTCGTCGGCCGTCAGCGACGATCCGGTCGCCAGAACGACGACCCGCGTCATCAGGTTCTCGAGTTCGCGGACGTTTCCGGGCCAACGATGTTCGGCCAATCGCTCGAAGAAGTTCGGAGCGATCTCGGGCGTCGAGCGTCCGCAGCGATCGGCGGCGCGAGCCAACAGGTGCCGAGCAAGGTCAGGAAGATCTTCGGGACGTTCGCGGAGCGGCGGGACCTCGAGCGGAATGACGTTCAGGCGGAAGTAGAGATCCTCGCGGAATCGTCCTGCCGCCACCTCGGCTTCCAGGTTCCGATTCGTCGCGGCGATGACCCGCACGTCGACCGACCGCGTCTCGCTCGAACCGACTCGCTCGAAGGTCCGTTCCTGCAGGACTCGCAGGAGCTTGGCCTGCAGTCCGGCTTCGATTTCGGTCACCTCGTCCAGGAAGATCGTCCCGCGGTGAGCCAGCTCGAACCGACCGAGTCGCGGTTTGGTGGCGTTGGTGAACGCCCCCTGCTCGTGACCGAAGAGCTCGCTCTCCATCAGCGACGGCGATAGGGCAGGGCAGTTGAGACTGACGAGCGCCTGGTCGCGTCGCGCGCTGGCCAGATGGATGGCTCGAGCGACCAGTTCCTTGCCGGTCCCGCTCTCGCCGGTGATCAGAATGGTGACATCGGTCCCGGCGACCTGCGCGATCCGGCGTTTCAGTCGCGTCATCGCGGGGCCGTCACCGATCAGGGAACCTTGTCGAGGATCGGGGAGTTCGCTGCGGCGTCCGACGACGGCCCCTCGCTCGAGCGCATGCCGGACCGCTCCCTCCAGCTGATCGACGTCGAACGGCTTTTCGAGATAGTCGAACGCGCCGGCGCGCATCGCTCGCACCGCCGTCTCGACCGAACCGTGAGCGGTGACCATCAGCGTCGGCGTTCGGCAGCCGCGCTGCTGCAGCTCGCCGAGAAACCGGATTCCGTCCATTCCGGGCATCATCAGGTCGGTGATGATCAGATCGAACGTCTCGCGTCCGATCCGCCGCAGGGCTTCGCGAGGGGACTCGCAGCCCGAGGCGCGAAAGCCGAGCAGTTCGAGCGTTTCGACGACGCTTCGCCGGGCCTCGGCATGGTCGTCGACCACCAGGACGCCCCGGTCGCTCGTCATCGGTTCGCCGGCAGATCCGATCATCGTTCCGTCTCCGTCGGCGCGCCGTCGTACGTTCGCTCGCGACCGCCGTTCGACGAGTCGCCGGGGAGCGTCAGTCGGAAGGTCGCTCCCCCCGCGGCCGACGACTCGACCGTAATCGTGCCGCCGTGAGCCGCGGCGATCCGTTCGACGATGCTCAATCCCAGACCGGTCCCGGTCGCCTTGGTCGTGACGAACGGATCGAAGAGTCGATCGGCGATTTCGGGAGGGATGCCGGGACCGTCGTCGGCGACGGTCCAGACGAAGCGGCCGTCGATCGCGCCCGCTTCGATCGTCAGCCGTCCCCCTTCGGGAAGCGCATCGACGGCGTTGAGCATCAGGTTGATCAGAGCGCGACGGATCATGCCGGAATCGCATCGACAGACGACATCGTCGACGCGAGTCGCATCGACTCGGACGCGATGCGCCCGGAGATGCGGCCCGATCTCGTCGAGCACTCGGGCGACGAGCTCGGCCGCGCGGACATCGGTCCGATCGGGCTCGCGATCCGACGTGAAGTGCAACAGATCGTTGACGGTCGACTCGAGATTGCCGAAGCCGGCCGCCAACCGCTCGACCAGCGTCGCGAGATCCGGGTTCGATCGGGTCCGGCGTTCGAGCAGCCCGAGATAGAGCTTCAACGGGACGATTCCGTTTCGTACCTCGTGAGCGACATGCGATGCCATCTGGCCGAGATCGGCCAGGCGATCGCGACGAGCCAGTTCGCGGTTCTTCGCCTCGAGCTCGTCGGTCAGCAGCTTCACTTGCGCTCGAAGTGCTTCGTGAGTCCGCTGCAGACGTTCGGTCGCCGAATCCCAGACGTTCAGGATCGCGGCGAGATCGTCGGGAGCGAGCGACGGTCGTTCGTCGAGCGTCGTCGATTCGCTATCGGACAGCATCTGCTTCACCCCTCTCTCACGACGCGACCGGCCGGAACGTTCCGGTCGGTCCGCAGATAGGCCGCGACCGCACGCGAGCGATCGACGTGCGTCTCCATCTCGCGCGACGTCGTTTCCATGCGTTCGCGCGCCAGACGCTCCGCTCCCGCCTCGAACTCCTTGACCTCATCGAGCCAGCGAGTGCACTCTTCGACGAGCTGTCGGCAGCGTTCGCGGACGTCGGGCGAGCTCCAGACGCGTCGCTCGGGATCCTCGGCGCGATACGGATCGATCGCCTGGTCGACGCGTACCAGATCCTCGATCAGCGTCTGCTTCACCGCGAGCAGCTCGTGCAGCTCGCCGATCGCATCGCGCTGCAGAACCTGGATCTGGCGAGCCGACACGACTCGCAGCTTGCCGAGCGTGCGGTGTCGAGCCGAAAGAAGTTCGGCCAGTCGTTCGGTCGACGAGGAATCGGACATCGATCGGCACTCCGTTCGATCAGAGTCGCGTGAGGAGATCGAGAAAGCCGGCCCAGTCTTCTCGCGAATGCCGGGTGGTACCGGAATAGTCGGCATCGGCCGGTATCCGCTCGGCAAGGAAGAGCTTGGCCTGTTCGAGCACGCCTCGCGCATCGTCGAGTCGTCCGGTGCGCCGGAAGCAGATCGACATGCGGACGAACGCTTCGAGCGATTCGGGGCGATCGTTGTAGCGATTGGCGGCCGACGAATACGCGTCGATCGCTTCCGGGTAGCGTTCCAGATCGAAGAACAGATCGGCCTGCGCGAAGTAGCAGTTCCGCAGCAGGTTCCGCTCGACGTCGTCGAGCGGTCGCTGATCCTGGACGCGTTCGAGATCGACCAGCAGTTCGCCGATCGTCACGATCGCCTGCCGCGCATGATCGCGGGCCTGCTCCTCGAGCCTCAATCGCGAAGCGGCTACCGAGACGGTCGCCGCCTTTTTCTTGGGCCACTTGGCGGCTGCGCGGTGCGCTTCGGCGAGCAGATAGCGGTACTCGTGGATCTGGGGATCGTCGGGATAGCGTCGCACCGCCTCGTTCAGTCGCCGGATCGCCGACTGGAACGCCTCGTAGCTCTCTTCCAGTTTCCGAAAGGCGGTGTCGGCGGTCGCCGAGAGCGGATCGTCGACGCCGAGCGAACGGCTCTCGGCTTCGAGCAGCGACGCTTCCCGAAAGAGCGTCCGGGCCAGCGCGAAGAGCGACAGTCGCCACTCGCGGCTCTGAGGCGTGAGGGCCGCGTTCTCGAGATTCTCGAGCAGCATCTTCTCGGCGCCATCCGCGTCGTCCCGTTCGAGCAGGATCCGACTTGCTTCGATCCGCGCCAGATACGACTCGGGATCGTTCGGATAGCTGACGATGCAGCGCTCGAAGGCCTCGAGCGCTCGGTCGATTCGACCGGCGCCCAGATGACTCTCGCCGATCCGCAGCAGCAGCCAGGCCGAGTTCTTTCGACTTCCTTCATCCAGGACTTCTTCATAGAACCGGAGCGACTCGTCGAAGTCATGGCCGTCGGCGAACGCGGCGGCGGCGGCAAGCAGACGATCGACGTACGTCGCTTCGGACCGCTCCAGCGTCGCCAGCTTGACCAACGCCCAACCCGACTCGCGAAGGTGACCGAGCCCTTCTTCGCGAGCTGCCTGATCGTCGAAGTCGGGAGAACGGAACGGCTCGCGCGCCGCCGCGAGCAGCGATTCTCCCCAAGCGCGGCGAATGCGCGCCTGCCAGGCAAGACTTGCGGTGCGGGGGAGGGGAGGCCACATCGCGCGAGCCAGCTCGAGCGCCTCGGAGTACTGCTTCCCCGCGATCTGCTGCTGCATCAGCGTCTCGATCGCACCGAGCAGTTCGGCTTCCGAAATCCAGCGTTCGTCGACCGTCGCGGATCGCTTCATCGCGGCCAACGAGGCGCCGAATCGGAGAGCCGCCTCGGCAAGATCAGCCTGCTGGAACTGCATCATCGCTTCCCGAACGCCGGCACTCCAACCGAGCCAATCGTCCATTCGGGCGCGACGGAGTTCCGCGAAGAGCTGCTCGGCCCGATCGAGGTCGCCGAGCTTCGCGTAGCACTGAGCCAGCCGGTAGTTCGCTTCGTCCCGCTCCTGAGGATCAGGAGTCAGCGACGCTTCGATTCCCAACAACTCGGAAACCGCGCGTTCGTAGATCGGTTCGATCGGTTTCGGCGGCGTCTGTCCGAGCGAACGCATTCGCTCGTACGACTGGGCTTCGACCAACATCGTTCGGGCGCGAAGCAGCCTCAGCCGCGAGCGGAGCGACGTGTCGTCGGGAATCGCCGCCAGCGTGGCCAGCGCCTCGTCGAGCGATCCGGCTCGCAACTGCAGCTCGGCGGTATCCAGCTGAACCGTGTCCCGCTCCTCACGACCGAGCTGTTCTTCGCGAGCCAGCTCGGCGAGGACCGCAAGGCCTTCGGCCGGCGGGAGTTTCGCGTCGCGCAGATGCACGTCGGCGATCCGACGGAGCACTTCCAGTCGTCGCGGTACCGGTTCGCGCTCCAGCAGCTCGCGCCAGAACGGGAGACTCGCCGTCAACCGCTCCGCTTCGAAGGTCGAGAGCGCCAGGTAATAGGTTCCCTCGTCCTCATGCCCCTCGGGGAATCCCTCGAGGTACGCCTCCTGCAGGTAGCGGGAGGCGACCAGATAGAGACCGATGCGACGGCGGTCGTTCCATTCGGTTTCGGCTTCGCCGCAGAGCGAGCGACCGATCAGATAGGCACCTTCGCCGACATTCCGGTCGCCTGATCGAGCCGACAGCAGCCGAGTCGCCATCGCTCGCGCTTCGGGATAGCGAGTCTTCTCGAGCAGTTCCCAGGCCTTGGGGAGCGTATCGACCGGCTCGGCCTGCGTGCCGAACATGGTCGAGGCAAGGGNNGCAAGGGTGCCGGCGATCGCCAGACAGAGAAAGCCGCCGAGGATCAACGACGTCCGGTTGGGGCGCAGCACGAGCCCGACGAGTCGCCCCACGAGCGACACCTCTCCGACGTCGGTCTCGACTTCCTTGTCCGCCACCGCAGGACTCCGCCTCGGTTCGTCACCCGGCGGAAGGTCGTCGCGAACCGCCCGGGCATCCGAGCGGCTTGTAGCGGCAATCTGGGCAAGCGGTCAACGTCAAAGCTCGACCGCTCAGCCGACGCGGCAAGCGAGAGAAGCAAGAGCGACGAGGAAACGAAGCGGCTCGAACGGAATGCCGCAACTGGATAACAGGGCGTTCAGCCGACCGCTTCGTACGTCCGATTCCCGCCGCGACCGCCGATGTTCCCCTTGGCGATCTGGTACAGATGCTGCCCGTAGGGAGTCGGATACTCGCCGGTGATGCAGGCCTGGCAGAGATCGGCCGGAGGGAATCCGACCGAGCGAGCGATCGCCTCGACCGGCAGATAGCGGAGCGAGTCGCACCCGAGTTCGCTCGCCATCCGATCCTGGATCGCGGTCGTCAGTTCGTTCCCGTCCATGAATCGGGGAGCGAACAGCTCGTCGATCGTCGACATGTCGATCCCGTAGAAACAGGGAGCGACGATCGGCGGACAGGCGACTCGGACATGGATCTCCTTCGCCCCGCCGCGCTCGTAGATCCGATCGATCAGGACCTTCATCGTGGTGGAGCGGACGATCGAATCCTCGACCAGGATGACCCGCTTCCCCTGAAGCACTTCGCGGAGCGGCGTGTACTTCGTTTCGGCCTTCTTCCGTCGCCCCGAGCCCCCTTCGATGAAGGTCCGGCCGGAATAGCGATTGCGGATCAGCCCTTCACGCGACGGAACACCGAGCTCGTAGGCCATCGAATCGGCCGCCGCCTTGCTGGTGTCGGGAACCGGCACGACGATCGTGTCCTGGTCGATCGTGACGATGCCGTCCTTCCGCTCCGCCTCGGCCAACTCGGCTCCCAGCCGGGTTCGCGACAGATAGACACTTCGATCGTCGAGCGTACTGGCGACGTTGGCGAAGTAGATCCACTCGAAGAAGCAGTGCGCTCGCCGCTCCCCCTCATCGGCGAACCGTTCGATCCGGAATCCGTCGGGGCCGATCAGGATCGCATGCCCCGGTTCGAGCGAGCGGATCTGCTTCTCGTCGAAGCCGAGATTCAGAAGCGCAACGCTCTCGCTGGCGGCGGCGAACAGCGCACCTTCCTTCGCCCAGCACATCGGCTTGATGCCGAGCGGATCGCGAGCGACGACCATTTCGCCTGCCGCGTTGATCAGCGCCAGGCTGTACGCGCCGTCGAAACGACGCGAGATGCGGCGGAGCACCTCGAGCCAACCGGGGTTCTCGTTCCCCGACAGCTCGCGGCTGATCTCGTGCATGATGATTTCGGTGTCGCTGTCGCGCGAGAGGTGGTAGTCCCCTTGCGCGAGCAACTCGGCCTTGAGCTTGCCGTAGTTGGCGAGCTGGCCGTTGAACCCGAAGCTGAACCACTTGTGCCGCTGCAGGTGATGGCGTTCGAACGGCTGAGCGTAGTTCCGGTCGTCGCAGCCGCAGGTGGCATAGCGGACATGACCGATCCCGGCTCGCCCTGCCGTCTCGCGCATCAGCGCCTCGGCCTTGCCCCGATGCGACAGCCGGAAGACCTCGCTGACCGTGCCGAGTTCCTTGTAGGTCGAGAGGAGCTGCTCGCGCTGCGGCTGGTAGGTCGAGATACCGGCGGCGAGTTGCCCGCGGTTCTGGATGTCGAGCAGCATCCGCGGGAGGAGGCGAGTCACCTCATCGGGGCCCTGTTCGGGACAGAGCGGACTCGGCTCGGCCGAATCGAGGTGATAGATCGCCGCGACGCCGCACTCGTGGAACAGCTCGCTCATGCCGTGAGTCGTCCGGGAAGGGAGAGCCGACCGAGACCCCTAGAGAACGCTTCGCCGTCGGGCGAGATGAGGGCACGGCTCGCGATTTCGCGTCGGGCGCGACAGGAAGCTGCCGGCAGGAAGCGAACGGACGGCCCGTCGCTCGGCGACGCATGTCCGCTCATTCTAGGAACCGCCCGACGCCCTCTCAAGCGACCGGTTTTCCGCGGTTCGGAGCATCGGACGGTCGCGCCGGGCCGGTTTCCTCGCGGATTCGTGAGGAAACATCGCTCGGCGTCCGTTCGAGAAGCGCCGCGGAATTCGCATTCTGACCGAATCGACAGGAGCTCCTCGGGTCGATCGCACGATCGTCGGCCAGGGGACGGCGAGAAACTCGAGTCGCTCCCTTCGCTCTCGGCGGGCGAGTCCGTAGGGTCTGGGGAGCGACTGCCGCGACGCCTACAATCGTCGCTCGGACCGAAACGAACCGCACTCTCCGACGGTTCGCCTCTCGTCGCCTCTTCGCCTTTCCGGACGATCCGTCGCTATGGCACACCCCTGGCTCGCGCAGCGCACCTCGGCCTTCGACAGCAGCGGCATCCGCAAGATCTTCGATCTGGCCGCCAAGATGCGTTCTCCGATCAACCTGTCGATCGGCCAACCCGACTACGACGTGCCCGAACCGGTCAAGGAAGCGCTCTTCGAAGCGGTCCGGAGCGGCCGAAACGGCTATTCGGCGACTCAGGGGATCGCGCCGCTGCGCGAGGCGCTGAGGGGGCGGATCGCGCCGCTGGGTCACGCCGATCGGGACGTCTTCGTCTGTTCGGGGACCAGCGGCGGGTTGGTGCTCGCCCTGATGGCACTGATCGATCCGGGGGACGAGGTGATCTTCTTCGATCCCTATTTCGTCATGTACCCGTCGCTCGTGCGGATGGCCGGAGGGGTCCCGGTGCCGGTCGATTGCGGCCCCGGTTTCGGGATCGACGTCGACCGAGTCGCGGCGGCGATCACCCCTCGCACCAAGGCGATCATCGTCAACAGCCCGGCCAACCCGACCGGCGTTCAGGCAAGTGAAGCCGACCTGCGGGCGATCGCCGAACTGGCTCAGGCCAAGAACGTCTGTCTGATCTCGGACGAGATCTACTCGCAGTTCAGCTACGACGAGCCGTTCGTTTCCCCCGCCCGATTCAACGAGCGGACGATCGTCATCGACGGGTTCTCGAAGAGCCACGGGATGACCGGTTGGCGTCTGGGCTGGGTCCACGGCCCCCAGGAACTGATCGATGCGATGCTGAAACTGCAGCAGTACACGTTCGTCTGTGCGCCGCACCCGGTGCAGTGGGCCGGCCTCGCGGCGATGGATGTCGACATGTCCCGAGCGGTCGCGGACTATCGCGGGAAACGCGACCGGATCGTCGCGGGTCTGAAGGACCTGTACGAACTGACCGTTCCCAACGGCGCCTTCTACGTCTTCCCGAAGCTCCCCTGGGGGAGCGGCGACGAGTTCATCCGAGCGGCGATCGAGCGGGAACTGCTGATCATTCCCGGCTCGATCTTCAGTCGCCACGATACGCACTTCCGGATCAGCTTCGCCGCCGACGACAAGGTCTTGGACCGTGGGATCGAGGTGCTCCGCGAATTGGCTCGACGCTGAGCGGTCGGTCCCGGGGGGGACGACAACCTGAGACGACGGATCGGGGCTCGCCGCCTGCCGAAACGGCCTCGATTGCTTCGATCCGCTCCGGTCGGTAGACTGCGATGTTTCCGTAAGGGTGTCCGAGGGCGGACGCCGAATCAGCAGTTCTTGGCTTGGTCCTGGGAGTCGGTTTCCGTGAGCATGAGCGAACGTCAGCGAGAGTTGCGTCGACGCCGTCATCGTCGGGTCAAGTTGCAGAAGCTCGCTTCGCGAGCGGCGAAGGCGTCGAGCTCGGAAAAGGCGGTTCTCGCGGCCAAGCTCCGCGGACTGACTCCGGGAGCCGAAGACCTGATCATCCGCTGGGGTCTTGAGGACCGCTGAGGCGGGTTCTTCGCCGAGCCTGTCTTCGGACAAGGCCTCCGACGTCGGTCGGAAGTCTGATGCCTGTCGCGGCATGCCCATCGTTTCGTCGCCGTCGTGTCGTGGCCGTCGTGTCGCTCGTTCGACCGACGGCCGGGCGCCGTTCGTCCGCGTCGACCGGCCTCTGACGTTCTCGCGGGTCGGATCGGGTTCCGGATCCGTGCGCCGCGCGATCGGCCAACTTGTTTCGACGATCGGTCCGTCGTTCGCGAGGCCGCACGATGGACGACGATTCGGAACCGGTCGACGAGCCCTCGTTGTTGCCGGCCGCGATCTTCGAACTGCTTTTCGGCTTGGCCGGACTGGCGCTCGCCTGGGGAATCGGCCTCTGGGTTCCTGCTCGGCTCGAGCATCTCGGGACGCCGTACCATGCGGTCGATCCACGGTCGCTCGCGATCGGCATTCTGCAAGGGCTGCTCTGGACGATTCCGCTGCTGCTGATCGTCCCGCTGATCCGTTTCATTCCGCTCGAGTCGCTACGCGAGATGCAGCGGTGGGTCGATCGCCATCTGGCCCCTCAGTTCCACGGTCGCACGCTGCCGGAACTGGCGCTGCTCGCGTTTGCCGCCGGCTTGGGTGAGGAACTCTTCTTCCGCTGGGCGATCCAAGGGGGCTTCGTGCGGCTGTTCGACGGCCCTCAAGGGATCCTGCTCGGACTGACCTTCGGCGCGCTGGCGTTCGGAATGATGCACTCGATCAGCAGCGCCTACGGGATTCTGGCCTCGCTGATCGGCCTCTTTCTGGGAATCGAACTGCTGGTGACCGGCAGTCTCTGGGCCGTCGTCACGACTCATGCCGCGTACGATCTGGTCGTTCTCTACACCTGGTCGCTCCGTCCGCTCTCCGAAGAGCATTGACCCGCGGTGCCTCAGCGGCCCGGATCGCTCCGTTCGGCGGCATCGCGTTCCGCAGCCCGGCGGTAATGCACCTCCGCGACTCGCCCCATGTAGTGTCGGATCGGAAACTCCTCGGCCGCACGCTTCAGGTGCTCCAGCGCCGTTTCCTGTTCCCCGCGGCTCTCGTACCAGAGGCCGAGATACAGGTGAGCGTAGAACTCCGCCGACCGCCGCTCGGGGCTCCCGTCGGCCAGCTTCGCGACCTCCGCCATCACCTCGTCGGGCGTGCACCGGCCTCCGTACAGTTCGTGCAGACGCATCATCGGGATGCGTCGATCGGGACCGACCGGCATCAGCGCGCGACTTGCCCGGTCGACGCCGTCGCGCTGCGCCTCGCACAGGTACCGCCAGGCGGCGTTTTCGACGTCGGCATCGTGATACGTCTGATAGTCGGCGAACTGCGCGGCTCCGTCGTCGAAACGACCGGCGTAGTAGAGCGCGATCCCCCGTTCCCACTGTCGCGAGCGGAGATCGGGGAACTCGGTCCAGTACCGATCGAAGTCGACGACCGACAGCTCGATCTTCCCCTGACAGAAGCGAACGCGACCGCGCCAGTAGCGGACCGAGTGACGCAAGGGATCGATCGCCAACGCCAGATTCAGATCCTGCTCGGCGGCCGCGAACTCGTCCGCTTCGGCCGCAGCGATCGCTCGGACCACCAGCCCGCCGACCCGGTCCTGAGCGCTGACCGGTCGTGCAGCGGGGCTCCCGAAGAGTCCCCAGGTGACGATCGCGGCAAGCCCCAGCAGCAGCGGATATCGAGCCATCGAGAGCTCCCTTTCGCGAGAGGCACTTCCGTTTCGACGAGCCGCTCCCGAGCCAAGTCGGTTCGTCGTGCCGTCGAGCCGTCGTTCCATCCGGCACCATCGTAGCCGACGGCGCAGCGAGACGAAAGATGGCGGACGGACGCGACGATTTCCTGAAGATGTCGTCGGTCGGCGCAGGCTTGCCGAGGGGAATCGGACTACGGTTCCCCTCGACCCCCACCGCTCGCCGCTCTTTCGCGCGGCGGCCCGACCGTCGCGAGCCCGCACCGCTCGCGACCGAATCGGTCCGGAGGTCAGGCACGCATCGCCGCACCATCGTATCCGAGGCTCTTCCATGAGTTCCCGCGTCGCGTCTCCGGTCCTTCCCGGACTGGAGCGGTCGTCCGGCCGCGCCGGCTTCTCGTCCCGTTCGGAGGACCAGGTTCCGGAGTCGCTCGCGTCACTCGGCGAGATCCGCAAGACGAAGATCGTCTGCACCCTCGGCCCCTCCTCGAATACAGAATCCGCCATCGACGCGCTGGTAGCGGCTGGCATGGACTGTGCCCGCCTCAACTTTTCGCACGGGACCCACGAGGCNNCCCTCGGCCCCGCCTGCGACAGCGCCGAAGGGATCCGCCAGCTGCTGGCGGCCGGAGCGACCGTCTTTCGCTTCAACTTCTCGCACGGGACGCACGCCAGTCACAGCGAAGCGCTGGGGCGGCTGCGAGACGAATCGGCAGCGGCCGGCATTCCGGTCGCCGTGATGCAGGACCTCTGCGGCCCGAAGATCCGGATCAGCTACGTCGCGGTCGATGATTTCCAGACCGTCGCCGGACAGCGGCTGCGCGTCACGACTCAGAAGCGTCTGGACAAGGTCCAGTGCGAAGTCGAGCTGGCATCGACCTATGAGCCGCTGCTGGACGACGTCCGCCCCGGCGACACGCTGCTGATCGACGACGGCCGAGTCGAGCTGCGCGTGCTGGAACTCTGCGGCGATCATCTGGTCGCCGAGGTGACTCGCGAGGGAACGATCCTGCGAGGCAAGGGGCTGAACATGCCGGGCGTCGCGCTCTCGACGCCGTCGATCACCGAGAAGGACTGGAAGGATCTCGAGTGGGCGATCGCGAACGGCGTCGAGTACGTCGCGCTCTCGTTCGTGCGCAAGGCGGAAGACCTGCTGCAGATCCTGCAATACCTGGACGATCACGGCTCGACCGCCAAGGTCGTCGCGAAGATCGAACGTCCCGAGGCGCTGGCGAACATCCACGAGATCGTCCGTTATGCCGACGCCGTGATGGTGGCGCGAGGGGACCTGGGACTCGAAACCGACTTTGCCGAAGTCCCGCTCCTGCAGAAGCGACTGATCGATCTCTGCCGGCAGTATGCCAAGCCGGTGATCACCGCGACTCAGATGCTCGACTCGATGGTCCATAACCCGACGCCGACACGAGCCGAGACGTCGGACGTCGCCAATGCGGTGCTCGACGGCAGCGACGCGATCATGCTGTCGAACGAGACCGCGGCAGGACGATGGCCGAAGCGTGCGGTCGAGGTGCTCGATCGGATCGCGTTGGCGAGCGAGTCGGGGACCGCCTCGTGGGGCTTCGCCGCGACGCATCACGAGCGGAGCGAAGCCTCGGCGCTGACCGAAGCGGCCGCGCGTCTCGCGATCCGCACCGCCGCTCGCCGCATCGTCGTCTACACGCGATCCGGAAACACCGCGCGGCTGATGGCCCGCTACCGATTGCCGATCCCGATCGTCGCCGTCACGTCGGTGCCGACGACCTGCCGCCAGTTGGCGCTCAGCTACGGCGTCCATCCGCTGCTGGATCCCGAGATCCACAACATGACGCAGCTCCTGGCCAAGATGAACGAACTCGCCCTGACGCAGCATTGGGGCGAGGCGGGGGACCATGTGCTGGTCGTCAGCGGCCTCGACGGCCAGGACGGTCATGTCGATACGCTGCACGTCCACGTCGTCCGCGGCTGATCGCCGCCGTTCGCCACGAACCTGCCGCTCCTCGGCGGAAATGCGCGAGGCCGGCCGATCCCGGAATTGCCTCCCCGGAATCGGCCGGCCTCATGTCGTTCCCCGCCGCGAACGGACCGGCGACTGACTCGAACGAGGCGACCTACTCGAACGAGAAGATCCGGCCGGCCGAGTCCGAGAAGAAGACCTCTCCCTGCTCGTCTTCGCCGAAGGTGATCACCGCGATCGGCTCTCCCGCTTCGATGTCGAAGTTCTCGGTCTTGCCGTTCGACGGATCGTGGGCGAGCGCCCAGAAGCGTCCCGAGACGTAGTCGCCGTAGAGGTACTTGCCGACGAGGGCCGGGACCTTCGAACCGCGATAGACGCAGCCGCCGGTGATCGACTTGCCGACCTCGTGCGAGTACTCGAAGATCGGTTCGACGTACTTCGCAGGCTCGGCTTCGGCTCGCTGCTCGCCGAACGGATGGAAGCCTTCTCGACGACTCCAGCCGTAGTTGCCCCCCTTCACGATCAGATCGATCTCTTCCCAGACGTCCTGCCCGACGTCGGCGGCCCAGAGCAATCCGGTCTCGCGATCGAATGCCATCCGCCAGACGTTCCGCAGTCCGTACGCCCAGATCTCGGGACAAGCCCCTTCGCGATCGACGAACGGATTGTCGTTCGGCACCGCGTAGCCCTTGCCGGTGTCGTGACGATCGACGTCGATCCGCAGGATCGCTCCGAAGAGGTTGCCGAGGTTCTGGCCGTTGCCGAGCGGATTNNGCGCTCCGCCGCCGTCGCCGAGCGCGATGTAGAGCATCCCGTCGGGACCGAACGCGAGCGTGCCGCCGTTGTGGTTCCAGAACGGCTGCGGAATCCGCAGCACCTCGACCTCGGAACCGGGATCGGCCGTCGAACGATCGATCGATGCGGTGAAAGACGAGACGATCGACAGGTGCGCTTCGGTGTTCGACGTGTAGTAGACGTAGAACTTGCCGTTCTCGGCGAACTTCGGATGGAAGGCCATCCCGAGGAAGCCTTCCTCGTTCTGCTGATCGCTGTACGAGACCTTGTCGCTCAGGTCCATGAACAGCTTCGGTTCGGCGGTCGACGCACTCGACTCGAGCACGTAGATCTGCCCGTACTGCGAAGCGATGAAGAAGCGTCCCGAGCCGTCGCCGGCATGCGTCATGATGATCGGTCGCGGGATCTCGAGGTGGTCGAGCACGCGAACCGCCTTGGCGATCGGCTCGGCCGAGAGCGCCGGCAGCGCTGCGGCGACCAGGACCGCAACGGTTGCCGCGACTCGGGCGACCGTGCGTCCCAGCGGAGCGAGAAAGAGTCGGACATCGAACGTCATCGAGGCGTTCCTGAATCGGAAGGAGGGAAGGAGAGCGAGCGCGGGTCGGAGCGGCTCGACCTCGGCGAGCCGCGGACCGGTGTCCCTTGCGATCAGCCGCGGCAGCCGCCGATATCGAGGGGACATCGAACCGGTCCGCCGAGGATTCTAACGAGGAGATCGCCGAGGATCGAACGATTCCCGAACCGGTCGGCTCCCGTGGACCGCGCCGAGCCTACGACGCGCCACCCATGCAGGCGGAGCGTGACGGCCGAACCCGACAAGGTCGTTTCGGCCGCCGAATTCGGTCGCCGGTGCGGCTCGTCGGGTGCCCCGGCGGGGTTGTGATGCGGCTCGTCCCAGGTACGATGAGCGATTCGTTTGGCCTCTCGGCCATCGAGCAGGGGACTCTCGGCGTCCCGACTCGACTTATGGTCCCCGCGCGAAGGAAGCGTCCGATGAGCCACCGCAAGCAAGTGGACGAGGCGACCGCCGGCCTCGATTTCGCCAAGGTCGACTACCGCATCGACCTCGAAACGACTCATGGCCCGATCCGACTGACGCTCCTGACCGACGTGGCGCCGGGGCATTGCCGCAACATGATCGGCCTGGCCAAGACCGGCTTCTACGACGATCTGAGCTTCCACCGGATCATCGACGGTTTCATGATCCAAGGGGGCTGTCCTGAGGGGACCGGCACCGGCGGTCCGGGCTATCGGATCCCGGCGGAGTTCAACAAGACGCCGCATGTCGCGGGCGTCCTGTCGATGGCTCGATCGAGCGATCCCAACTCGGCCGGCAGCCAGTTCTTCATCTGCCTGGACAAGCACACGCACCTGGACGGCCAGTACACGGCGTTCGGTCGCACGGCGGATGACGAGAGCCTGGCGACGGTCCGAAAGATCGGTTCGGTCCCGGTCGACCGAAGCGATCGGCCGCGCCAGCCGGTCGTGATCGTTTCGGCCAAGGTGGTCGAGACGCCGAAGGCGACCTGATCGACGCTCCGGCGCCGCTCGACGTTCGACGACGACCGATTCGAGGGCGCTCGCTCGGAGCGGCAGCGATCGGGACGTCGACGATGCGGAGAAGGGGGGAGCGATGACGACTGCCTGGCCGATGTATCTGGCCGGAGTCGCGTCGAACGGTTCGGCCGAACTCCCCGTGCGCGACAAGTACACCGGCGAGCCGATCGCGGTCGTCGCGCGAGCCGATCGGAACGAGGTCGAGCGAGCGATCGCCGCGGCTTACGCCTCGCGGAAATCGCTCGCCGAGCTCCCCGCCTATCGCCGCCGCGACGTGCTGAATCACTGTGCGGCGCGATTCGATGCGCAGCGCGAGGAGTTGGCGGGGTCGTTATGTGCGGAAGCGGGTAAGCCGATCCGCGACGCACGCGGCGAGGTGCAGCGGCTGATCGATACCTTCAGGATCGCCGCCGAAGAATCGACTCGGATCGTCGGCGAGCAGCTCGAGTTGGGCATCGCGCCGCGAGCCGCCGGCTACCGCGGCTCGACTCGACGCTTTCCGATCGGCGTGGTGGGAGCGATCGGCCCGTTCAACTTTCCGCTCAACCTTGCCGCGCACAAGATCGCTCCGGCGATCGCCGCCGGCTGTCCGTTCGTCTTCAAGCCGGCGAGCACGACGCCGCTCGGCGCCCTGATCATCGGACGGACTCTTGCCGAAACCGATTGGCCGCGTGACGCCTGGTCGATCCTGCCGGCGACGTCTCAGGACGCCGAACCGCTGGTCACCGACGAGCGGATTGCGCTGCTGAGCTTCACGGGGAGTCCCGAGGTCGGCTGGGAGCTGAAGCGGCGATGCGGTCGGAAGCGGATCGTGCTCGAACTCGGCGGAAACGCCGCCTGTATCGTCGAGCGCGACGCCGATATCGATCACGCCGTCGAGCGACTGATCTTCGGCGCGTTCTATCAGAGCGGCCAGAGCTGCATCGGCGTCCAGAGGATCCTGGTCCACGCCTCGCGATACGAGGAACTGCGCGAGAAGCTGGTCGCCGCGACCGAGCGGCTCGTCGGCGGCGATCCGCGCGACGNNCTTCGTCGGGCCGCTGATCGACGAGGCTGCGGCGGTCCGGCTCGAAACGCAGATCGCTCAGGCGGTCGCCGCGGGCGCAAGGCTGTTGTGCGGCGGAGGGCGCCGAGGGAGCCTGCTCGAACCGACGCTCCTCGAAGACGTGCCGGCGACGTTGCCGATCTGTGCCGACGAGGCGTTCGGACCGGTCGCCGTCCTGTCGCGTTACCAACGCTTCTCGGAAGCGCTGGCTCAGGTCGATGCCGGACGTTACGGTCTGCAGGCAGGGCTCTTCACGCGCGACATCGGCCGGATCGAACAGGCGTACGCGACGCTGGAGGTCGGCGGCCTGATCGTCGGTGACGTCCCGTCCTGGCGAGTCGATTCGATGCCGTACGGCGGCGTGAAGCAGAGCGGTTTCGGCCGCGAAGGGGTGCGTTACGCGATCGAATCGATGACCGAACCGCGACTGTTGGTCGTACGCGACCCCGGCTCGCTCGACTGATCCGCCGCTCGACCGACCTGCCGATTTCGATCGCTTCGCACGCGTCGTTGCCGCAACGGCGACGATTCCGAAGCCTTGATACCTCGATATTCCGACTGCTCCGAATCGAAACCGTTCGACTGATCGCCCCCTTCCATTTCCGACGAGTAACCGACGATGTCCGCTCCGATCGCCGCCATCAAGCAGGGCCGAGCCGCTCCGTTCTTCGGACGCCATCCGTGGGTGCTCGACTCGGCCGTCGAGCGTCTCGATCCGTCGGCTCGGCCCGGCGACCTGGTCGAGGTACAGGCCGAGAACGGCAACTTCATCGCCTGGGGACTGGTCAATCCGGCGAGTCGGATCCGGATCCGACTGTTGTCGTGGAAGCGTGAGGAGCAGCCGGACCGCGGCTGGTTCGCCGACCGGATCGGCGCAGCGATCGGCCTGCGCGAGACGCTGGGGCTCGGCGCCGCCGACGGCGCCTGTCGCCTGGTCAACAGCGAAGCGGACGGACTGAGCGGACTGATCGTCGATCGTTTTGCCGATCATCTGGTGATCCAGCCGACCGGACTCGGGATGTGGCACCGACTGGACATGATCGCCGACGTGCTGCGCGAACGATTGGCGCCTCGCGCCATCCTGGTCGACCTCGATAAGCAGGCGGCGAAGCGCGAGGGGCTCGAAGCTCCGGTGCTGCCGGAGTGGGGCACGCCGAACGAAGGGCCGCTCGAGATCGTCGAGCACGGCATCACGTACCGACTGGATCTGCGCCGCGGGCAGAAGACCGGCTTCTATCTGGATCAGCGCGACAATCGTCGGGTCGTGGCGAGCTATCTGCGCGGACGCCGGGTTGCGGACATCTGCTGCTACGCCGGCGGCTTCGCGATGTGCGCGTCGAAACTCGGGGGGGCGACCGAGGTGGTCGGAGTCGACATCAGCCAGGCGGCGGTCGACATCGCCAAGGCGAACGCCGATCGGAACGAGTGCGGCAACTGTCGTTTCGAGACGAGCGACTGCTTCGCCTGGCTCGATTCGGCCGTCTCGCGCGAGGAACGATTCGGCGCGGTGATTCTCGATCCGCCGAAGTTCGCCGCCGGTCGAAAGCAGATCACGACGGCGCTTCGCGCCTATCACCGACTGAATCTCCAAGCGGTCCGGCTGCTCGAGCCCGGCGGGATCCTCGTCACCTGCAGCTGTACGGGGAGTCTGATGCGCGAGGAGTTCGTCGAGATGCTCCACGGCGTCGCCGTGCGGTCGGGGCGGATGATCCAGATCCTCGAACATCGCGGAGCGGGAGCCGATCATCCGATCGGCACGCATTGCCGCGAGAACGAGTATCTGAAGTGCCTGATCTGCCGCGTCATCTGAGCGAGGTGAATGCGGGACGAAGCGGAGTCGGAGGGAGGCCCCGCGCGGGTGGAACGCCCCGCACGACGCGCGCGGTCTCCGCCCGCCGAGCAATCCCCTCGATCCCCAAAGTTTGACCCGGTTCGGAGGCCCGGCTACGATTTTCTCATCGTCTCGACCGACCCGGTCGAACCTCCTCGGGATTCGCCGTCGACGGCGGTCCGGGGAAGCGGGAGGCGGCCACCGGCTCCCGTGCGATGCCGAGCCTCCGCGCCATGCGGCTCGGCGAGACGATCCGGAGCGGACGCCGATGGGGCTGACGTACTTCAAGCGATTTCGGATGGAGTACGACCTCGGCGAGGAGCTGTTCGAGCGTCCCGAGACGCCGCCCGGCTACTGGCTCTTCTCGTGGGACGAGCGGCTGCAGGAAGCCCACGGCCAGACCAAATACGAGAGTTTCCGGTTCGAGCTCGACGCCAACGTCTTTCCTTGCCTGGGCGATGCCGACGGTTGCCGCCGCCTGATGCGCGACATCGTTTCGCGCGAGGGCTTCCTTCCCGAAGCGACCTGGCTCCTCGGTACGCAGCTCCCGCAGCAGCGCCGCTTCGAGTACTGCGGGACGATCCAGGGGATTCGCGACAGCCGCGAGACGGGGTCGGTCCAGAACCTGGGGGTGACTCCGACGCACCGCGGTCTGGGACTGGGGCGATTGCTTCTGTGGCATGCCCTGGACGGCTTCCGTTCGGCCGGCCTGAAGCGGGTGACTCTCGAGGTGACCGCCCGGAACACGCGGGCCCTCGGATTGTACCAGCGGCTCGGATTTCGTACGGTCAGGACCGTCTACAAGGCGATCGACGTCGCCTACGCCTAGACGGTTCGCGTCGCGAGGTCCGAATCGACTCGTTCTGCAGGGACTCTTCCTGCGCGAGTCGCGACCGTCGCCGGCGCTCGCTTCCTACCACCTTCGGCACCGCGTGGCAGAGATTCTCGTCCATCGCTTTTCCAATGGCCTGGTGCTGCTCGGCGAGCAGCTCCCCTGGCTCGAGTCGGCGGCGTTCGCGCTGTCGGTTCCGGCCGGAGCCCAGCACGATCCGGCCGATCGCCTCGNNCTCGGCCTGGCCAATCTGCTCTGCGAACAGGTCCAGCGAGGCGCCGGCGAACGCGACTCGCGCCGCTTCATCGAGGACCTGGAGCGTCTCGGGGTCGAAGGTTCGGGGAGCGCCTCGAACGCCCACATCTCGTTCGGCGGAGCGATGCCGGCGGAGAGCCTGATCGAGACGCTCGGGATCTACACGGACGTACTTCGTCGCCCGCATCTTCCCGAAGATCAGTTCGACGACGCCGTGAAGGTCTGTCTGCAGGAGCTCGCATCGCTCGAGGACGACCTGGCGCAGCGCACGCTGCTCGAACTGAAGCGGATCCACTTTCCGGCTCCGTACGGCCGGAGCGTGCTCGGCACCGCCGAGTCGCTCGAAGCGATGACCCCGGCCGATGTCGAACGGCAATNNGCCTGGCCGATGTCGAACGGCAATTTCGGGCGAGGTTCCATCCGCAGGGGACGATCCTCAGCGTTGCCGGTCGGTTCGAACCCGAGCGGCTGATCGACGCGGTCGGCCAGCTGCTGGGCGACTGGCAGGTCCCTGCCGCTCCTGATCCGATCGCGCACCCTCCCGAACACGGAATCCGACATCTGTCGCACGAGAGTTCCCAGACGCATCTGGCGATCGCCTATCCGTCGGTCGCCTACCGCGATCCGGAGTACTTCCTGGCGCGCGGAGCGGTCGGCGTGCTGAGCGACGGTCTCTCGTCCCGGTTGTTCCGCGAGGTGCGCGAGGTCCGCGGGCTCTGCTACACGGTCTACGCGTCGCTCCATTCGCTCCGCGATCGCGGAGCGGTCGTGACCTATGCCGGCACGAGCGCCGAACGGGCTCAGGAAACGCTCGACGTCACGCTCCGCCTGCTCCGCGAACTGCGCGACGGCATCGACGAGCAGGAACTGGCGCGTCTCAAGGTCCAGATCCGCAGCAACCTGGTGATGCAGCAGGAATCGAGTCGCTCGCGCGCCTCGGCGATCGCCGGCGACTGGTATCACCTCGGTCAGGTCCGGACGCTCGATCGGATCCGGGAACTGATCGAAGGGCTGACGGTCGAGGCGATCGGCGAGTTTCTGGCGGAGCACCCGCCTCAGGAGTTCGACGTCGTCACGCTCGGACCGAACCCTCTGGAGATTCTCCCGTGAAGTTCGAGCACGTTACCCTCGAGAACGGCCTCGAGATCGTCGCCGAGATCCATCCTGCCGCGCACAGCGCGGCGGTCGGCATCTTCGTCGAAGCCGGCTCGCGCGACGAAAGCAACGAATCGGCAGGGGTGAGTCACTTTCTCGAGCACATGGCCTTCAAGGGAACTCCGACTCGATCGGCCGACGACGTCAATCGCGAACTGGACGAGATGGGTTCCCACTCGAATGCCCGCACGGGCGAAGAGCGGACGATCTATCACGCCGCGGTCCTGCCGGAGTTCACCGCGCCGGTCACTCGGCTGCTTTGCGACCTGATGCGCCCCTCGCTCCGCGAAGACGACTTCGAGACCGAAAAGAAGGTGATCGTCGAAGAGATCCTGATGTACGACGATCAGCCTCCGTTCGGCGGTCACGAACGACTGATGGCGGACTATTACGGGAACCATCCGCTGGGACGAAGCGTGCTGGGGACGGTCGAGTCGGTCACGGCGCTCACCCCCGAATCGATGCGCCGCTACTTTCGCGAGCGGTATTCTCCCGACAACATGCTCATCTCGGGCGCGGGGCGGATCGACTTTCCCGCCTGGGTCGACGCGATCCGAGAAGCGACCGCCGATTGGGAGCCGTCGGGGCGAGGCCGTCAGGTCGGCCCGGCCGAACCGCACTTCGGCACCGATCTGCTGGTCAAGCCGAAGGCGTCGCAGGAGTACGTCCTGCAACTCGCTCCCGCTCCGCACGCCACCGATCCCGAGCGTCACGCCGCTCGACTCCTCGCGACCATCGTCGGAGACGATTCGGGGAGCCGGATGTTCTGGGAGTTCGTCGATCCGGGGCGGGCGGAGTACGCGGGAGTCGGCAACTACGAGTTCGCCGGCAACGGCGTCGCCCTGACCGTCATCTGCTGCGATCCCGAGACGATCGGCGAGAATCTCGAACGACTCGCGCTCCTGCAACAGACGATCGCCACCGGCGAGTTCAGCGAGGACGAACTCGATCGCGCCTGTCGCAAGACGGTCGCGTCGCTCCTGCTGCAGAGCGAGCGTCCGGAAAATCGGATGTTCTCGGTCGGCAACAACTGGCGCGTCCATCGCACCTATCGGACGCCGCGCGAGGTTGCCGAGAAGTACCGGCGCGTGACGCTGGACGACATCCGCCGAGTCGCCTCGACCTGGTCGCTCGATCGGACCCGCACGCTGCTGGTCGGGCCGGTCGCCGAGTACCCGACCGTCGCGCCGCTATCCCGCGGCGTTTGAGAAGCGACGGAGCCGCGAGGTTACCGTCGCGTCCGCCGAGGGGACCGTTCCCTTGCCGCGAGTCGGTCGTGTCGCTTCAGGGGCTCGACCGGGAACCGCCGACCGGAGCATCGGCGGCTCAAGAAACGAACGAGCCCTGCGATCGCTCGGACCGCAGGGCTTCGTTTCGGTCAACAGGTGGAGATGATGGGAGTCGAACCCACGACCTCAGCATTGCGAACGCTGCGCTCTCCCAACTGAGCTACACCCCCGTTCGAACCGCTCCGAGACCGAGTCGGCGACGTTCGGCGAACCGCAACGAACCGCCCGATTCCGGAAGGGAAAGCGGATTGTAGAACCGTCCGCGGCGGCTGTCCAGTCGGGGATTTCGGAGAGTTACCGGCCCGAAATCCCTGCCGATCGACGCTTTGCGGAACCGCTCCTCGTCGCCTCGCACGGTAAGGAGCGAAGACCGTGCGGGAAGGTTCACGCCTTGGGGAGCGGTACTCCCTTGATCTGCCCCTCGACCACGATCTGCTCGTCGACGTACCCCTGAAAGCGGCAGACGATCACCGCACCGCGGCGGATCTTGATCTGCTCGGTCATCAGGTACAGCCGCTTGCCGGGGACGACGATGTTCCGGAAGCGGACCTCTTCGAGCCCGCCGAGTCCGATCAGCGGGGAGCCGAGCAGGTCATGTCGCGAAGCGAAATACGACGCGAGTTGCGCCGCCGCCTCGCACATGATCACGCCGGGCATCAGCGGCATGTCGGGCATGTGGCCGCGAACCCAGAACTCGTTCGGAGTCGCGTCCTTGTAGCCGACGCAGATCCGGCGATCGAGATCCTCGAAGACGATCGCATCGAGCTGCTGCATCTCGTGCCGCTGGGGGTTGATCTTCTGGATCTCCTCCCGGTCGGCGATGACTCGGTTCGGATCGAACTCCGAAAACGGCAGGATGATGTCTTTCTGGGACAACGCGGGTTCCCCTTCGGTGCGACGCGGTGGGCCTGACGAGACATGCGGGCGTATCGAGCCGAGGGAGCACCGCCCCCGAGCGGGTCCCCGGCGAGGAGCCGATTCTAGTGGGGACCGGCGAGGACCGCCACCGCGTGACGAGCCGCTCGGGGGTGCCTGGATCGATGTCGCGGCGTGCCGAACGATCGCCCGATGCGAGCCCCTTCGGGCCGAGTCGCGGGCGCACCGATCGGTGGTCAGCCGGCCGAGTCGAGGTACGGATCCTGCCCCATCGCCTGATGCAGTCGCTGCCGTTCGAGCTCCTGCTCCATCAGCCTGAGTCGCTGACGATAGTGCTTCGCCTCGACACGTCGCTGAGCGCGAACGAATCGGCGGACCGCGCCGTCGATGGCTCCGACCGTCCGACTCCCGCGTTCGGCCAACCGCTTCGCGACGATCGGCCCGAGACCGGTCCGCAACAGTTCGTCCTCGAGCGACAGATACTGACGAAACGCCCCCGGATCTCCCTGGCGGCCACAGCGTCCGATCAGCTGCCGGTCGATCCGCGGCGACTCGTGCATCTCGGAACCGAGCACCAGGAGCCCGCCGAGCTGCAATGACGCCTCTTCCAGACGGATGTCGGTCCCGCGTCCCGCCATGTTCGTGGCGACGGTGACCGCCCCGCGTCGACCGGCGGTCGCCACGATCCCCGCCTCGACCTCGACCTGATGCGCGTTCAGCACGCGATGTTCGACGCCGGCGTCGCGCAGCAGTGCCGACACGATCTGAGAGGCGTCGATCGTGCGGGTCCCGATCAGCACGGGGCGCCCCGTCCGATGAACTTCGATCGCCTCGTCCACCAGCGCGAGCCACTTCTCGCGCGCGGTGCCGTAGACGCGAGGCGTCAGCAGTTCGCGGCGCGGCGGACGATGCGTCGGCACCTTGACCGTCTCGAGTCGATAGATCCGTCGCAGCTCGGCGCGCGAGTTGGCGACGGTGCCGGTCATGCCGGCCAGTCGCTCGTAGCGGAGCAGGAAGTTCTGCAAGGTGATCCGAGCCGCTTGGCCCGTTTCGGGGCTGATCGGCGTCCCCTCGCGCGCTTCGATCACCTGATGGATCCCATCGCGCCATCGACGCCCTTCGGCCAAGCGTCCGGTGAACTCGTCGACGATCAC
>DMPQ01000367.1 GCA_003455945.1 Planctomycetaceae bacterium
ACGACATGCGAACGACCGACGACGTGCGTCGACTGCTCGACGATCCGCTGTCGGCCTCGTCGATGCTGCGATCGTGGGGACTCGAAGATGCACGCGGCGCTCATGCGAATCTGGTCGCGATCGCTCGTCACGGCGTGACGCTCGATCTGCTCGCCCGTCTGATGGATCAGCTCGACGACGAACTGCCGAAGCTGAGCGATCCGCCGATGGCGCTCAACAATCTGGAGCGGTTCTTCGGTGCCTGCCGCAGCCCGCTCGCCTTTGCTGCGCTGCTCGATCGGGATCGGACGGCACTGCCGATCCTGCTGCGGATCTTCTCGACCAGTCAGCATCTGAGCGACCTGCTGGTGCGCGAGCCGGAAGGGTACGACCTGCTCCGCCTGACCTCCGGAGCGCCGGTGGCGCGCGAGAGTCTGATTGCGGACATCGTCAGCGAAGTGTCGCGGCTGGGAGACGAACGCCGCGTCGCGGCGGCGCTGCGGCGATTCAAGCATCGCGAGACGCTCCGGATCGCGTACGGCGATCTGGTCGGCGGCCAGCGACTGGACATCGTGACGCGTCAGATCTCGCATCTGGCCGATGCGGTCGTCAACGCGGCGGTCGCCTGGTCGATCGAGCATCGGTCCGAACGTTTCGGCCGTCCGCTGCGCCCCGACGGTCGTCCCGCTCGCTACGCGGTCCTCGGCCTGGGCAAGCTCGGCGGCATCGAACTGAACTATTCGAGCGACATCGACCTGATCCCGTTCTACGACCAGGACGGCATGACCTCCGGTCCGCGGAGCGTGTCGAATCGAGAGTTCTTCTCGCGCGTCACCAGCGATCTGGTCCGGCTGCTCGGCGAAGTGACCGAACTGGGGCATGCCTACCGAGTCGATCTGCGGCTGCGCCCCGAAGGGAGTGCCGGGCCGCTGGTCCGCAGTCTCGACGGCATGCTGCACTACTACGACACCGCCGGTCGGACCTGGGAGCGACAGGCGTTCGTCAAGGCGCGCCCCGTCGCCGGCGATGACGAGCTCGGTCGCGAGTTGCTCGAACGTTTGGATGGCTGGATCTGGCGGCGTTATCTGTCGCGCGCGGACATCTCGGGAATCAAGGCGCTCAAACGTCGCATCGAACAGCGGAGCGCCGGCAATCTGGAGGATCGAACCGGAGGGGGCGAGGTGCCGCGCGACGTCAAGTCGGGGCTCGGCGGCATCCGCGACATCGAGTTCGTGCTGCAGTTCCTGCAACTGCTCAACGGAGGCGATCTGACGTCGATCCGGACGACGCAGACGCTCGAGGCGCTCGAACGACTGGCCGAGGCGGGCTGCGTGACGCTGCAGGAGCGCAACCTGCTCGAACGCAACTACGTCTTTCTGCGCGAGGTCGAACATCGATTGCAGATCCTGTTCGACCAGCGGACTCACGAACTGCCGAGCGATCCGGCCGAGCTGCGCAAGCTCGCGCGACGGATGGGTTACGTCGACGGTCCGCAAGGGACTGCCGAGACGCGGTTCCTGGCCGACGTGCGCGAACGGACCGAGACCGATCGGAAGATGCTCGACTTCCTGCTGCACGATGCCTTTGCCGACGATGATGCGACGCATCCGATCGCCGATCTGGTGCTCGATCCGGAACCGCCGGCCGAGCGGATCGCGCAGGTGTTGGGACGTCTGGGCTTCGCCGACGTCGGCGTCGCCTATCGTCATCTGACCGAGCTGGCTCGCGAGCGGGTCCCGTTCCTGTCGACGCNNCGCCATTTTCTGGCTTCGATCGCCCCGCGACTCCTCGAGCAGATCGCTCGGACGCCCGATCCGGACGGCACGCTCGTTCGCCTCGCTTCGGTCGCCGACTCGATCGGCGGCAAGGGGGTGCTGTGGGAGCTCTTTCGGTTTCACGAGCCGACGCTCGAACTGATGGTCCGCTTGGGCGCCTCGGGGGACTATCTGTCGGGGATGCTGATCGAACAGCCGGGGATGATCGACGAGCTGCTCGACTCGCTGTTGCTCGAGCGCTTGCCGTCGGGGAACGAGCTGCGTCGATCGCTGGTGGAACTCTGCCGCGGCGCCGAGGACATCGATCCGATCCTGCACGCGTTTCGGCATACGCAGCATCTGGCGATCGGCGTGCGGGATCTGCTCGGCAAGGTCGGGATCGACGAGACGCATCGGGCGTTGTCCGACGTCGCCGAATCGGTGCTGGAACAGGCGTTCGATGCCGAACGACGCCGCCTGGAATCACGCCACGGGATACCGACGACCGGCGCGGACGACCGACCGTGCGAATGCGTCGTGCTGGCGCTCGGCAAGCTGGCCGGTCGCGAACCGAACTACCACAGCGATCTCGATCTCGTCTTTCTTTATGAAGGGGAGGGGACGACGCGCGCGGATCGCCCGTCGCGACAGCTCTCGAACCAGCAGTTCTTCGCGCAGCTGGCGGCCAGCGTCGTGAAGCGTCTCTCGCAGGTCGGCCCCTACGGTCGCCTGTACGAAGTCGACACGCGTCTCCGGCCGACCGGCCGAAGCGGCTCGATCGCCGTCTCGTTCGACGAGTTTCGCCGCTACTTCGATTCGGGAGCCGGAGCGTTGTGGGAGCGGCTGGCGCTGGTCAAGTCGCGGCCGGTGATCGGCTCCGAACCGGCTCGGCGCGAAGTGGAACGACTCGTGGCGGCCTGCCGGACGGCCGAGCCATGGCGTCCGGCCGATGCGACCGAGATCCTCGCGATGCGTCTGAAGCTGCAGGAGTCGGCGGCGACGTCGAATCTGAAGCGCGGGCGAGGGGGGACGATGGACGTCGAGTTCGCCGCTCAGATGCTGCAGCTGCGGCACGCGAAGCGATATCCGGAAGCGGTGGTCCCCGGGACCTTCGCCGCCTGGCGAGCGCTCGCCGACGCGGGGCTCGTCGAGCGCCCTGAGGCCGAAGCGTGGAGCGAAGGGTATCGGATGCTGCGCGATGTCGAGTCGCGGCTGAGACTGATGAACACCGCGGCGCGGCATGAGTTGCCGTCGGATCCGCGCGAGTCGGCTCGCTTGGCCTACGTGCTGCGCGAAGAAGATCCGCAGCGATTGGTCGCACGATTGGATGCGTGTCGCGACGCCAACCGCCGGCGACTCGAACGGCTCGTCGAACGACTTGCCGCCGAACCGAACTCGTCGACCTGAGACGCGTCCGACGAGCGGCCCGGCGACTTCGTCATGATGCCGCGGCGGCAGCCCTCAGTCGGCCGGAATCCAACGCTTGACGTCCAGCGGCAGGTTGCCCGCTTCGCTGTTGACGATCTCGATGATCTCGTCTCGGCAGCGGAAATAGGCATCGACGACCGCCGGGTCCCACTGAGTCCCTGCACCGTTGCGCAGGATCTGCTCGACCTTCTCGATCGGCATGCCGCGGCGATACGGGCGATCGCTGGTCATCGCGTCGAACGCATCCGCCACCGCCGCGACTCGGGCGAGCAACGGGATCTGATCCTGTTCCAGGCCGTGCGGATAGCCGCGGCCATCCCACTGCTCGTGATGATGCAGGACGATCGGCAGGACGTCCGAGAGCTGACGGATATCGGCCAGGATCTCGAAACCGAGCTGCGGGTGCGCCTGGATATGGCGGAACTCGTCGTCGGTCAGAGCCCCCGGCTTCTGCAACACGGCATCGTTGACGCCGATCTTGCCGATGTCGTGCANNTCGCAGCCGAGTTCGCGAGCCAGACGGACGGCGATCCGAGCGACTCGGTCGCTGTGGCCGAAGGTGTACGGATCCTTGGCGTCGATCGCACTGGTCAATGCCCGGACGACGCTGGCCAGGAATTCGCGGTGCTGTCGGTAGAGTTCGTAGTTGCCGCAGTGAATCCCGAGGATCGCGCCGACGCTCCCCATCATCGTCGTCTCGCAAGCGCCGAACGGGCGGTTGCCGACGTGATTGACGAGCATCGCGTAGCCGTAGACGTTCTTGCGATCGCCGATTTCGGCGACGACCAACTGGCGGGTCCCGCGAAGCGGCGTGGTGGTCGCCGAGCGCGACAGGTTCATCAGGTGCGGCGACGAGGAGAACGAGAAGTCGATCTTGCCGGTGTAGGCGAGCGCTTCGGCGGTATCGAACGGGACCTCGCCGACCGCGATCAGCTGCGCCTCGCTGCGCGCCTCGTAGGTCGCACGGTCGGCATCGATCGCCGGAAGCATCAGCAGAGCGGCTCCCTTGGCCGGCAGATAATCGAGCAGCCAGCGGACCGCCTTGTTGCCGAGTTCGGCATCCGATCCCGACACCAGCGAATGCTGCGTCAGTCGATGGAGGAGCGACAGTTCCTCGTAGCTCGAGGTGAGCCGTCCGACGGTGTCTTCGAGATCGATCTCGAGCGTCCGAGCCCGCGATTCGGCCTTCTTCGCCGAGACGAACGCCATCGCGAAACGGTGCGCGACCATCGGCGCCCATTTCGTTCGCGACTCGAACCAGAGTTCGACTTCGCCCGGATCGATGCCGAGCGTTTCGGCGATCGCCGTTCGGTCGTCGCTTGTNNAGGAGGTCGCGGAGCGGAATCGCTCCGACCGCCACTCGCCCCGCCTGATCGATCCCGTCCATCGGAATCGCCAGCACCAGGTACGCGTTCTCCTCGACCAGCGCGGTCGCCTCTTCCGATCGCCTGATCCCTTCCAGAACTCCCGGCGCTTCGCACAAGGTCGTCGCGACCGTTCCGGAACCGTCGATCAGTTTCGGGGGATCGGACTGCCAGATCGAGAAGTCGGCGCCGAACCAACGGCGCAGCTCTTCACGGATCTCGGGTTGCCCGAGCGCCCCGGCGATGGCGGCATCGAGTTGAAGGAGATTCGAAGTCATGGAGTCACGACCGAAAGCATGTGGGTCCCGTCATCAGGCACCGTACAGCCGGGGGCATCGACTTCGGCAGCCGAAAACTAGGTCACCACTAATCGTCGCCGAGACGGCATCGGCAGGTTCTCCGGGCGGCCTTCCGCACCCTCGACTCGCAAGCCGATGACGCCCTCCGAAGGAGTCGCCCGATCGCTCGATTTCGGTCGCTCAGCGCGCCTGACGTACCGATCGCTCCGGTCGGAACGGCTTCGAGCGCTCGATGGCCTCGGAAAGAAATTTCGCGACCGCCCGCGCAGACGAACGTATCCGGTGACGGAACGAGTGCGAAAACGAGAGGGCCAGCAAGCGAGAGGTGCGGCAAGAAGAACGCGACCGATCAGGCCTGTTCGCGCTGACGGTTGCGGTACCGGACGCTGACTCGTTCGAGCAGCTCGCGGTCGCCGGAAGTGAGACTCTGGATGCCGAGGCGATGGACCTTGTCCAGGATCTCGTCGGCGCGACGCTCTTCGTCGAGCTCGCGCTGCCGAGCCTGCTCGGCTCGTTCGGAACGACGCTCGCGGAGCCAGGTCGAGAGCGATTCCTCGTCCTGCTCCTCGTCGTCCGCGTCGAGATCGTAGTCCTCGTCGTCGTTTTCGTCGTTCCCTCGCACTTCGCCGCCCAGACGGGCGATCGCTTCCTCGAACTCCGAGAGTTCGCGGCGATCCGAGCCGCGGTTGGCGACCCCGGCATGCAAGGCTCGACGCCCCTGACTCCACTGCGGATAGGCATCGAGTTCGGTCGGCCCGCTCCGCGCCGCGAAGATCACGGTGATGCCGAACAGGAGCAGATAGAACCACCCCTGCATCAAGGCTCCGTCGGACTTCAGGCCGATCGAGATCGCGAGCGTCACCGCGGCGATCCCCGTACTGACGCCGACCAGACGAACGAGCCAGATCCGATCGACGGCGGCTCCGGGAGGAGCGAAGACCTGAATCAGGCCGAGCAGCACGTGGCCGCCGTCGAGCACCATCACCGGTACCAGGTTGATCAGACAGAACATCGCGTTCATCCAGATCGCGACCCGCAGGCCGTTCTCCAGACGACTCGGAGATTCCAGCAGACGATCGGGGCGAAGGGGATCGAAGAGCGACATCGTCACGGCCGAGTCGAGCAGCGCGACCGACACGAAAGCCCCGATCAAGGTCGCCAACGCATTGGCCGCCGGACCGGCACCGTAGATCGCGACTCGCCCCCAACCTTCCAGAGGCGGAAGGTCGGCCATGCCCCCCCACGGCATGATGAGCGTGCCGCGGACATCGCACCCGAGCTGATACGCGACGAAGCGATGCCCGAACTCATGCACCAGAACGGCCGACAACCAGGCCCCTCCGGCGATGAGCGCCAGCGACAGGCCCGAAAGGCCGGGAGCGAGATTCGATCCGGTCCAGGCGAAGGCCATCACGAAGAGCATGAACAGGACGACGGTCATGTGCAGGCGCACGCTGACGCCCAGCCAGCGCCCCAGCGACATGCTCCACGATGCCTGGTCCATCATGACCATTCCTGAACGATCGCGTTCCGAACGACGGCCTACTGCCGAAGTTCGCCTGCCCCTTCGACCGTCGAACTCCCAAGATAACGAGCCGACCGAGCGTTCCGCTCCGCCAAAGCGATGCGAATCGGACGTTCGCCGCCACCGACGGCACGGTCGATCTCGTCCGGGGCGAGAGACGTCCGAACGACTCCCCCGCAGAACTTCCCCGACCGCTGACATCGTACCGGTCACGCCGATCCGGAGCAACGCGAACGAGTCGGCCCCGCAAGGGGTGGTCCGCGTTTCGGAAACCGTCCTCACAGGCCGATTCGGCCGTCCGATCACGCCTCGCTTCGCATCCGCTCGATCCAAGCCAACGCCTCGTCCGCTGACGTCAGTCGGCCGGCGAGCTGTTCGCGTCGGACTCGTCCCAGCCAGAGACCGAACTCGGGGCCCGGTTTCCACCCCGCTTGCTTCAGCTGCCGACCATCGAGCAACGGCGGGGGATCCAGGCGTTCCGCGGGCCACGCCAGACGCTCCTCGCACCAGTGCAACGCTTCGCGATGCTCGGACAAGTCGCTCGCCCAGGCGCGAGCCGCTTCGAGACTGCGGCGTCCGTGGTCTCCCGCCAGAAACGGCTGCACGTCGGGCCAAAGCTCGTCGTTCGCGCGGACCAGCCAGGGGCGAGCCCGCAGGATCGCGACGATCGCATCTCGCTCGTCGTTGCTGAGCTTCAGGCGTCGGGCAACGTCGAACGCCGCCGCGATCGGCTCGTCGAACGCCGCGCCATCGATCAGTACCGCCATCGCGGTCGGGAACTCGGCGAGCGACAAGGCGCGCAACGATCGTTCGACGTCGGCGCGAACCGTCGGCTCCGTCAGCCGCCGATCGATCTCGGGAAGGATCGGTGCGAGCAGTCCGCCGTCGCGCAGCCGCTCCAGCGCCGCCGCTCGACGCGGATGAGCCAGCATGCGGCGGAGTTCCGCGGCGATCCGCTCCGGACTCACGGCCGCGACCGCATCGGCTCGCTCGACGATCGCCTGCCAGGTTGCCGGATCGATATCGAAAGCGAAATCGGTCGCGAATCGGACCGCGCGCAGCATCCTCAGCCGATCCTCGTCGAACCGTTGCCGAGGGTCACCGATCGCCCGAACGATTCCTGCCGCAAGGTCGTCTCGACCGCCGACGTAGTCGTGGACCTCATCGGAGAGCGGATCGAAGAAGAGCCCGTTGATGGTGAAATCGCGCCGCTGGGCATCTTCGTTCGGCGAACTGAATCGCACCGAATCGGGATGCCGCCCGTCGCTGTAGCCGACATCCTCGCGAAAGGTCGCCACCTCGATCGGCAGCGCGTCCGGCCGACCCAGCACCGTGACGACNNTAATCCTTGGGAATCCGGCCGACCAGATGATCGCGCACGCAGCCGCCGGCCCAGAGCGCCTGGTGACCATGCTCGCGCAACGTTCGGACGACGTCGACCGCGAACCGGCGCGAGGCATCGTGATGAGTCGTCATCGAAGGGTCGCCGAAGGGCCGAAACGCGGATCGAGCTCGCCCCGAGGACGAAGCGGTCAGCAGAGGGATCACCGAGCGATGCTCGCCGGACTCCCCGTTGTCGTCGATCGGATCCGGGCGGTCGAGGGCAGGGGAGAGGGAGAGGGGCGGTCAGGCAAGGACGAGCCGGCCTCGACCCCGCAGCACGATCCGGTCAGGTTCGCGCTCGGTCGCTCGTCGTTACGATGGAGCGTGCGGAGCGACCGGCGGTTCGTTTCGCATGCTTCGGCCTTGATCACTTCTCGACCCGACGCCACGAAAGCGGAACCCAAATGACTCCCGGCGAGCCGTATCCGATCGAGATCGACGTTCAGGAACTGGCGAGCATGCGCAGCGGCAACGAGGCGTTTCTGCTGGTCGATTGCCGCGAACCGCACGAGCATCAGTTGGTCCGGATCGAGGGATCGCACCTGATCCCGATGCGGGAAACGCCGAGCCGCTTGGATGAACTCGCCGCCCATCGGGACGGCCGGATCGTCGTTCATTGCCACCACGGCGGCCGCAGCATGCGGGTCGTCCAGTTCCTGCGCGAGCAAGGGTTCGCCGGAGCCCAGAATCTGGCCGGTGGGATCCACGCCTGGGCGACCGAAGTCGATCGGACCCTGCCGACCTACTGACCGGCTTGAGGTTCGGGAAGCAGCAGCGGGCGAATCGACCGGTCAGAGAAGAAAGGCCGGTCGAAACGGGCTCGCTGCGGCGCGAGCCGAGGGATCGTCGCGAGAGCCGATCGTCCCCCTTGAACTGATCGCAGTCGCGACCTATAACGTGCCTCGTCAGACGGAATCCGGGTGACCGGCTCGGGTTTCGTTCCGCAGGCGGATGTGGCGGAACTGGCAGACGCGCTAGCCTCAGGAGCTAGTGAGGTAACACTCGTGGAGGTTCAAATCCTCTCATCCGCACTTGCCGGTCATTCTTTCCTCGGTGGTCATTCTGGACCGCCCTCTTCTTGCGACCGACCTTGGTCGCAGCGGTCTCTGGTACCAGATCACGAAGACCCCTTGCTGACGCTGCGGGCTGGAGGGGACGGAGTTCCCGGCGCTTTGCTTCGGGCTGGTTGGGTCGTGATCGAGTAGGCACGCTGCGTGGCCCCGGCTC
>DMPQ01000076.1 GCA_003455945.1 Planctomycetaceae bacterium
AAGAACGGCGATCACTACTGGGTCTTTGCACACGTCACGCCGACGTTCGACGCCGCAGGGCGGATCATCGGCTATCACTCGAGCCGCCGCGTCGCCGATCGATCGGCCGTCCGAACCGTCTCGATGCTCTATGCCGAACTTCGCCAGGTCGAGGCCCGACATGCGACCGCTGCTGCGGCCGCCGATGCAGGGCTCGCGGCACTGCGAGCCAAACGCGAGTCGCTGCAGGTCGGCTACGAGGAGTTCGTCTTTTCGCTCGCTCGCCGCGCCGTCACCTCGGAACTTCCCGTCGGCGATCGAAAGGGAGCCGACGAGAACGCCCGTCCGATCCTGACGCGCGCCTGAGTCGGCCCGCGACCGGTGTTCGTTCGGCTCGTCCGCCGGTTTGTCCGATCGCTGCCTCGCTCGCATCGTCGCCGTCCGAACTGCTGGCCTTTGCGCGTCGACTCGCGCCCCGGAGTCTTCCCGATGTCCTTCCCTTCCGCTTCACGCTCGTCGTATTCGCTCCCTCGGAACACCGTCGCTCCGCCGCGCGAAGCGGAGGCTCGTCCGATCGAATCGACGTCGGCCGCACCACGCAACACCGACTCGAACCCCGACCCCTTCGACGACATGGCGAGTCTGAAGCGATCGCTGCGCGAGGTGATTCGCGTCTGCCGTGCGGCGGCCGAAGGCGATCTCGAACCGCGCGTCCTGGCGGTCGATCGGATCGAAGATCCTGAGGTGGCGGAGCTCTGCCACGCCGTCAACCATCTGCTCGACATGACCGACGGGTTCGTGCGCGAGTCGACGGCGACGATGGACCATGTGAGTCGACGCGATTTCCACCGCCGCGTTCTGCTCGAAGGGATGCGAGGGACGTTTCGTCGCTCGGCCGTCACGATCAATGCCGCGACCGACTCGATGGAGGACGAAGCGAAGGCGCTGCGAGAGGCTCGCACTCGTCGCGCCGAACTGACGGCCGACTTCGATTCGGCGTCGCGCGACGTCGAAACGCTCGCGACCGCCTCGACCGAGATCGCCGAGATGTCGGAACTGATCGGTCAGATCGCCAAGCAGAGCAACCTGCTCGCATTGAATGCCGCCATCGAATCGGCTCGCGCCGGCGAAGCGGGCGCCGGGTTCGGAGTCGTCGCGAGCGAAGTGCGAAAGCTCTCGGATCGGACCGCCGAAGCGACTCGCGACATCACCGCCCGAGTCGACGCGATCCAGCGGGCCAGCGTGAAGGTCGGCACGACGATCCGCGATATCGGCCGATCGCTCCGCGACGAACCGGCCTGAGACCGAGTCCGCTTGTCGGCAGCGACCGTCAGATCGTCGCCGCGCGACGAAGTCCCTCGATCGCCCGATCGATCGCCGGCGCATCGATCCCCAGGTAGGTCACCAGGCGGACGTGCTCGTGCGAAAAGGGCATCGCACGAACACCCTCGAACGCCAATCGCTCGACGAACTGGCGCGACGAACCGAGCGGCGAGTCGATGCGGAAGATCACGATGTTCGTGTCGACTCGTTCCGGCTCGAGAGTCAGCCCCGGGATCTGCCGGATCGCGTCGGCCAGACGCGCAGCATGCGCATGATCCTCGGCCAATCGCTCGACATGATGTTCGAGCGCATGCAGCGCTGCGGCTCCGAGCAGGCCGACCTGTCGCATGGCACCGCCGAAGAGTTTCCGGTGGCGGCGCGCCTGAGCGATCATCTCGCGAGATCCGACCAGGACCGATCCGACCGGCGCGCCGAGCCCCTTGCTGAAGCAGAGACTGACCGTGTCGAACGGAGCGCACCAGCGCTCGAGCGGTATGCCGGAAGCGACGACGGCGTTGAACAATCGGGCTCCGTCAAGGTGAGTCGCCAGACCGAGTTGATGCGCCGCGGCGGCGCAGCGCTCGATCGCCTCGATCGGAACGACTCGTCCGCCCCCTTTGTTGTGCGTATTCTCGAGCGCGAGAAGACGCGTTCGGACGACATGTTCGCTCGGCGGGCGGACGACGTGTTCGAGCGACTCGACGGTCGGAATCGAGTCGGGCCAGATGATGGGACGAGCGGCGAGACCGCTCAGCTGCGCGTATGCCCCCTGCTCGTAATGCAGGATGTGACAGCCGTCGTCACAGACGAACTCGTCCCCCGGACGACAGTGGACCCGGAGCGCGATCTGATTGGCCATCGTTCCCGACGGAACGAAGATCGCCGCTTCCTTGCCGGTCCGCTCCGCCATGATCGCCTGCAGTCGATCGATCGTCGGATCGACGTCGATCACGTCGTCTCCCAGCGGCGCATCGATCATCGCGCGGCGCATCGCCGGCGTGGGGAGCGTGAGCGTGTCGCTCCGCAGGTCGACCGGCGGGATGGACGTCATTCAGGCGACTCGGGTGGAACGGCAGGAACGGGAGCGAACGGGCGATTCGACGATCGAGGCTCGGGCGACGTAGCCGGCATGCGACGCGGAGAATCGGCTCAGACGCCGACCGTTTCGCGATCGGCATTCGGCGCTTCGGTCCGTTCGACGATCGGCGGCGGCACGGGAGCGTCATCCGCTTCGTCTTCGTCCAGTCCTTCAGGATCGCTGTCCCCCGGCTGGACATCGAACCACCAGGCGTAGGTCTCGTACGCGACCGGCATCTGGATCAGTACCAGCAGCGTCGAGAAGAGGACGCCGAAGCAGAGACTGGCCGCCATCGGGATCAGCACCTGAGCCTGGAAGCTCGTCTCCAACAGGACCGGCACCAGTCCGGCCATCGTCGTCATGCTCGTGAGCCAGACCGGTCGGAATCGTCGCTTGCCGGCCTGCATGACCGCTTCCCGGATCGTCATGCCGTCGCGGACGGCGTGGTTGATGAAGTCGAGGAGCACGATCGAATCGTTGACGACGACCCCCGTCAGCGCGATCAGACCGAAGACGCTGAAGATCGTGAACTCGAGCCCCATCACCCAGTGTCCGAAAACCGCGCCGATGATCCCGAACGGGATGATGGCCAGGATCAGGAGCGGCTGGACGTAGGAACGGAACTCGATCGTCAGCAGGACGTACATCGCCACGATCGCGATCGCGAAGCCGATGAACATGCTGTTGAAGCTCTCGACCGTCTGCTGCTGCTGTCCCTCCCAGCGGATGAAGATGTTCGGATGGTCGGCCAGCAGCTTCGGCAGGTGCTTCTGCTTGAAATCGGCGATGACCTGAAAGGCATTGTTCTTGGCCGTATCGATGTCGCCGCTGATCGTGATCGCCCGCATCTGATCGATCCGGTTGATCTCGCTCTGCCCGCGATAGACCGAGATCTCGGCCAGATCGGCGACGGGGCGTTCGAGGCCGTCGGCCGTCCGAATCCGCAGGTTGCCGAGATCCTCGACCGACTTGCGCTCGTCGGCCGGATAGCGGACCATCAGCTTCACTTCATGCCGTCCGCGCTGCAGACGCATCACCTCTTCGCCGTAGAAGGCGGCGCGGACCGTCCGGATCAGTTCGTCGAGAGTGACCCCCGACGTTCGTCCCTGCTCGGTCAGCTTGATCTGCAGTTCCCACTTCCCCGGGCGACTGTCGTCGTCGATGTCGAAGACGCCGTCGTAGTTGGCCAGGATCGACTTCGCCTGCTCGACCGCCCGTTCGAGTTCCGGAAGCTCGGACCGCTTGGCGAGCAGTTTGAACTCGATCGGCAGCCCTCCCGGTCCCATCGACTCGGAGGTGTACTTCACCGACTCGGCACCGACTACCTCACCGACCCGTTCGCGCCACAGCGACAGGATCCGCTCGCTCGTCGTCTCGCGTTCTTCGAGCGGGACCAGAGCGATCTGAACGCTGCCGACATGACTCCCTTCGCTCGTCGCTCCCGGGCCGAGTGCCTGGGGATTCTGGACTTGGCCGACCGTTCGTCGGACGGTCGTGAAGAGCTTCGGACGCCCCGCGGCGATCTCTTCGGCCTGGATCTGTTCGATCTCGCGGACCATCCGCCGAGTCGTCTCGTCGACGAAGTGCGCCGGCGTTCCGTCGGGGAAGCCGACACTCGCCTCGATCTGCCGCGCGTCCATCTT
>DMPQ01000074.1:0-17123 GCA_003455945.1 Planctomycetaceae bacterium
CACACGGCGCGCGACCTGCTCGACTCGCTCCATCTGCCGATCGCGCTGATCGACGGCGACGGTCGAGTCGAGATGTCCAACGAGGCGTGGAATCGCGAGGCATCCCCTTCCTGCCTGTTCGGTCGCGCCTGTCCGGTCGGCGCCTCGTTCCCCGAGTTTCTGGAGACGCGCGGGCGTCTCGAGTTCGCGGCCGAAATGCGGCAGCTCCTGGGCGGCAAGCGCGTCCACAAGACCCTCTCGTGGGAATGCGATCTCCCGGAGAACGGAGCGGTCTGCTTCGAACTGCAGATCCGCCCCTTTCGCGAAGACCTCGGCCACTGGATCCTGATGCACGTCGACGTGACGCACACGCGTCGGATCGAAGCCGAGGCGCGGATGCGAGCCGAGGCGCTCGAAAAGCTCGGCCGCCTCTCGCCGCGCGAGATGGAAGTGATGCACCTGATGGTTCAGGGGCTCGCGAATCGCGAGATGGCGGTGCGGCTGTCGCGAGCGGTGAAGACGGTCGAGATGCACCGCGCGAACCTGATCAAGAAGCTCGGCGCCAACGGCTCGTCGGACGTCGTCCGGCTGGCGCTCATCGCGTATCCCGAACTTCGCAACGGCAACTGACCTCACGTCACGCAAGGCCCCCATGCAGCTCGTCTCGCGACGCAACGCCGATCTTCGCCTGACCTTCCGCTTCGAACGGGATCGGTTCGTCCACGCGATCGAACGTCGGACGGCCGATCGCTGGGAACCGCTCTGGACCAGCCGCGAAGGGGACGACTCGCAGGACTGGCCGGCGAGTCCCGCGCTGCAGGAAATCGCTCCGCACGAATCGCCGGACGGTGCGGTCCTGTTGGGAGTCGGCAAGGCGGGGCGAAGTCACTGGTCGATCGTCTTCGAGACGCCGGTCGAAGGAGCCGACTTCCGCTTCGACGTCGCCTGTCGGATCGGTGCCGCGGTCGGGCCGCTCGGTTCGAGCTACGACGCGACCGGATCCGGAACGGTCGGCAGCTGGTCGGTCGAAGCGATCGGCGATCGGACGCACGGATCGAGCGAAGCGAGCAGCCGGAGCGACGCGAGCGGCTGGACCTGCGACGCCTCGTCGCTCGCCGCGCCGGGACGAACGGTGCGCTGGGTCTATCGCTGGAGCGAGTCGGCGTAGCGCGCGATCGTCAGCCGCGTCCGAGCAGTTCCCGCGTCGCGGCGGCCGGATCTTCGGATCGCATCAGCGACTCGCCGACGAGCATCGCGCCGATCCCTCCGGCGATCAGCCTGCGCACGTCGTCCGTCGTTCGGATGCCGCTCTCGCCGACCACCAGGATCTCGCGCGGAATCCGCTCGCGCATCCCGATCGCATGATCGAGGTCGACGCGAAACGTCTTCAGGTCCCGATTGTTGATGCCGACCAGCTCGGGTCCGCAGGCGAGGACCTTGTCGAGCTGCTCCGGTTCATGGAGTTCGACGAGCGCCGTCATCCCGTAGTCGCGGATCGCGGCATGGAGTTCGGCGAGCAGCACCGGCTCCAGACACTCCGCGATCAGCAGGACCGCATCGGCGCCGGCCGCTCGCGCCTGATGGACCTGATACGGATCGACGATGAAATCCTTGCGGAGCAGCGGCAACGGAACGACGCCGCGAACTCGATTCAGATAGTCGAGATGCCCCTGGAAATACGACTCGTCCGTCAGCACGCTCAGACAGTCGGCTCCCCCGTCCCGATACGCGATNNAAATCGCGAGGCGGCTCGGCAAGTTCCGCGTCGCGACGCAGATCGGCTTCCGAGCGACGGGCGCGAGCCGCCCGAATCTCGTCCCGCTTCGTGGCGACGATCCGATCGAGAATCGTGGTCAAGCCGAACCCCTTCCGGACGATCGAAAACCGGCTGACGAGCCACCGCACGGCCCCGAGCCGGCCGCCATCTTGGACGCCGAGACCGGGACTGTCCAGCGGTCCGAACCGCCGGCNNCGAGTCGTTCCTCGGCCCCGCCGCATTCCGGCCGGCGTTCCGACGGTGACCGGACGAACGAATGCCCCGCCTCCGAGACCGAGACGACTCAGACCGAGACGACTCGGTCCGGCGCGACGAAGGCCAGGCGACAGGCGATCCGTTCGGGAGCGAGTCGCAACAGCCGCGCGACGGCCGAACGATACGCTTCGAGCTGCGGCGCGTAGTGCTTCGTCCGCTCGGCAAGCCCCGGGCGATCGTCGGCGCCGATCGGATCGGTCTTGAAGTCGACGATCATCGCGGCCAGCGGCGGCGCCGACGATGGTGCGGTCTCGTCGCGGAACACCACCAGTCGATCGATGCTGCCGCTGAAGATCCGCGTCGACTGAGCGTCCCCTTCCAGAAAGGCGAAGCGATACTCGTTCGCGATCTCGATCGACAATCGTCCGGCGGAGGCGAGCGATGCCAGATCGGGCCAGACCTTCGCCGCCGATCCGATCACCGCCGCTCGATCGAAGAGCGCACCGGTTTCGGGAGCGGCGAGCAGCGCGACGAAGCGCTCGATCGTCCCCTCGACATCGCTCGGCGTCTCTTCGAGCGAGGCGAGCTTTCGGGCGAGACGCTGACGATTCGGGATCGCATCGTTCCAGATCACCTCTTCGAAGAGCGCATGAGCCGCCGTCCCTCGCGCCAGAGCCTCGCGCGACCCCTGCTTCAGCAGATCGCTCACTCGGATCCGGAAGCCCCCTTCGGTTCCCGAGGGGCTGACGCGAGCCGGTTCGCGCATCAGACGAGGATCGCCGACCCGCAACTCGATCGGCGCCATCGGCGGCGCCGGTCGTGTGCGAGCCCCTTCATCGCCCGGACGTCGCGCCTTCCCCTGATGCCAAGCCGGATCCCCCGCCTCGTAAAGCACCACGCCGTCGGTCGGCATCGTTCCCGGTGCGAGGGCTGCCGAGAAGAGTCCGCTCCAGTAGGTCAGCGTCCCCTCGTTCTTGCGCTCACCCATGATCGGATAGAGTGCCCGAGCCGCTCGGGTCAGCGCGACGTAGCACATCGACAGACTCTCGGCGAACTCCTGACGCCGCCACTCCTCGGTCCAGTCGGCCAGTTCCTTGGGGACGAACCCCGCATCGGCCTGGCGGACGTACGGCACGACCGCCGTGATCCGAGCGGTCACCTCGGGGCGATGCGTGACGAACCGCGGGGTCTGGCCGACCCACTTCCGATCGATGTCGGGAAGGATCACCGCGTCGAACTCCAGCCCCTTGGACTGATGGAAGTTCATCACGCGGACCTTCGCCGAACTCGGGTCCGACACCTTCTCGCGCTCGACGAAGCGAATGAAGTCCGAGGGGCGCAACGTCGCCCGCGGCTCGAAACGGAACGCCAGATCGACCAGCTGAGCCAACCGTTGGCGTTCGCGCCGATCGCCGGTCGCGGCGAGCGGCTCGATCCACCGTTCGATCGTCCGACCGTAGCCGTCATGGATCAGTTCGGCGCGGCGTTCGGCCGCGATCCGATGCGCCAGTCGGGCGTTCGCGTCAGCCCCTTCCGGTTCGTCGACGAACCCCCAGGCACGTCCGAGCGGCGTCGCGGCCAGATGGAATCTCGCGATGCCGTCGTCCGGATGATCGGTCAGCGCCAGCGCCGACAGGACGATGCGGACGATCGGCGCATCGGCGATCGACTTGCCCGCCTCTTCGCTCGCCGGCACGCCGGCTCGCGTCAGTCGACCGATCAGATCGCCGACCGAATCGTTCCCTCGCACCAGCAGGGCGATGTCGATCGACGGTGCGACGGCGTGAAGTTCGGCGGCGAGCGCGACGGCGCGATCGAACGGATCGACCGCGCTCTCGAACCGGACATGTCCGGTCAGCTCGGGATAGGCGGACCGATGCGTCACGTAGCCTTGGATCCAACGCCTGACCGCGATCCGATCGCGTTCCCAATCCGCCCGATCGCGGGCATGCTCGAAGATCCGATTGACCGCATCGAGCACGACATTCGACGATCGGCGACTGACGTCGAGCGTCTGCGTCAGACCGTCGCTCCCCGCGAACTTCTCCACCGCGTCGAACAGTCGCGCGTCCCCTCCGCGCCAGCCGTAGATCGCCTGTTTCGTATCGCCGACGACCATCAGCGACCCGTCCGCCATCTCGTTCGCCCGCTCGACCTGCGGCCGGAGCACGCGCCATTGGATCGGGCTGGTGTCCTGAAACTCGTCCAGCAGCAGGTGCCCGAGCGCCGCCTCGCCGCGACTCCCGCCGCCGCGCTCCGCCACCTGTCCCCAGCGGCGATCGAGCGTCGCGGTCACGTCCTCGAAACGCATCACGCGGGCGTCGCGCTTCAGACGCTCGTAGTGCTCGTGGAACGTCTCGAGCAGTCGGCGAGCGCCGGTCAGATGCGAGCGCTGCTCGGCCAGCCGAAGCGCCGCCAGATGCGTCAGCAGACTGCGATAGATCTCGGCGAGACTCGACGGAATCTCGGACCGATTGAACGTCGTCTCGCCGGCCGCGACCTTCTTGCCGATCCCCTTGCCCAGCGTCGCTTCCCAATCGCCGGCGACGAACGCGGCGAGATCGGCCTGGCGCGCGTTCTCGATCCCCGCCTTTTCGAATCGCAGTTCCGACATCCGGCGGATCAGCTCGTTCAGCTGTTCGTCGGTCAGCGGAGCGATGTCGGGCAGACGTTCCCAGGCCCCCGGTTCGGCATCCAGATAGAAGCCGTAGAGTTCGCCGATCGTGTCGCCGACCAGCTTGCCGATCGAGCGCTGCGTTTCCCCTTTGGCGAGCAGATGGACCACCTCGCGTGCATGCCCCTCCGACAACGTTCGGCGAATCGCCTCGTCGCGCAGCTCGACGTCATCCGCTTCGTCGACGATCGACCAGACGGTGGGTAGCCCGAGTTCCAGACACCAGGTGCGGGCGATCTGACCGAAGAACGCATCGAGCGTCGAGATGCGACAGCGATCGAGTTGCCGGAGCAGCTCGACGAGTACCTCCAGCGCCTTGGCCCGATCGAGATGCGGGCGCTCGAGATGCCCCGCCAGCTCGGCCGCATCGGTCTCGGAGCGGGTCGCGCGAGCCAAACGCTGCACGACCCGATCGAGAATCTCTCCCGCTGCCTTGCGCGTGAACGTCGACGCCAGAATCGACTCGGGCACGACTCCGTCGATCAGCAGCTGCAGGTAACGGTTCGACAGCCGGAACGTCTTGCCGGTTCCGGCCGAGGCGCGAATGAAGAGGGCTCGCGGTTGCTCCGTTTCGACCATCGCTCGCGCTCCTCCGATGAGCGGCACCGCATTCCAGTCGCAGCGCATCCGAGTCGCACCGCATCCGAGTCGCACCGCGGACGATTCGAACCGGGGACGAACGGCACGTCCGGCGAGCGTTCCGCCGGACGACCGATCGTGGGCAATCGGAACGCCTGTCGATCGACTCCCGATTCCGCCTCGGTCACGACCTCCGTGCCGCGCTGTTCGATTCGCTCCTACTGCTTCGGCCAGGCGAAGTCCGAGGGGCGCAGCCCCTTGTCGGTCCAGTGCTGATCGTTCGTGAAGCCGAACATCGTCGGCTCGAACGGGCCGACCGTCTCGACGTCGGTCCGCTCGCCGATCGACTCCTCCATCCCGAGCCCCCAGAGACAGGCGTTGACCACCAGTCGGCGGAGATCCTCACAGGCGAGATCCGACGAGGCGCCCATCGTGGTGCAGAAGACCCGATTGGTCGTGCCGTCCTCCTGCCGATAGGTCCGGACCCAGGCGAGCGGCATCATCGGATCGTTCTTCTCGCCGGCCACCGGTCCGTCGTCCGGCTTCATCCCGGCGAGCACCTGACCGCGAAGGAGGACCGTCGCGTCCTCGGGAAGATGAACGATGCCGTAGACGTCGGTCGGTCCCCAGACATCCGCGACGCCGCGCAGCACCGGGTGCTCGGCTCCGGCCGGTTCGATCACGCCGCGGGTGCTCTCGGAACCGTGATTGCCGTGATGGCTGATCCAGGTATCCCCCAGAACCTGCTGACCGAAACCGCCGCGCCACTTGCCGCTGTTGAAGCTCCAGTGGGCATACGGGCTGTCCGGTCGGCGCGAGTAGTTGAAGGCGTGCGTCGAGGTGCGAAGCGCGACGATCGGACCGCCTCGCTCGTAGAAATCGACGATGTGCTTCATCGACTCGTCCGGCAGCTCGCGGAAGCGGAGCGACATCACCATCAGATCGGCGTCGTCGAGCGCTTCGAGCCCCGGAATGTTCGTCTGCTCGTTCGGATCGATCAGCCCCGTTTCGGGATCGATCGCGAAGAGAACGGTGCAGCGGAAGCCGTGCCGGAACGCCAGGATCTTCGCGAGCATCGGCAGCGCCTCTTCGCTCCGATACTCCTCGTCGCCGCTGATGAAGACGATGTGCTTGCCGACTCCCGGCCCGCTCTCGCCGACATAGGTGACGGTCAGTTGCGAATCGTCGTTCGCCGCGGCGCCCGTCGCGGGGAGCGAACCGAGCGAGACGAGCAGCGACAGGCAACAGCCGAGTCGGACGAGCGGAGCGACAGCGCGCATGGTGCGGACCTCGGTGAGCGATGGAGTGTGAGGACGAGCCGAGCGTCGGATCGATCGCCCTGCGAAGCACGGCACCGATATCCCGGCGGCTCAAGTGTTTCCGCCCCGGCGCGGGCTGTCAATCGACAGGGACCTTCGCCCGGTCGACGTGCGCCCCGCTCGGGATCGTCGGACCACCACCGCGGTCGAGACTCAGAAGGCGGTCGGGTCGAAGCCGAGCAGCTTGCGGACCGCCCACCAGCAGGCGACGTTCCAGCCGATGATCGTGACGCCGGTGGCGATCGCCGCTCCGAGAGCCCCGAAGATCGGGATCAGGATCAGGCAGAGCACGATGTCCGCGACCGCAGCGACGACCAGAATCTTGGCTTGCTCGCGGTGATGCCCCGTCATCGCCAACAAGGTGCCGACGCTGCCGAACGCCGCATTCACGCACTGCACGACCGCCAACAGTCGAAGGACTCCGGCCGATTCGCCGTACGCCTCGGGAAGCACGCCGAGGACCCAATTCGGTCGCATCAGCAGCAGGAACGTCATCGGCAGCGCGACGATCAGCGAGAAGCGAGCCGCTCGTTTCGCCAGCTTGCGGCAGCGAGCGATGTCCGAGCGATGGGCTGCGACGAGGGGGCCGAGCACCGGATTGACGGCGTTCAGACCGNNCCACGAACGCCGCGAAGCGACTCGCCGGGCCGTAGATGCCGGCCGCATCGGGACCGACCATCAGGCCGAGCAGCCATTCGTCGACTCGCATCGTCACGGCCACGGCGACCCCGGTCAACAACGATGCTCCCGCCATCCGACGCCAACTCTCGACCGCTTCGGCGCCGCACGCGTCGATCGGATCGAGGCCACCGCGACGACCGTTCCAGTTCGGCAGCATCGCCTGCCTCAACCCCCGCGGCAGGAACCGGCTTCCGCAGATCAGCGCGGCCGATCCGGCGACGACCTGAGCCAACAGGACGAGGTTGCCGGTCGCGGCCGCTCCCAGTCCGATCGCGAGGGCCGAGACGGCGACCGTCATCGTCGGACGGACGATCGCTTCCGGGACGATCGAAAGCGCACCGCGATGGCGTCCGCGCAGCGCCCCTTGGCGAAGCAAGGTCCAGGCGACGATCGGGATGCTGATCGCCACCCCGATCGCCGTGACCGGCGTCCAAGGGCGAAACGTCGCCGGGGCAGCCGCGATCGCGACGGCGATCGCCAGGCCGATGCCGACCGACAACAGCGACCAGCGGGTCAGACGAGCCGCCGCATGGCGAGTCACTGCTTCGGCGCGCTGCTGCCGAGCCGTTTGCTCGGACGCCTCGACCGCCGTCGGCAAACCGCCGGAGCCGCTCCCCTCGCGCCGCTCGTCGTACTCCGACAGATAGCGAGTCAGCACCGTGTCCCAGCCGGCGACGACCGGCACCGCCGCGATCGTGACGGTCGAGAGAGCGACCAGATAGATGCCGTATTCGGTCTCGGATCCGAGCAGCCAGGTGAGGGCGACGTGCACGAGCAGACCGAGAGCCGCTCCGATCAGATGGACCGCCAGCGTCGCGTACGAACCGCGCATCAGCCGACCTCCGGGAGCATCTCCCGGCGCGGCAAGAAGCCATCGGATCGGTCGCCGCTGCGGCATGGTCGCTTCGATATCCTCCCCGGATCGCCTTGCGGAACCCGCTCGGTTCCCTGCCGGTGCGACCATCCGGACACCGTAATCCCCGCACGCCCGATCGACCAGCGGTCCGAAAGGCTCGACCGGCTCGGATCGCGGCGAGCGAGGGGGCTCACGCCGCGCCGACATCGATACCGGGCCCGGACCGATTCCGGCCGGTCCGGGCCTCGCTGGCGACCCCTGCGGCCCGAGGCGGTTCGACTCTATAATCTCGGCGGTTCGGAAGAGTCGTTGCCGGTACGACTCTCGCTCGGTTCCCCGATGCCCCTCCATCCCGTCTCGTCGAGGTACGGAACCATCGCCAGCTCCCTCTCGATCGCCGATTCGCTGCAGATCATCACCTATCCCCATCCGACGCTGCGACGGCGGAGTCGGGATCTCGTGCGCGTCGATGCCGAACTCAAGCGGATCGCCGCGCGGATGTTCGAGCTGATGTATCAGGCCAAGGGGATCGGACTCGCCGCCAACCAGGTCGGTCTGCCGATCCGGATGTTCGTCATGAACCTCGAGGGAAAGGCCGGGGAAGGGGAAGAGCTGGTGCTCCTGAATCCGGTCCTCAGTCGCCCCAAGGGGAACGCGACGATGGAGGAAGGTTGCCTGAGCCTGCCGAGCGTCTTCGAACAGGTGACTCGCCCCAAGCAGATCACGCTCGACGCCTATGACCTGACCGGTCGACAGATTCAGGGGACGCTCGACGGGATGATGTCTCGCTGCGTGCAGCACGAGGTCGATCACCTGGACGGCGTTCTCTTCATCGATCGGCTGACCGAGACGGGGAAGCTGCAGGTCGACGGAGCGCTCGAGGAGTTCGAGATCGACTTCGACAGCCGCCGCAACACCGGCTCGATCCCCGACGACGAAGCGATCGAGGCGTTCTGTCGCGAGATCGACGCGCGCTACTGCAGCTGAGCGGTCCGCCGGCCGTGCGGTTTCGATGCGCGGTACGATCGTTCGGCCGAGCCGACCTGACACCCGAGCGTTCGATCGCGACCGGAGCCCATGCTCGCGACGCGATCGACGTCGGCGCTCCTCATCCGCCGGAAGTCATCGATGCGCATTCTCTGCCTGGGGACCGGCCCGTTCGCCGTTCCGACGCTCCGCCTGCTCGCCGCCGGTCCGCATCAGGTGATCGGCGTCGTGACTCGGCCCGAGCGAGTCGATCCGCGCCGCAAGAAGCTGCCGCCTCCGTCTCCGATGCGCGCCGCTGCCGAGGGACTCGGGCTGCCGGTCGACGCTCCCGAAAGCATCAACTCGGCCGAAGGGCTCGACCTGCTGCGGCGCGCCGCGGCCGATCTGCTGATGGTCTGCGACTATGGTCAGATCCTGAAACCGGCTGCGCTCGAGTCGACTCGGCTTGGAGGGATCAATCTGCATGGCAGTCTGCTGCCGCGGCATCGCGGAGCGGCGCCGGTCCATGCCGCGATCCTCGCCGGTGACGCCGAGACCGGCGTGTCGGTGATCCGCATGACGCCGGGACTCGACGCCGGCCCGGTCCTCGCCGTCAGGCGAACGCCGATCGGGACGCACGAGAACCAGATCGAACTCGAAACGCGTCTGGCCGAGCTCGGAGCGGCGGCGGTGGTCGAGGCGATCGAGCAGCTCAAACGTTGGGACGGCATCGCGCCGCTCGGCCAGCCTCAGGACCCGACTCGCGTGACCCTCGCTCCGCGTCTGAAGAAGGAACAAGGGGAGATCGACTGGAGCGAGTCGGCCGACCGGATCGATCGCCTGATCCGCGCTCTGCAGCCGTGGCCCGGCGCCTCGGGATACCTTCAACGAGCCCCTGATGCGGCGCTGCTGAGAGTGCTGATCGAACGAGCCGAACCGATCGCGGCCGTAGCTTCCGGCACGACTCAGTCTCTTGCCGGCACCGCATCGTCGAGCGAACCGGGAGCGATCCTCGGTGCTTCGCGCGACGGGATCATCGTCCGCTGCGGCGACTCGACCCCCCTCCGCCTGATGCGACTCAAGGCCGAAGGGAAGCGGAGCATGGAGGTCGGCGACTTTCTGAACGGACTGCCGCTCGCCGCCGGAGCTCGGTTCGTCCCGTCACGCCCTGACGACGCGGCTCAGTAGTTGAACTTCAGGCCGCACCGCCGCAACTCCTCGGCCAACGTCGCTCCATCGACGAACGGAACGGCGCGAATGCCGACCTCGATCGCGCCGCGAACGTTCTCGGGGCGATCGTCCATGAAGAAGATCCGCTCGGCCGGCACCCCGACCATCTCGATCGCCGCGCGATAAATCTCCGGCTCCGGCTTCATCGATCGGACCTCGTAGCTCAGCACCACATGGTCGACCAGATCGCGCAGGAAGCGGTAGCGTCCGTCGGTCACGAAACTCCAGTGCGCTTCGCAGGTGTTCGACAGCACGCCGGTCCGGATTCCCGCTCCCTTCAGCTGAGCCAGAATCGAAACGGTATCGCAACGCATCGTGAAGATGTCCGAAGCGGCGCGGCGCACCTGATCGATCGACGGGCTCGCCGAGAATCGCTCGCACAGCCAGCGATGAAAGCCTGCCGTGTCGAACTCCCCTCGCTCGTACCGATCTTCCAGGCCCGACGCGAAGACCTCGCGCCGGATCGTCTCGGCGTCGGTTCCCAGCAGCGTCGCCAGATTGCGACAGGCGATGCCGTGATCGAAGGCGAGCAGGACGTTGCCGAGATCGAACAGGACGACGTCGATCGACGCACCTTCCGATTCGACGGTGGGGCGAGAGGCTCGAGCGGACGAGAGGATCGACGACACGTCAGGGCTTTCGCAAGATCCGATCGGACCCGGGCCGAGCGTGGAGAGCGTCTCCAACGCGATGCGATTTCGGCGGCCGGATCGAGCCGATGACGATAATCGCGCTCGTCGCGGAACTCAACGGCAGCCGCGATCGAGACGAGACGACAGCGGCGGCGAGCTCCTTAGGTGATGCCGCAGGAGATTGCTGCTCGGAGACTTCCCGCAGCGCCGGCGATCAGCGATTCGGCGAGAAGTTCGGCGTCTGGAAATCGGGGATCGGGATCTCGAGCTTCTTGGCTCGCAGTCGCAGCACCCGTTCGAAATAGAAGAACGGGTAGTTGCTGTGCCCCTTGTTGGACCGGACCCACAGAAAGGTCGAATCGACCAGGTCGCGCGGAATCGATCCCGCTTCGACTCCCGAAACGACCTGTTCGACGAAGGTCTTTTCGGCGTCGGTCCTCAGTCGAAGTCCGCTGTTCAGCCGCTCGCGCAGGTCCGCGACCGCCGGATTGTCGTCATCCTGGATCGCCTGCACCTCCTGGCCGTTCCACTGCGCAACGACCATCCCGGCGAGCAGAGCAGCCAGAATCAGGATCGAGGTACGAATGCGGTCGACCATCGCGACTTGCCTCGCGCTTCGCCGGACCGACTTCATCGGCAGGTTCGCCCGGCTGGGGAACGGATCGGGAGGGGACGCAACGATCCGATCGGGTCGTCGCGCACGGTCCCGCAGACACGTCGGCTTGTAGTGGATTTTCGCCGTCCGATCAATGCCGAAAGGGCGGTTCCGCCACTCGATCGCGGCCGAACTTCATCCGCCGACTCCCGAGCTCGAAAAGCCGGGCAAGCCAGATCGACCTTGCGGGGTCGTCCCTGGGGATCGAGCCCTTTCCCCTCGGGGCCGACGCCATCGGCATCGGCGGTCAGCGCAGGACCGCCGCGAATTGGATCGGCAGCGGGTACCCGAGTAGACTTCTCCCTCCCGCTCCCTCGGCTCGCTCCCCTCTCGTCGCGCCGCCGCCGCGCCGGACTGACTGACGCATGAACCTGCTCGTGCCGACCGAACGAGGCCTCTACTGTCCGGTCGGCGATTTCCACATCGATCCGTCTCGGGCGGTCCCGCGGGCGATCGTGACTCACGCGCATGCCGACCATGCGGTGAAGGGGTGCGGCAAGTACCTGGCCGCTCCCGATTGCCTGCCGCTGCTGCGCCATCGGCTGGGGCGAGGGATCGAGGCGGAGGGGCTCGAGTACGGACGATCGCGACGGGTGCGAGGGGTGCGGATCTCGCTTCACCCCGCCGGCCATGTGCTCGGCAGCATTCAGGTCCGCCTGGAATGCCGCGGCGAAGTCTGGGTCGCGACGGGGGACTACAAGCGACAGCCCGATCCGACTTGTCGTCCGTTCGAACCGGTCCCCTGTCATGTCCTGCTGACCGAGACGACGTTCGGGTTGCCGATCTACGTCTGGCCCGAAGCGGACGAGGAACTGCAGCGCATCGAGTCATGGCGGCGACGCAATCGGGAACGCGGCGTGTCGAGTCTGTTGCTCGTCTACTCGCTCGGCAAGGCACAGCGGCTCCTTGCCTCGCTCGCCCCCGACCTCGGTCCGATCCACGTTCACGATGCGATCGCCGGCGTGAATGCCGCTTACCGGGAAGCGGGAATCGAGTTACCCACGACGGCGATCGACCCGCCGAGCGCCGGCTCGACCGTTCTCACCGTTCCGCAAGCGGTCGGCACCCGCTGGCTCGCCGCCGCCGCGCCGTACGAGACGGCTTACGTTTCGGGGTGGATGCGGACGCGCCGACGACGCCAGCAGCGCGGGACCGGGCGAGGGTTCGTGATGAGCGACCACGTCGACTGGCCCGCCCTGATGCGAACGATTCGCGAGAGCGGTGCCGAGCGCGTCGGTGCCATGCACGGTTCGACGGCCGAGGTGGTCCGCTTTCTGCGCGAGCAAGGGACCGAGGCGTTCGAGGTTCGGACCGGCCGACCGCAACTCGATCCGGCGACGATCGATCGCGCGGAATCGTTCGACGAGTCGCCGGCGTCGTCGAACGCTCCCGCCCACCCGTCGCTCGGCGAGGCCGATGATGCGGCCGACGATGCGGATGACGGCGACGATCGGCCGGAGGGAGTGTGATGCGCCGGTTTGCCGCACTGGTCGAGGCGATCGAAACCTCGGCAGGAGTCGTCGAGGCTTGGACCGATTGGTTCCGCGTCGCCGGTTCCGCCGATGCGATGCTGTCGATCCGTCTGCTCGTCGGCGGCGGCAAGGAACGATCGCGCCGTCGACTGACCGCGGCCCGTCTGCGCCGACTGCTCGGCACCGCACTCGCGTTGCCCGAGTGGCTGATCGAACGCTCGCTCGGCGAGAGCGACGATGCGGCCGAAGGGGGTGCGCTGCTCCTTTCCGCGATGCCGTTTCCCGAGGTCGAAGCAGGCGAAGCGGCCGCGAGCGAGCGGACCGAAGGATCGCTGCACCGACGGCTCGAACGCCTGACGACTCGGCTCGACGAACCGGAGTCCGACGAGACCGACTGCGCGATCGCCGCGACGCTGCGCGAAACGGACGAGACGACTCGGCGCGTGCTGCTGCGGGCGCTGCTCGGGACGTCGCGACCGACCGGCTCGATGCGAGCCATGCTGACCGGCCTCGGTCGCGTCTGTGGCGTCCCGATCGACGTCCTCGAGGACCGAACGGCTCGCGATACCGGCGACGATGCCGCGACCTTCGAGCGATGGATTGCGCCGTGCGCTGCGGACGATTCGATCGGCCGGTGGCCGCGCGTCCCGCTGACGATGATCGACGCGCTGCCGACCGACCGGGATGAAGCATGGAGCGCCGAGTGGAACTGGGTCGGTCTTCGCGTCAGATTGGTCCGCCATCGATCGGGCGTGCGCTGGTCGGCCGATGATCTCGAACCGTTGACCGGGAAGTTGCCCGAAGCGTGCGAGGGGGCGGAGCGATTGGCGGTCGGCACCGTTCTCGACGGCATCCTGATCGCCGGCTCGATGGCCGCGCCGCGTCCGCGCGGCGATCTGGAACGACGACTGGCGCGACGCCGCTCGACGGCGGCGGACCGACGAGCCGTGCCGGTGACGTTCGTCGCGATCGATCTGCTGCACGACGGCCTCGAAGATCGCCGCCGCGAAACCTGGACCGAGCGGCGCGAGCGACTGGAACAGCTCTTCGCGACGACGCTGGCCGATGCCGCATCGATCGCCCTCTCGCCGGCGTTCCGCGAATCGTTCTCGAAGTTGCAGGAACGCCATCGCGAGTCGCGGCGTCCCGGAATCGACGGTCTGGTTCTGAAGCCGCTCGAGGCCCCGTACGACCCCGAGACGATTCGTTGGTTCGTGCTTCCGCCGCAGCCGTTCCGCTGGACGGCGGTGCTGCGTCTGGTCCGACAGACCGGTGACGTCGCCTCGACGATCGAAGGATCGTTCTCGGTTCGCGGAGTCGGCGGCGAGTTCGTTCCGTTCGCTCAGGCGCCGTTGTCGTTCGGATCGGACGAGGAGCGAACCGAGTTCGAGGCGCTGCTGAAGCGGACGACGATCGCTCGATTCGGACCGGTCCGCGAACTGGAACCGGAACAGGTCTACGAACTGGAATGCGCCGGATTCGAACCTGCTCCGCGGCGCCGTTCGGGCCTGGCACTGCGCGGCGTGCGAGTCATCAGGCGGTGCGACGAACGGACGGTCGACACGATCGATTCGCTCGCCGATCTGCAAGCCGCGTGGAGGATCACCTCCATCGACCCGACCTGAGGCTGATCGACGATCGACGCCCCGTTCAGTCGCTCGCCGAAAGGGGAGAGCGAAAACCGAGCAGCTCGCGAATCGCGGCGACGATCTCCAGCGACTCGATCGCAAACGCCGGATCGCGCAGATCGTCGAACGTCAGGCGGTCGCGGTAACGCGACATGATGAGCGCTTCGAGTCGCTCGGCCCGCGATTCGGTCAGTCGACCGACCTGGTCGAAGCTCGCGACCTGGGCAGGGTCGAGCACGACTCGCAATCTCAGACAGGCCGGGCCTCCGCCGTTGGCCATGCTCTCTTCCAGGTCGACCACATGCACGTCGGTCAGCTCGGGAAGCTCGCTGCGCAGGCGTTCGATCGCCCGCGCCGCCGAGGGAATCCGGTCGCACTGACGCGGCACGATCAGCTGCCAGCGACCGTCGGGCAGGGTGAGCCACTGGCAATTGAACAGGTAGCTGCGGACCGCGTCGTCGAGCGNNTCGTTATGAAAGACGCCGGCGTCGATCGCCGCGGGGTGCTGCCGAACGGCAAGCCAGCTCCCGTCGCTCAGCCGATGCCGCCGGGCGATCGCCCGACACGCCTCGGCGGTCTGCCGAGCCGGATAGCGCAGCGGCCGATCGGCGGCAGCGGTCGCCGCACCGGCATCGTCATCGCCATGCACGAAGAGTTCGAGGCCCGGACCGCCGAAGTCGCCGGCGATCAGACGGACATGATTCGCGGCTCCTTCGTCGCGCAGCGGAACGCATCCGGGGAGGGGGGGGTGAACGATCGCTCCGAGCGGCGCGAGCGCCTGGCGCAGCAACTCGGTCGTCTCGGCCGATTCCAGGTGCCGATGAAGTCCCGACGCGAGATTCGCCGGCGTCACGTGCAGTCGACCGTCGTCGGTATCGGACGACGGCGAGATCGTTGCCGCGTTCGCCGCCCACATGCTCGAAGCGCTCCAGGCGGCCGACAACAGGCGCGGAGCATGACGCGCTGCCGACTCGAGGACCTGCGCGTCGGTTCCGTCGAAGCCCAGAGTGCGGAGCCAATCGAGACGCGGGCGGGTCTGAGGCGGGAGAAGCCCTTGAGGAATCCCCAGTCGCGCCACGCGGCGCGCCTTGGCGAGGCCCTGAAGCGCCGCGGCTCGCGGGTTCGACACCGCCGCAGCATGCTCCATCGAAGCGCGATTGCCGTACGCCAAGCCGCCGAAGTGATGCGACGGCCCGACGAGCGCATCGAAGTTCGCCTCGATCGCCATCCTGTCGCTCCGTCGGCGCCGGTCCCCGATCGGGCCGGCGCCGCAGTTCTGACCGTGCGCGAGCGGTCGGCTCGACGCACGTCAGGGGAGAACGTAGCGGAAGAAGTTGCGGACCGGCTGGCCGTTGACGAACGCCTTCGGCTGACCGATCAGCCCCTGGCTGACGTAGGTCCCGGCCGGCAGCCCCTGAAGAGGCAACAGCGGCTTGTAGTTCCCGTTGACCGGGACGGTCTGAGACACCGCGCCATACGGACCGTAGCCGAGCGACGGCGAGATGCTGGCAGGAGGGGTCGCGCAGTTGCCGAGCGTCTGGGGATAGCCGACCGTCTGGTAACCGACCGGGATCACGCCGCTGTTCGGCGCCGTGCGGACCGGCTGGCCGACATACGGATTCGAGCCGTAGGTGGTCTGCCAGTTCTGCGGCACCGTCGACACGACGCCGAGCGCCGGAGCGGTATCGGCAGGGACCTGATACGACGCCTGGACGATCGCCGGATTGCCGTACGCCGCAGCATCCACCGGAGCCAACCGCCACGCGGTCGTTCCCTGGTTCGCGGGCGGAACGTAAGCGATCGACGGCGCGGTCGACATGCCGCGAATCGGATTGGCCGGAGCCGCCGACGCCTGGGGATAGCCGTACGGATCGGCGTAGCCGAAGTTCGCATCGGTCGGGCGATAGGCGGTCGACGGAACCGAAGTGACCGAGCCGGGGAGCGTCGACCCGACCGCCGTGCTGCGCGGCGGCGTGTAGGTCGTCGTCACTCGTCCGCCGTCCGCCGTCGGCGACGACGAAATGACGTACGACTGACCGGGGGACGGAAACTGATTGAAGACGGTCTGGCCGTGCGCGGTTCCCGCGACGGTCATCGAGACCAAGCCGACGAACACCACCCACGAAAGTTTCATCGCTGCCACCTGAAGGTTGTGATAGGGCGGAGTCGAACCGGGCGATCTCCCGCGGTTCATTCTTCGGCCCGAGTCGGCCGGCGACAACAGAACCGTGACCACCCGCACTCGACTCGGCGATCTCCCGATGCTCCAGGGGACCCGATCGATCCGAATGCTGTCACAGGACAGATCGGAGTCGGTCGAAGCGGCCGGCTGAGCAGCCGGGGAAAGCTGCGGCGGGAGTGTTGCAGGGGAAGACCTCGAGGGCAAGGTCGATCCGGCAGAGTGCGACCGATCGCCGGCATCGTCGTCGTGCGACCGACCTCGGTCGCAGCCTTGCAGGTTCGCACCCTGCGTGGCCCCG
>DMPQ01000074.1:17198-23329 GCA_003455945.1 Planctomycetaceae bacterium
GACCGACCCCGGTCGCACCGGACAGGTCCGAACCTGTCCTAAGCCTCGTCGACTCGCTTGCCGAGCAGTCGGACCGCGGCGACCAGCGACGCGATCTGCAGAGGCCAGAGAATCCAGACCGGAACGCCGAAGCCGAGCGGCAAGGTGCCGAAGACGATCGCCACCGAAGCGCCGAGCAGCGCGTAGGGCATCTGAGTGTTGACGTGCGCGACGTGATCGCAGCCGCTCGCCTGACTCGACAGGACCGTCGTATCGGAGATCGGCGAACANNGCGAAGATCGCCCCGGCGAGCACGCCGCCGATCGAGCCCATGACCAGAACGTGCGACGGATCGATGCCGTTCGGCCCGGCGGTCGCTTCGAGCGCAATCGGGACGGCGAGCGGCATCAGCAGCGCCATCGTCCCCCAGCTCGTTCCGGTCGAGAAGGCGATGAGCGCGGCCAGGATGAAGACGAGCGTCGGGAGCCAGGCCGGTGCGATCCGCTCGCCGATCAGCCCCCACAGGAACTCGCCGGTATACAGTCGATACGCGCGATGCGGATACGGATCGACGGCGGGAGTCGGTCCGGTTCCGAGCGGCAGGAGCGCCGCGGCCTGACCGTCCGTCAGACCGAGGCCGCGCGCCACGGCCCANNGCGAGCCGCGTCGAATCCCTTTTCCTGCAGCGCCACGAATCCGGCTTGCCGATCCTCGGTCGTCTCGGCTCGCTCGCCGATCGACCAGACTCCCCACTCGACGTCGGCCGCAAAGGCGGCGGCAGTCGCTTCGTCGTCGCCGCTCGCATCGTTGCCGGTCGCCGCCGAGAGGGCTCCGGCCAACCAGAGGATCGTGAGCGCCGGAACCATCTTCGTCGCGCCGATCCAGGCGGCATCGAGCGTCTCTTGCCACGACAGGATCCGCTGCGGCAGGATCAGCGCCATCGCACCGACGACTCCGACCAGCGCGCCCCAGACGAGCGAGCCGAACGGATCGGCGTTTCCGAAGATGTCTCGCCAGGTCTGATCAGGGACCTCAGGATCGACTCCCGATCGATACAGGAACGCGACGACCGCGGCGACCGTCAGCCCGACCGGGAGCACGGCGTTCCACCAGCGCGTCGGAACCCCGGGGGAGGCCTCGAGTTCGTCGACCGGCAACGTCGCTTCTCCTCCTGCGCCCGATCGATCGGTCTCACCGCGGCGCGCTCGCCGTTCGGCCGCGAGCATCGGTCCGAAGTCGCGCCCCATCAGCGCCAGCAGCGGGACCAGCAGCAGGGCGAGCCAGACGTAGAAGCGATACGGCAGGCTGTCGATGAACAGTTCGGCCGCGTTCAGCTCCGCCCCTCCCGGCACCTTCGCCAGACCGTCGGCGATGTAGGCGATTTCGGTCGCGACCCAGGTCGACACGAGCGCCAGACCGGCGACCGGAGCGGCGGTCGAGTCGACGATGTAGGCGAGCTTCTCGCGGCTGACGCGCAATCGATCGGTCAGCGGCTGGAGCGTCTTGCCGAGCAGCAGCGTGTTGGCGTAATCGTCGAAGAAGACGAACAGCCCGAGCAGCCAGCCGGTGAACTGCGCCATGCGAGGCGTTCGCGCCAGCCCGGCGAACGTATCGACCAGCCCGAGCATCCCGCCGCTCCGGCTGACGATCGCCACCATCGATCCCATCAGCATCGTGAAGGCGAAGACCTGCAGCTTGCTCGTCTCGACCAGCGCCGGCCAAAGCTGCAGCGCGACGAATCGCTCGATCGTCGGCGCGATCGCTCCCTGCTCGAGAACCGCGGCCGAAGCGAGGATGCCCAGCAACAGCGACGGGATGACACGACGCGTCGCCATGGCGAGCACGATGGCGACGATCGGAGGGAGCAGACTGAGCCAGCCGTACGGATGCTCGGACATCACGGGTTCCCGGTGCACGTCGAGAAGGAGCGAACGCGATCCCTCCGGACCGCTCGTACGATGCGTTCGGCCGAGCCCCCGTCGCGTCGGTCGATGCGAAAGGGACTCGGTCGAGTCGGCGGACGAGGGGGGAGGGGGGCATGAGCCGCGACGTGCGGGAGCGACGCGGTCGTCCGGCTCGCCCGCCGTCGACCGCCTCCGTTTCAGTCGGCGGTCGGCGAAGGGCGTTCCGGACCGCTCCTATCGTCGTCGCCGCGACCCCCGATCGGCAAGCGGACCGACACGATCGTTCCTGCCTGGTCGCCGCGCGACAGCGCGATCGAACCGCCGTGAGCCCGGGCGATCACCCAACATTTCGATAGGCCGAACCCCAGCCCTCGCCCCGCTTCGCGCCCCGAATGGAACGGATCGAATGCTGAGGCGAGCAGCGCGTCGGTCACGCCGGGACCGTCGTCGGTGACGCTCAACCGCCACCAGAGCGGCGCCGTCGTCGGTTCCGCGTCAGCCGATCCGGTCGAGTCGCTCAACGGAGTCAGCGCCACTCGGATCGTCCCGCCGACTCCGAGCGCTTCGGCAGCGTTGCGCACGAGCGATCCGACGAGCACGGCGAGCGAGACCGGATCGCCGTGCATTCGAGTCGCCGGAGCGGGCCAGTCGACGTCAAGGGTCGACCCGCCGTGAGCCGCATGAGCGAGCAGCTCGGGCATCAGCGTCGGGATCCACTCGCCGACGACGAACGGACGAGGCTCCAGCAGCGGCGGGCGAGCGAAGAGCATCAGGTCGGCGATCATCTCATGCGCCCGCAGCGCGTTGGCGGCGATCGCCGCGAGCTTGTGGCGCCGCTCGCCGACTCGTTCGTCCGCCAGGAGCGTCTGGGCCCGAGTCGCGATGTTGGCGAGCGGATTGTTGATCTCGTGNNCGTAGGCGAGGCGCCGGAGCGACGCGAGCTTCTCGACGCGCAACCGCCCCTCGAACGTCACCTCGCGCCGCCATCCTTGCCAGGCCAGACGCCAGCGGAGCGAACGATCAGGATCGAGCGGCTCGGTCGGCGGCTCGGCCGCGTCCGCTTCGAGCGCTGCGACGAGCGCATCGCGGCGCGAGGCGGGATCTTCCGTCGAGAGATGTCCGGCAGCAGCCGCGGCGAGGTCGAACCAGTCGGCCAGGCGCGGAACCGCCGTGACCAACTGCCGACGCTCGTCGAGCAACCGTGAAGCGGGATCGCCGGCGAGCAAGGGGACGTCGGCGCCTCGATCCCCTTGGTCAGGAGAGGCGTAGCGTTCGAGCAGCAGCGACTCGAGGAGTCGCATCGCCGAGTCGACCTCAACGACGGTCAGAGGTACGAACTCGCTCATCGATGCCTCGCGTCCGGCTTCGTCGCGTCCGGCTTCGTCACGTCCGGCTGCCTCGCGTCCGGACGCCGCAGCTCCGTTCGCCGGCCGTGACCGTCGAGACGCAACTGCCGCGGTTCGAAAGCGCCGCGGTCGACGGCGGCGGGGGAACGATCGGTCGTTCGATGCGGCGCGCGAAACGACCCGAACGTTTCCGGCCGCATGGACCGGCGTTCGGGTCGTCGCGTGTCGCTCGCGTCAACCAAGGGGCGCGGAACCGTCGGGCATGCCGCGGAGCCCCGGGATCGTCGTCAGGTACCGGTCGCCGATCGCTCCATATCGAGCAGATCGCACGATCGCTCGAGGAGCTTCTCGATCGGGAACGGCTTGTTCAGGAAGTCGTTGGCGCCGCAGTGACGGAGCTCAGCGATCTTGTCCTGCTCGACCATCCCCGAGATGCANNTTGATGTCCGGCAGCATCACGTCGAGCACGACCAGATCGGGTCGGAACTCGCGGACCAGCATGCCGGCATCGAAGCCGTTGTTCGCGATCCGGACGTCGAAGCGTCCGTCTCGGTTGAACATGTCGGCCATCAGCTCGACCAGCTCTTCGTCGTCGTCGACGATCAGCACCTTCCGCTTGCCGCTCTCGAGAGCGTCAGTCGGAATCCCGTTGTCCTTCATGAAGGCGTACAACTGATCTCGCGGAATCCGACGGAACCGGCTTCCCGGAACCCGGAACCCCTTGAGGGTCCCGTTGTCGAAGCAGCGAATGATCGTCTGCTGGCTGACCTTACAGATCTTGGCAGCCTCGCCGGTCGTGAACACTGTTTTCATGCTCATGAAAACCATCCTCTCCTTAGGCGATGGTCATCGGTCCTAGCATCCGTGGCGAAGAGCGGCGAGGTCGTGGACGTGTTCTCGGTAGACGCGAGCTCCGCTTCTCCTCAGGTGGCTAGTCCCTAGCTCCCTGGTCCCATCGAACTTCGCGATACCCGCAAAGCTCACAAGCTTCTGTTTCAATGCAGCCGGCAGGCTCAACCATCCCTTCCTGAGTTGCCGACTTTGCCAAACGCGCGAATTATAGCCATCCTGCGGGCTCCGTCAATATCGACTCGTTCGCCGTAAACTACCGATTACCAAGGATTTGCGGCGAAGCGACTCGAAAAGCCGCGGAGTTCTCCCAACCCGCCAAAGCCCCTCCCAAGGCAGGAAATCGCCTCCCTCAGGCGTTCGGAGTGTCGGTATCCGGCGGGGCATCGTCGTGCGACCGACCCCGGATCGCAGCGTCGTCGTAGTGCGACCGACCCCGGTCGCAGCGTCGTCGTAGTGCGACCGACCCCGGTCGCAGCTTTTCGACAGTACTGATTCCGGCGCTGCGCTTCGGGCAGGATGGGTCGTCGACAGGTTCGCACCCGGCGTGGCCCCGGCTCGCCCCGAGCCGAGGGCGTCCGATGGCGACACCACACGAGCTTCGGAGCGTCTCGATGACGGAATGTCGCACGGCCGCGCGTCGGGGACGACGCGGGCCCACGTCAGGGGCCGAGCGACCAACGTAGTGCGACCGACCCCGGTCGCAGCATTTTCCGACAGGACTGATCCCGGCGCTGCGCTTCGGGCAGGATGGGTCGGCGACAGGTTCGCACNNCCGAGCCGAGGGCGTCCGATGGCAACACCACACGAGCTTCGGAGCGTCTCGAAGACGGACAGTCGCACGGCCGCGCGTCGGGGACGACGCGGGCCCACGCCAGGGGCTGACCGGCAGGCCGAGTCGTCGAATCTGCCTTTCGACCTCCGAGCCGTTCTGCTAATTCTCGCTCGACCCGGCGCCCGTTTCGTGCGCCGGTCCCCCGCCTCCGTTCCGTCCGGAACCGTCTCTCGATGTTCGGACTTCCGCTCGCACCGCCGCACTCCGCCGCGTCGTCGACGACGACCGCACGCCGGGGCGTTCGTTGCGCGAGCGGATCGCCTGGCGACTCGGGAGCGGCGGATGGCGGAGTCGCCGGCGTCGATCGAGTTCGGCCGCTGAGACGACCGTCACGAGGGCTGACGCTGCTGGCGCTGGTGGTCCTGGTCGGCTGCGGAACGACTCAGAGCAAGAACCTGACCGAGCAGCTGCTCGTGTCGGATGCGGTCGACCGAGCGGTCCAGCAGATCGACTTCACCGATCTCCAGGGGCGGACCGTCTATCTGGACGATCAGTTCCTGCAGCCGATCAAGGGGCCGGGGTTCGTCAACGCCGAGTACGTGGAGAGTTCGCTCCGGCAACATCTGCTTGCCTCCGGCGCTCGACTGCAGGATATCCGCGATTCGGCGGACGTGATCGTCGAGCCTCGACTAGGTGCGATGGGGTCGGATGCGCACGAGGTGGTGTACGGCATTCCGCAGAACAATGCGTTGTCGAATGCCGCGTCGCTCCTCCCCAACACGCCGTCGGTCCCGATGCTCCCCGAAATCTCGGCCGGCAAGACGTCGATCGGTTTCGGAGCGGCGAAGGTCGCGGTCTTCGCGTACGAGCGGGAATCGCGGGAGCCGATCTGGCAGTCAGGCATGCTGGTCGGCCGAAGCCATTCGCGCGACGTCTGGATTCTGGGAGCCGGTCCGATCCAGTCGGGGACGATCTACGCCTCGACGCGCTTCGCCGGTCAGCGTCTGGCGTGGCTCCCGTTCATCCACCGCCCCGCCCCTCCGAAACTCAGCCCGGTGCCGTACATGGCCGAGATGCATTTCGGCGGGAGCGCGGCGAGTCAGCGAGTCGCCCGCGAAGAGGCCCCGACCGACCCGCCTGCCGACACCGAGCGGCGCTGAACGATGCGGTCGTCGGGTTGACGAACTGCGACCGACCCTGGTCGCACTATCTGGAGTAGTGCGACCGACCCCGGTCGCAGCATTTTCCGACGGGACTGATCCCGGCGCTTCGCTTCGG
>DMPQ01000279.1:0-2518 GCA_003455945.1 Planctomycetaceae bacterium
GCTGCGACCGAGGTCGGTCGCAGTACGACGTGGCGCTTACCCAGTCGACGTCGCTGACCGAGGCGCCGACCGGTCCGCTAGCGAACGCCTCGATTTCTCGTGAGCACCGGTTTTCGATGCCGCGTCCCTCGTCGCGACGGTCGACAGCCAACGACAGGAGTCGTCGTCGGAAGGCGACTTGTCGACGGTCGCGACCTCGGTCCGCGGCAACGGGGAACTCGGTGCGAGAGGTCAGCCGTGAAGCGGCTCGGAATCATCACGCTGCTGGTCATGGCGGTCGGCGCGGCGGCGATCCTGTTTCATCAGCAGGATCGGATCCACAGCGTCCAGGACGCGATCGCGATCCTGGTCGAGCCGCTGCGCGACGGAGGCTTGCCGGAATCGACCGAAACCGCGACCGTTTCGGTGCGCGATCGGGATGTCCCGTCGATTCGGATCGCCACGTTCAATCTCGAACAGTTCGGCGTGTCGAAACTGCAGGACGAAGCGGCGATGGCTCGCCTGTCGCAGGTGCTGCAGCAATTCGACATCGTCGCGCTGCAGGAGATCACGTCGAAGGACCCTCGCGCGATCGAGCAGCTTCTCGCCTGGGTCAATCGGGACGAACCGAGGTTCGACATCATCGCCGGTCCGCGGATCGGTCGAACGGCTCAACAGGAACAGTACGCGTTCCTGTATGACCGCAGTCGCGTCGAGCTCGATCGCTCGAGCAGCTATGTCGTCACCGATCCCGACGATCTGCTGCATCGCGAGCCGTTCGTCGTCTGGGGGCGCGTGCTCGGTCCCGAGCCGTCGGTCGCCTTCACCTTCACGCTGGTCAACGTTCACGTCGATCCCGATCTGGTCGATCAGGAACTCTCGTGGATGGCCGACGTGATGCGCGGCGTCCGGAACGACGGCCGCGGAGAGGACGACGTGATCCTGCTCGGCGACTTCAATGCCGATCCGAATCGGATCGTCCGGCATGTCGACGTGACCGGTCTGCAGGTGGCGCTCCGCGAAGGAACGACGAACACGCGAGGGACCGCCGCCTACGACAACATCGCCTTCGTCCAGCCGGGGACGGTCGAGTATCTGGGACGCTCCGGGGTCTTCGACTTCTACAACGAGTTCGATCTGACGATGGACGAGGCGCTCGACATCTCGAATCACCTGCCGGTCTGGGCCGACTTCAGTCTGTACGAAGGAGGAACTCCCGGCGCGATGGCCAGTGTTCCCGGACGTCAGGCTCGCTAGACTCCCTTCGTCCCGAGTCGACGACTCGGCGGCGACCACGACGGACGACCGGCGACTCGCGAGGCGAGGCGGATCGTCCGGTGACTACGGGAAGAGCGAGCGACGCGATGGCGGGGGAGATCCGACACTGGCTGGTGAAGACCGAACCGGACGTCTTCTCGATCGACGACTGGAATCGGCTCCCCGGCAAGACGACCGGCTGGGACGGCGTGCGGAACTACCAGGCGCGCAACTTCATGCGCGACTCGATGAAGTTCGGCGACGGTGTCCTGATCCATCATTCCAACTCCGATCCCCCGGCGATCGTCGGCCGCGCTTCGGTCGCCAGCCGCCGGGCGATTCCCGATCCGACGGCGTGGGATCCGAACGANNCTGCTCCGCCGCGGATCGCGACTGTCGGTCCAGCCGGTCAAGGCAAGCGAGTGGAAGCGGATCCTGGCGATGGCAGGCGGAGCGAAACGCTGACGCTCGGCGACATGCGGCGCCGGGTTCCGGCGGTTCGACTCACTGCGTCGCCGGAACTCGGCCCATCCGAGACATCGTCGCCGCGATCAGCAGCGCGTAGCCGACGATCGGAGGCCCTTCGATCGCCGTCCAGAACCAGGGCATGCCGACCGCCAGATCGATGCCGAACATCACGGCGCCGAACAGGGCGTTCGACACGACCAGGACCTTCAGCAGCGGTCGATAGCGGTCGACGTCGAACGACATCGCGAACGTCAACGCGCCGTGCAGCGCATAGGTCGCCGACAGACTTCGCGCCAGGTAATAGCTGATCGGAACGTCGGGGAACGGGCCGAGCCCGAGTCGTTCGTGGATCGAACGCATCAGCTCGGCCGGCATCAGGATCGGGCCGAGCGCCAGGAGCAGGACGAGGCCGTTGAGGCGAACGAGCCAGACCAGCAGCCGCTCGGCAGGCTGTCGAGCTGCTGTCGCCTTCCCACGAGACGTCTCGTCCGTCAAGCCGAATCCTCCTCGACGTGCGATCGGCCTGTCGCGCTCGCTTCCCGTACGACGCCGACTCAATTCTCCGGACCGCCGAGTCCCGGAAGGCCGGGGATCCCTGGGGGGAGGCCGGGGTTCGCGTTCGGATCGGCCGCTCCCGTACCGCGCGGCACGATCAGCTCGCTCCGCTCGATCCGGATCTCCTTGAAGCTCTTCTCCGAAACGACGTAGTACCAATCGCCGAAACGGCCGTTGAGCTCCTCGACTCGGCGACGGGCGTTGTCGAGCCGCGTGTTCCGCTCGTCGACCAGGCGGCGATACTCCGCGTCGCGACGTC
>DMPQ01000279.1:2551-4118 GCA_003455945.1 Planctomycetaceae bacterium
CATCGCCGGGAGCCGGAGCGCCGCCGTCAGGCAGCGGGGCACCCTCGGGCGAGTCGCCCGGCGCCGGGGCATCGCCTCCGGGGAGACCGATGTCCGGAAGCGCGGGCAACTCGGGCATCGGAAAGGCGCTCTCGTTGACGCTGACGGCGACCATCATGTAGCGATCCAGGCTTCCCGCCGCTCCTTCTCCCTGACGGATGTTGCCGAACCGCAGGGTGTAGCGGAGGCCATCGGCCGTATCGACGAAGAGATCGCCGTTGACGCTCTTGAGTTCGAGCGACCCGTCGGCTGCCTGAGCCGGAACGTAGCCGCTGGCGTTGAGGTCGAGAATCTCCTCGGCCGTATCGATCGCCTTGAGATCGACGCCGAGTCCCGACGGCTTGCGGACGACATCGACGATCTCGAGCGTGTCGAGCGACGAGGCGACCTGATTCAGACGCACCTGATTCAGTTCCTCCTCGGCTCCGACCGTCCGTTCCGTCGGTTCGTTCGGATCGACGTACTCGAGGAACCGCTCCAGTTCCCAGCGAGTCCCCTGCGATCGGACCGCGGCGCGGAAACGGGGCTGGATCGACGCGAAGCGGCGACCGGCGTCCCCGGCTTCGGGAATCAGCACCTGATAGTCGTCGATATCCAGACGCGCGATGTCGACCGCGTCGATCTGCAGCAGGTCCTTGTCGATCCAGTCGCGGAAGTCGGTCTTGAGGACCGTCGGATCGTAGTCGACGACGAAGATCAGCGGCTGTCCCGGCCGCCTCACGAAGCGGAGGTTCGGTTGGTTCTCGTCCGAGTTGCCGATGATCAGGCTGCCGATCGTCTCGCCGGCAGCGTCGCTGACGGTCACCAGCGTGCCGACACCGGTCTGTCCGACCGCCGTGTCGGCTCGNNTCTTCGGCGTCGGCCGGATAGCCGTCGCTCGACGGAATCGTCCAGATGCCGCGCCGATCGCGCGTCACCTTGAACTCCGAGAATCGGTCGGCGGCCGAGTCGTAGCGGACGATCTCGAGCGTCGCCACGTTCTCGACGGTGAACCGCTCCTGATCGAACAGCGGCTTGCCGATGTCCGCCGACGGCTCGATCGGCGGAATCCACGGGTAGGTGAAATAGGCGATCGCCGCGAGCGAACCGGCCACGGCGACGGAGATCAGGGTCTTGGAGGTATCGGACGACACGTTGGGTTCCTCGATCGGCGCGTGCGGTTCGCGGCGGTGCGGCCGGAGNNCCGCCGGCTCGGGAGGGTTCAGGTGCGGAGCCGGCTCTTCGAGATGCCTTCCCGTTCGCGGAGACGGCGATAGGCGAAGACGCCCATGCCGATCAACGCCAGCGGGATCCAGGGGATTCCGACCGAGATCCCCTTGTACCAGGATTGGGTCCGTTGGATCTCGAGCCGCGTGTTGTTGTTCGCTTCGCGGACCCGCTGAGCCGTTTCGCGCGTCAGTCGCTCCTCGAGCACCTCGAGCCGAACCTTGCTGCTCTCTTCCTGCTGACGGAGTTGGTTCTCCTTGACCTGCATCTCGACCAGGTCGACATCCTCGCCTCGGGCGCGCTTGCGACGCATCGCTTCGAG
>DMPQ01000086.1:0-3841 GCA_003455945.1 Planctomycetaceae bacterium
CTGCGGATCGAGATCGAGTTCGACGATCCGCTCGACGCCCGCCGTGCCGAGCACGACCGGCACGCCGACGTAGTAGCCGCCGACGCCGTATTCCTTGTCGCAGTAAGCGGCGCAAGGGATCAGACGCTTCTTGTCGCGAACCACCGCTTCGACCATTTGGGCCGTCGCCGCAGCCGGAGCGTAATAGGCGCTGCCGGTCTTCAGAAGCGAGACGATCTCGGCGCCCCCCTTGCGAGCCCGATCGACGATCGCGCTCAGCTTCTCCTCGGACATCAGACGTCGGACCGGAATGCCGCCGACCGTCGTGCAGGTCGGCATCGGTACCATCGTGTCGCCGTGCCCGCCCATCAGGAGCGCCGAGACATCCTCGACGCTCACGCCGAGTTCCATCGCGATGAAGGTGCGGTAGCGAGCCGTATCGAGCACGCCCGCCTGGCCGATCACTCGGCCATGAGGGAATCCGGTGACCTGCTGAACCCGCTGCACCATCGCGTCGAGCGGATTGCTGACGACGATGACGACCGCGTTCGGGCTGCTCTTGGCGATCTGCTCGGCGACGCTCGAGACGATCTTGGCGTTGGTCGCCAGCAGATCGTCGCGGCTCATCCCCGGCTTGCGGGCGATCCCCGCGGTCACCACGACGACGTCGCTGCCGGCGGTGTCGGCGTAGCTGGTCGTGCCGATGATGTTCGAATCGAAGCCCATCACGGGGGAGCTCTGCATCAGATCGAGCGCCTTCCCCTTGGGCATGTCCTCGGCCGCCGGAATGTCGAGCAGCACGATGTCGCCCAGCTCGGCCGCCGCACACCAATGGGCCGTCGTGGCGCCGACGTTGCCGGCTCCGATGATCGAGATCTTCGCGCGTCGCATGTCTCGGGAACTCCTTCCGGTTGAGGCGTCCAGAAATCGCAGGTCTCCCTGCAAGTTGACCGATCGACCCGAAGCGACACAAGTGGGCCCCCGTCGCAGCGAGCGGTCCGAATCGGACCGACTCGGTCGGCTCGCTGCAGTCGGCTGGACAACGACGTAACGCCTCCTCTCGGGGACGGCCCCAAGGAGAACCTAGCTTGCCCATTTTCGATAACCGGAACTTCCCTGACGACCGACAGGTGTCCGGTGGGCTCAGGACGATAACGGAGCGAGCCGGTTCGGCGATCGCGACGACGTCAGGGAAGACAACGACCGAGATCGCCCAGCTTCTTCGGATGCCTCAGCTTGGATGCCGTCGGCTACGAACAGCGCGTTCAGGACCTCGATCGACGCCAGGACGATGTCCTCGAGCGGTTGGAGGAGCTCGATCGGCAGTTGCTTGCCCTGATCGACGTCTGGGCTCCGCGCAAGGAAAGCACCCCGCCGACCGCGGAACCGCTCGACGACCTCTCGGGCGAAGACGAAATGTCGCCGTCGCTCCGCCGCGCGGCGTGATCCGATCGAGCCCGGCGCGACGCTCGCCGGGAATGCGCGATTTGACCGAGCGAGCCGCACTCGTAGGATGAGTTCGAATCGCACCGCGTCGGGGCGCGATCGAGCTCGACTCGATCGGACGCCCCTCGACGATTCGATTCGCGTCTCGGTCCGACGACGGACCGAGCCCCTCCGCCGACTTCCTCCGCGAGGTCGTCGAGAGGCTTCTTTCCAGGACGGAACGACCGCCGAGTCGCCGTTCGCCCTCTGGCGATCCGACCGGCAATATGGTTCGACCGCCGATCTTCTGAGGCTCAGTCGCCTCGCGTCGCAGGGAACGAGCGACGAGTTCCGATCGCCGACGACGGCGATCCGGATCCCGCCCCGGATCCGTCTCGTGCCGAACATCGTTCGGAGCATCCCCCTCGTGAACGCCCCCTGCTCTTCACTTCCGCTCGCTCTCGCCCTGCTGGGAAACATCGCGGTCGCGATGTCGGTCGCCGCACAGCCGATCCGGTTCGACGCTCCGGCCTTGGCCCCGTTCGTCGCGGTCGAGTCGTGCTGCGACGATTCGCGAGTTCCGAGGCCGTTCGGTCGGCGTTTGGTCGAGATCGAGCTGCCGGTGTCGCACTGGCTCGGCGCCCATTCGCCCGAGTCGGTGGACGAGTTGCTGATCGAGGTGACGGAAGTGTCGGGGAGCTCGATGGTGGTCGACTACTGGCCGCGCACCCGTCTCGCTTCGGAGTACGTCGGTTCGATCGCGGTGGAACGGACGGGGGATTCGCAATCAGGGATCAAGCTCGATCTCGACGGTCGCGCGACCGGCATCGACGGTGCGCTCAACGCCGACCTGTCGCGCCGCCAGGCCGAAACGGCTCGCTTCGAACGGATCGCACCTCAGCGGCAGATCGTCGCTGCGGGGACGACTCATCAGGGACGCGGAGTCGCGTATCGGTTTCGTCGCGATTCGGAACAACCGCTCGAAGGAGAACAGCGACTGCGGATCCGCTTGGATCTTCCCCTCTCGGCGACCAACGGCCTGCTGAGGATCGACGCGGTCGCCATGACGGTCGATGCAGCGAGCGACGGCCAGCGACGCCGCTCCGCTTCCGAGCGTCTCTGGGTCGCCTTGTTCGACGTCGCCGACGCCGAAGCGCGAGCCAAGGCCGAACGCCTCGCCCGCGCCACGCTCGAACTTCGCGAAGCGGCTCGATCGGAACCGACCGGCGAGCGCGACGGATCCCGCTCGCCCCTGGCCAAGATCGAACGTCTGTTCGGCTCATCCCAGGGGGACGAGTTGCCGGCCGACTGGTACGAGCGATTGCTCACGTCAGGCGAACGAGCCGACTTCGAGCAGCTCGAGCGACGTCTCTCGGAACGAGCCCGCGCGTCGGGTCGCGCTTATCTGGCATCGCGCCGCGAACTGCTCGCCGCCTCGCGCTGAGAACGCATCGCGTTGCGACCATCGCCGCGAAGCGGTCGTCGCCGCTCAGCCGCTACCGATGCGGCTCTGATGCATGACCTGATCGGTCAACGAAAAACGGCTCGCGAGAGCCCGAGACGTCCGTCCGACCGACCGCCTCGAATCCCGAAAGCCGTAGGGTCCGGCGACAAGCGACGAACGCCACATGCGCCACTCGCGTCGAACCGGGGGTAAGCATAGAGAAGCACGCGCAAGTCAACAAGTGCGGAGCGCGCCGCCGAGTGCTGGCGCGTGCCGCCGAACGACTTGGACTCGCTTCGCGAACTTCGATCGTCACACGTCGATCGCCGCGCCTCGATCGTCGCCGGTCGACCGCTCCCTTCGAAGCGATACGGTGCCCGGCGAGGATTCGCGACCGAGCGAACTCGAGCGCGCGTCCTTCTAGGCGAGCGCCCGCAGCTCGCGAGGCAACTGGAAGTGGACCGTCTCGCGGCGCAGTTCGCGCACCTCGACCGAGGCGCCGAACTCGCGCACCAGAAAGTCCAGACACTCCTGCACGACCGTCTCGGGCGCACTGGCTCCGGCCGTCACCAGCACCGTCTCGATGCCGTCGAACCAATCGCGCCGGATATCGGCGACTCCGTCGATCAGATACGAGGGGATCCCACGTTCGACGCCGATCTCGCGAAGCCGCTGGCTGTTGCTGCTGTTCTGACTGCCGAGCACCAACAGCAACTGCGCCTCCCCGGCCAACGTCTTCACCGCCTCCTGGCGATTCTGCGTCGCGTAGCAGATGTCTTCCTTCGGAGGCGAGACGATGTCGGGGAAGCGCGTCTTGAGTCGGGCGATGATCCGATTGGCGTCGTCGACCGAGAGCGTCGTCTGAGTCAGGTAGGCGAGCTTCGTTCCCGGTTCGATCACCAGTCGATCGACTCCCGCCTCGTCCTCGACCAGCACCATCGCTTCGGGCGCCTCGCCCATCGTCCCCAGCACTTCGTCGTGCCCTTCGTGTCC
>DMPQ01000086.1:3869-4781 GCA_003455945.1 Planctomycetaceae bacterium
CGGAACGAATCGACGACGTACTTGTTGTGGACGATCTCGTGATAGACGTAGACCGGGCTGCCGAACTCGCGCAGGGCGATCTCGAGGCTTTCGATCGCCATGTTTACCCCCGCGCAGAAGCCGCGCGGGCTCGCCAGCAACACCTTCATCGTCGGTCTCCTTGCGATCATCTTGGTCGCGGCGTCTCGGCGGGAAACCGGACGCCTAAGTGGGCAGGCTGCCGACGAGCCAACGGAGCGACTTGCCGAGGCGGTCTCCGGCCCGCAGCGCGTCCTCCTGGATGCGCCACAATTCCTTGGCAGATTTCGGTTCCTGCCAGAGCGACCCGACCGCGGCGCCGATCTTTCCCGACAGCGTCGCCTGATCGAGCAGGGCTCTGAGCTGAAGCGACGGCGCGTCCTCGACTCCTTCGGTCGCGATGCGGACGGCGAGCCACGGGATGCCGGCTCGGTCGAGCAGCGCAACGTGCCCTGCCCCGTCCGGCTCGGCGAGCACCGCGCCGCTGTCTGCGTGCAGCGACTTTCGTTCGGGGCCGGCCGCGGGGGGACGCGACACGGTGGTGATCAGGCCGTAGCGGATTCCGCGTCGCGGATCGTCCTCGGCCTGTTCGAGTCCGATCGCGGAACGGATCACTCCGCCCCCTTCGGACCGCACACGGTCGGCGATGACGATCGTCCCCTGAGGAGTCCCCTCATCGAGACCGACGCCGAATCCTGCGACGATCGCCACCCGCGGGCGGACCAGCTCGATCAGACGTTTGCCGAAGACCGGATCGGCCTTGTCGCTCGACGCGACCCAGGCGACGAACTCCCGCTCGGCGACGCTGCCTCGATACAGTCGCCCCGCTTCGACCGGCCAATCGAAGGCGATCGTCGCTCCGTCGAGCCAGCCGCCGGCTTCCGCTTGGCTGCC
>DMPQ01000454.1 GCA_003455945.1 Planctomycetaceae bacterium
AAGCGCCAAGCGCAGGGGCCCTTTGTGCCTCTTTTCTCCCCCCCGTTTGTCCGCGATCCGGCTGGAACGCAAGCGAACTCGCGTGAGCTTCCCCCCAGAGCGCGGCTGGTCGACACGACCGGATCGCGCCTAGAGTTCCCAAGACAGGACGCGGTTCGACGAACCGGTTCCTGTTCGCCAACCTAGCCGGAGTCGCAACATGAACGTGCAGATCACCGACCGAAAGGGACTTCTCGGAGCTTCCCTCCGAAAACTGGCCGAACGTCGGCTGGAGTTCGCCCTGCAGCGTTTCGCATCGCGGATCCGTTCCGTCCGACTGGTCGTCGACGACATCAACGGCCCTCGCGGCGGCATCGACAAGACCTGTCGTGTGACCGTCGGCATTCGAGGGATTCCGGTGCTCGTCATCAGCGATCAGGACTCGGAGCTTGCCAAGTGTCTGTCGCGAGTCGCCGATCGCCTCGGCGCGACGGTGTCGCGCGAGGTCGAGCGGTTGACTCGTGTCGATCGACAGCGTCCGGTCGCATTCGATATCGCCGCGACGGCGGTCAATCACGCGGTCTGAGCGACTTGCCGTCAGTGTCTCGCGATCGTCCACCGATCGCGACTCGCTCCCTCCGAGNNCCGCCGATTTCCGGCGGCGAAAGGCGGAGGGAGCGAGAGGTCGGTCAACAGCGTTTCGATTCGCCGTGCCGATCTGCCGAGCCGATTCGTCGTCTTGCGATCGACGAATCGAACCTGACTCGGCTCGGGCCCTTCTCGCGAGACCGATCGGTCGCGTAATCAGCGCTCTGACCGCTCACGCCGTCTTGGCAGTGACCTGCTCGGTCACTGCCGCCGGGCGGAACGTTCCGATCGGTCCGTCGACCGCCAGCGGGACATCGGGAGCGACGCCCAGCCACCATCCGAGACGTCCGGTCCACGAGAGTGACGCCGTCCAGCGATCCAGTATCGCCCGGGTCCGTACGACGTCGGCGTCGTCCGGGTTGCCGATCTCTTTGAGCACGTCCGACATCCCGCCGACTCGCGCCGAGAGTCCGAGAGCGAGCGCGAAGTTGCAGCGATGATGGTTCGGCAGATCGTCGCGAGTCCGGATTCCTCCGGCCGCCATCTGATAGCTCCGAAAGACGCGGATCGCGTCGTCGTAGCGCTCGCAGCGCATCAGGCAGACGCCGGTCGCGTTGAGCAGTTCCGGGCTCTGCAGATCGAAGTTCGTCAGCAGCGCGAGCGCCTCGTTCGCCCTGCCGGAGTCGGCCAGTTCGGTCACCTTGTCGAGCAACCGCTCGACGTAGGTCGGGTCGGAAGCGGAGTAGCGGATGGTTCGAGACATGAGTCAGGTCCTCGGTCCGGCGCAGGCCGCTCGATGAGCTGGCCGATGTGACGCCGGCATGCCGTTCGGATGCGAAGATCGATGCCGTCGAGAGACGCGGCGATCGGACTTCGAACGGTCGCTCGAACTTTCTCGTGACGACCGATCGCGACAGAGCCGGCCCCGTTTTCGGAGCTGGAACGCGACAGGACTTGTCGTCAGGCAGAGCAGGCGAACCGATGCGGTCCGAAGAACGCCGCGTGAGATCGGTCGATCACTCGCGCAGCAGGACCGAGAGAAGGACCAGCGTGATCGCCGGTCGAAGATGGACGCCACCGAAAGCGTCGATCCGGGAACCGGACCATGCCGCAGTGGCCGAGCGGAAGAAGACCGTCGGGACGACCCAGGTGTCTCGCGAATCGACAGCGACCCGTGGAGATCCCGTGCCGTTTCGGAGCGCCGAACTGACCGGCGCCCGCACCTCGTCGACCACCGTCGCGACCGAGGTATCATCCCCGGCTTCGGCGTCGGTTTCGACCGATTCCGGACCGGGCGAACCGTCACGGAGCAAGGATGTTCCGGACCGTTCCGAATCGATTCGGAATGGAGCCACGAGCGCGATGGCCCATGGCGCGAAGAGCAGCGGGAGCAGCAACACCGCCAGCCGACGACCGAACCGACTCGATCGGTCCCCATGGACCGACGAAGTTCCGCAGGCGGAACCGTTCGAGCTGGATTCGAATCGCTTCAAGGGGGCGGAGTCCGAACGTCGGCAGAGCTGACCCGAAGCGGACCGACCAGCGAGGACCCGAGCCTCATGGTCGATCGGCCGGTCGCCGAGATTCGCGCATCGTACGTCTCGACCCGCTCCCGAATCAAGGGCGATGACTGCCGCGTCGCCCCCTGACCGAACTTCGGCACCTCGAGAGACGCCGCGTCAACGAAAGGCGAGCTTGGCCGCCGGTGATTCAGGAGTTGGTCGGAGCGCTGCCGAGTTGCGAGAGGACCTGAGCGACGCCGTTCAGGTGCGCCAACCGCGGACCGAACCGATCGACGAACTCGTTCAGCAGAAAGTCGCCGTCGGCGAGCGCTTCGGAATTGCACGAGATCTCTTCGGTCAGCTGCTCGAGAAACTCGGTCTGGATCCGGCTGATCGCCTCGGCGGCTTGCCGGCACTTTCGGGCGAGCTGCGGATTCTGTTGCCGCCACTGTCCGAGTTCGTGAGCTCGCTGACGGCTCGACGCGACCAGATGTTCGACCAGATCCTCGAGCAGTTCGTTCTGACGTTCCTGACCGATCACCAGTTGCCGCAGCAGTTCGCGAGTGTCCTCGGCATCCTCCATCCCTTCCAGATCCGCACCGACCGTCTCGTCCAGGTCGATCCGAAAGAGTGGTGACTGCTGCGACTCGTCGGCCATGGTCGAACTCCCGAAGTCTCGAAACGATCAGCGATGACGAGATGGGCGATGAATAGCGTCGGTCGGAACGGGCGGGCGTCGCTTCGATCGGCGATGCCTTCGTTCGGCGATGCCCAGCGGCATCAGGTCGCCTGTCGCAGGCACTTGTTTCGCCGCTCCGACACGGGCGAAGCCAAGTATAGACAGCGGCGTTCGGCGTTGTCGAGTTGCAGGCAATCGCAACGAAATCGAGTGCGGCGCGAAGTTCGTCTAATGCCGCGCAGACTCTTGACTTGGCCTCGTCTTCCTAGTCTTCGCAGGCGTCTCGTCGCGCGTCGTCCGCCGGCCTTGCGTCTTCGTCACGACAGTCGCGACACCGACGATCGACACTCAAGAAGCGAACGAGCCCGGTTCGATGCAACGGGAGTTCGACCTGCATGAGTCTGCACCAAGGCGTTCGTCGGCGAGGAACCATGAGCTCGACCAAGGGGAGCGAAACGGGGATCGGTTTCGTCACGGTGGTGAAGTCGGAGGAACTCGGGTACGTCGGCGGTCTGTTGGTCGTCAATCCGCTCGGCCGACCGCTCGAGTTCCATGCGACCGCCCCGGTGAAGCCGTCGCGCGCTCACGAGATTCTCTACGGAGCGACGCTCGAGCCGTTTCTTGTCGGCGAGCGGATCGTCGGCGCGCTGACCGAAGCGGCGAAGCTTCCGTTGCGCCTGGTGCTGACCGATCGTCGTGAGGTGATCGACGGCGCCCCGGCCGCATCGTGGGGGCCGGTCCTGGTCCGTTCGCATGACGATTCGGACGCCGCGATCGACTCGACTCCCTGGGAGCTGCGTCGAGCGGTCGGCGAGTTCGAACTGGCGGCTCGCGACTCGTCTCTCGGATCGCGCATCGATTCGATGCTCGAGACGCTGGCGATCGACGATCTGAGCGAACCGTTCGATCGAATCCGCGAGGCGCTCGACGAGGCGCGGAAGAGCGCATCGCGCCCCGCGACTCGGCGTCCGGGAGAGGCGGCATGAGCGGCGAGCTGCTCCCGCGCGGAGTCGAGGGAGACTCGCTGCTGAAGGTCGCGACATTCGCCTGGCCGATGCCGTCGAGCAGTCGCGGCGCCGAGCGGCGCGACGATTCGGCCATCGAACGCTCTCGCGCAGAATCTCGCCATGCCGGGCAACTCGACTTTGCCGTCGACGTCACCGGCGGCGGCTGCGGCGAAGTCGCGAACCCGCGAGTCGCCTCGATGAAGATCGCGGCGCTGCCGCTGAAGGTGCGCAGCTTCGTCTTTCCCGAGGCCCCGTCGTTCGCCTGGGGAAACAAGGGGAGCGACGGCGCGGATCGCGACGCCTCGGCCAACGGCGCTCGACGCCGTTCCAAGCTCAAACGCCGGACGCGGATGAAGCCGCCGACCGACGTCATCAAGCTGCAGGATCGGCTGTACTACCTGCTTCAACCGCCGCTCGAGTCGCTGGTATCGG
>DMPQ01000468.1 GCA_003455945.1 Planctomycetaceae bacterium
AGCGCCTCTTCGGCCGGCTTGTATCTCAGGATTAGTGTGTCGCCAGGTTGCACTAGAATTCGAGTTGACGGATCGTTAATCGCTTTAGTCAGGTCGACCTGAATCGCGATCTGCTGGTTGCACGGGAGTTTGCGGAGCACGATCAGGTCGCTCGGAGGAGCACCGCCAAGCCCCTGTGTGATACCACCCAGGCCACCATTTCCTTGAGAGTTCACTCCAACCCGACCGCCTACCAGAGAGACTGCTCCAAGCACGTCAAGGTCGTAATCGCGAGGAATCTGGTGTTCGCCACCCGGAAGGAGACCACCGCTGTAGAAAACTTCCGTGTTTCGTGATTCGATAACTACGATGTCACCTTCATTCAAGATTATGTCTTCTTGAGAAAAGGACGGGATTTCGCCGGGGGATAGGCGAAGTGGGATTCGAGTGATGGTGGCGTCGTTAGGCAGCGGAGGCGGGCAATAGCACGGATTCTGGTTCTGGTAGTGCTGCTGNNAATGCCTGCAGTACATCATTCTTATACGCGGGCAAGTTGAGGACGTAGCCCTCACTCGACTGGTCGTTTCGTACTGACCCTGTTTGAAGGACCTGTCGTTGGAGCCAGTTGCCGCTCCCCGTACCACCTCCCGAGTCCTGGCGAACCACTGTCACGCGAACGGTCCGTTCGCGGATCAGCGTGACGATGATTCGGTCTTCGCGCAGGATGTTCTGATCATCCATGTACGCCTTGCGAATCACCTCGCGGGCCTGCGTCAGCGTCAGCCCCTCGACAGAAATCGTTGGGACGAGCGGTAACGAAATAGTCCCGTCCTCTCGAACCGGAAACGGGAATCCGATCGCCGGAGGCAAATCGGAGTCCTTTTCCGGAAAGTGAACCGGAGGCGGCTCGCCGTCCTTGCCTAGAATTGATTCGATCGAAATGCCGAGAATGTCGCCGGGGGCAAGCAAATATTGTTCGGGCGGCTCCTGTCGCAGACGAGCCAGGTCGATCGGAACTTTGTTCGCCTTCGGGGCGGCAAGAAACTGTGCCGGGACACGATCAGCAGGTATCGCATTGATCGGCGATATTACGGACGTGCATCCGGTCGCACCGGCCACCGCGACGAGGGCCAAAAGGGCCGCTGCGCGACGAATGCCGGGGATCGCGAGGCTTGGAGTCGTCCTTGACATGACCGATGAACTCCGGAAATGAGCTGCGGACTCGTGCTTCGGCATCGCGAGGTCCGAACGACCGCCGACAATGCCCGAACCTTCGGACGGAGACCGGGACCGAAAACTCACCGCGTCGGCGGCAACCGCTCCACCTCATACGAGACGGGGCGAACCTCCGGCCGAGACGAAGCGGGGGGCGGAACGGCTGCGGCAGGAACCGGTACCCGCGGCCGTTGGATCGGAGCTTGTTGCGGCAGGATCGTCTCGGCGGGGATCTGCGGATCGATCATCGGATTCGGCGGCAACGGCTTGCCGTCCGGACCGCAGTTGATGCACGGGGCGTTCTGCCCGAGGCCGTGCGCCTTGAGCGCCTCTTCCATGGGCCCCGAGACCTGAATCTCACGGAAGTTGCCGAGGCCATCTTCGTCCGCCGCCGTAGCGCCATACGAATAGCCCTGGTACCAAGCCTGCACCTTGCATTGCCCTTCACCCGACTGGTACTTCCAGCTCCAGAACTTTCGCGGCGGAAGAGCGGGCGGACAGCCGTTCCCACCCTGAGCGACTCCGCGATAGCCCGAGATGAACCCTTCGCGGAACGATCCTTCGAACTGGCCGACCGGAAGTCGAGCGGCGCGGACGTTGTAGGCTCGCTTGGCCCAGACGTTATCGCGCCAACCGGTGATGAAACTGTCGGAGGTCGAGTTGTAGGCGAGCGTGTTGTTGAGCCCCTTGAGCGCGGTGCAACCGGGGAGCAAACCCCAGATCGCGACCATCGCCAGAAGGGCCAGACGAGAGCGAGACGAGCGTGCGTCCGGTCGGAGCAGCGAGGGCGTTCCGACGTCGCGGCCTTCGTCAGCACGGCCGGCGGCCGTCCGGAGCGTAAGACAAGCGAGTTCCTGCGAGCGGACCATGGCGCATCCTGCCTGATTTACCGGAACGCGGTTCGGGGGAGGAGACGCACCAGGCGCATCGACCCCGTCCAGTGTCTAGGGGAATGATCGCCCGGAGGGTCGTGCGGGATTGAACGAGTTTTTCGGCGCCGCTCGATTTGTGGGCAAATCCCACGGCGCCCGTCTGGGTCGGTCGAGGTAGGGTCAGGACGGGCGGCGCGAGGGGGTAAATCCGGTGTTTCGCGAGCGAATCGTGCGAGTCGGCTCGCGAATGCGCGAGGGAACGCCCCGTCGGCACGCGTCTTGGTGCTGGTCCGAACCTCTTCGCCGAGCGTGCTCTCTCTTACCGAGTCCCCCCGGTCGGCAAACCTCTTTCTGGATCGAACCGATCGGTCTAGAATGCCGATCTCGACTGGCCGAACCGGCATCGATCTGCCGTCGGTCGTCTGCTTCCGGAGGGGTGGCAGAGTGGTCGANNACCGCGGGTTCGAATCCCGCCCCTTCCGCTTCAGAAGCCTCGCGAGTCGTTCGTGAGGCTTCTGTCGTTTCTTGTCGGTGCGGATGGGAGAGAGTCGGGGAGGGACGGGGCACTGAGGGGAGAGGCACGGGGGACCCCTGCGCT
>DMPQ01000290.1 GCA_003455945.1 Planctomycetaceae bacterium
TCCGCGCAGGCATCGCGATACAGTCGGGCGAAACGATTGACCGTCTCGGCATCCGGCTTCGCTCCCGGAAGACCGACCGCGCCGCAGAGTCGTTCGAGTTCGACCCATCGCTCCTGACGTCGTTCGAGCAGTGCGCCGACCTTCATCGCTCTCCCTCCTGCCCTGCCGTCATCGAGCCGGTCGCCGATCCGTCGACGCGAGGACCTCGATCGGCTGCGGCCACCGCGGCCGCTACCGCCACCTCGGGAATCGCAGTGGCCGGCGGCATGGGCGTCTCAGCAGGTGTCGTCATCGGCATCGCTGTCGGCATCGGCGGCGGAATCGATTCGGCAGCGCTCGGCCTGGCGGCGCGAGNNAGCCGTCTCGTCGCTCCGCGCGACGACGAACGTCCGGTGATAGAGCGCGCACATCAGCAGATCGTAGCCGGTGTCGGGAAGCAGGCCGAACTGCCGGATCAGCGGCTCGGCGACATGCGCCGCGATCTCGCGCCGCCGCTGGATCGACAGGTAACGCCGTTTGTGGACGTACGAGCTGACNNGAGCCAGTTCGCGGCGGACACGGAACCCGGGAGGGATCAGCTCCGCGAGCGCGGCGGTGCGAGGGTCTTCGAGGACCGCCAGTCCGGGGCGCCAACCGCGATGTTCATAGACGACGCAGGTGCCCGACACGAGATCGCCGATGCGACGGAACCGTGGGGCGAAGGACATCACCAGCAAGCCGAGCAGACCGGTCGGCAGGATGAAGAACGGCGGTTCGAGTTCGCCGGTCAGCAGGTTGCGTCCTGCCTCTTCGCCGAAGAACGTCCCCGAGATCAGCATCGGCGGCGCGAGGGGCATGACGTCGATCGAGCGGACGATCGTCCGGATCATCGCCTGCCAGCCGCGGATCGGATGCCCTTCGATCGTCACGACGCGCAGTCGGAACAGGAACTTGCCGAGCGTCCGTCCGTTGAAGAACGTCTCGCACAGCCCCCACATCATCCAGTAGGTCAGGAAGAGCGACAGCAGGAAGAGCCCCGACGCCATCTCGGAAAGCGAATCGACCAGCTCCCCGAGACCGATGCGGATCAGGTAGGTCGAGGCGAAGCCGAAGAGAATCGCGACGAGCAGCCAGAGGGCGAAGAAGCCGAAGAGCCAGACGAGCGTGTCGACCGAGAAGGCGAGAAAGCGGACGAACGGCCCGGCGCCGAAGTACGAGAACTCGATGTTCTCGGGAGTGCCGATCCGATCGGACGTGTCCAGCGGAGCGCCGCCGCGCGTCGCGACTCGTCCCCAGAGCCGAACGGCCCAACGGCGATGCGAAGCGTCGATCGTCGTTCGTCTCGCGCTGATCGCCTCAGCCACGCCCCCTCCCGTCCGTCGGTCGCGTTGATGTCCTATCGCGGAAGTCCGCCCGAGCGATCTCCGCTCGGGGGGCTCCCCGAACGTCGGCGGCCTCGATTATTCTCTGCCGACGCCGGGGGCTCAAGCGCGCCTCCGCGCCGATTCCCGATCGCCCAGCCGCCCCCTCTCGCGCCGCCGGAGGTTCCAATGAGTCTCGCCGACCGCACTGTCGTGATCACTGGGGGAGGGACCGGAATCGGAGCCGGCATCGCTCGGGCCCTCGCCGCCGAAGGATGTCGCCTGATGCTTCTGGGGCGGCGCGAAGGACCGCTGAACGAGACGCGAGCGGCGTGCGCCGCCGACGATCGGATCGATGTCCGTACGCTCGACGTCGGCGACCGCGCTGCCGTCGCGGCAGTCTTCCAGGACCTCGGCGCTCGCTGGGGGCGTCTGGACATTCTTGTCCATGCGGCCGGAGTGAACATCCGAACCCGCAGCATGGAGACGATGACGCCGGAACAGTGGGACGAGGTGCTGAGGATCAACGCCACCGGCGGCTACAACGTCATGTACCACGCCCTGCCGCTGATGCGTCCGCACCGGAGCGGCCTGATCGTCAACATCTCGTCGATCTCGGGCAAGCGAGCGCTGACGCTCGGCGGAGTCGCCTATTGTGCGTCGAAGTTCGCTCTCTCGGCGCTCGGCACCACCGTCGGGAACGAGGAATCGAAGCACGGGATCCGAGTCACCTCGATCTATCCCGGCGAAGTGAACACGCCGATCCTCGACCAGCGTCCGGTGCCGGTCCCCGACGAGCGCAAGGTGCAGATGGTTCAGCCGGACGATATCGGTGCGATGGTCGCCGCCATCGCCAAGCTCCCCGGCACCGCTCATGTTCCCGAGCTGATCATCAAGCCGCTCTATCAGGAATACGTCTGAGCGACCTGTCCGACGCGCCCGGCCGGAAGCCGGCCGACGCAGCTCGACGCCTGCTTCCGACGCCCAAGGCCCGCGCGTCCGCTCGGCGACACGTGCGAACATGCTCGCGTCGCTGNNCGCTGACGCGACGCGAGAGCGGCAGCACGCGGCGAGATCCTCGAAGCCCACGCAGCGACGGGATCCGCCCGTTCGTTGACGCTCCCGGAGGGGAACGGATACGATGCGCGGGCGATCGCTTCGAGCCGCTCGAAGTTCTCTCGCCGAGTCGTCCGTCCTGCGACGGCCCCCCTCGCACGCCCCCTCGAGATCGGCCTCCATGAGTCTTCGTCGCGAGCGCCGTCGGTCGGCTCCCCCTTGTCGCCGATCGGCGGCAAGGTCGAACGAGCCGCAACGGCCGCAGCGGTCCGGCGTCGACGTCACGACCGACGCGAGGGGCCTCGGCGAGTCGACCACCGCTCTCTCGCTTTTGCGGCGCCGCGCGAGTCGACTGGTGCGACTGCTCGCTCCCCTCGTCGTTCTCGCTCCATCGTCGCTCGACGCCGATCAGTTGGTGCTGAGCGATCTGACATCGCTGGTCGACGTAACGGTCGCCGAAGTCGATGCCGACGGCGTCCTGCTGATCGGCGCTCGCCGGATCGGCTGGGATCGCCTTCGCGGCGGCGAAGTCGCTCCGGAACTGCAGGAGGCCTTCGATCGACATGTCGTCGAACTCGGCGTTCCGCTCCGGCGTCTGCGATACCGTCTGACGATCGGCGACTATCGCGGGCTGGCGGAAGGGGCCGAGGCGTTGGCACCGCTGTATGCCGAGTCGGCGTCGCCGACCGCCGCGCTCGTCCGCCTTGCCGCCTTTCGCGGGCATCTGGAATCCGGGCGGCGAGCCGCCGCGTTCGGAGCGTGGTTGGCGCTGCAGCGGACCGATGCCCCGTCGTTCGATGCCGAGGATTCGCGACTCCCCTGGCCCGCCGTCTCGCAGGCCGGTCTTTGGTCCCCCGAACTCCCGCCGGTCTGGTTCGATACCGAAGAGGCGACAGCGGAGTTCGACCAGGTCGCTGCGGAGTTCTCGGCAATTCCTCGACCGACTCCGACCGCACGACTCCTCTTCGCGTCGCTGGCGATCGCGGCGGGGCGGTCGAGTGTCGCGACCGAACAGATCGCCGCCGTCACCGCGCCGAACGAGAACGAGAAGGGTTGGATCGAGGTGCTGAAGTTGTCGCTCGATCGATCGGGCGACGGACCGACGACACGAACCATCTCGCTGCGTCAACGCCTCCCCTCGCTCACCCCCGAAGTTCGACCGCTCGCTCTGTACGAGTTGGCGACAGCGCGGCTGGCCGATCGTCCATCGACCGACATCACCGCTCCGACGCTCGACCTGCTCGCGATTCCTGCCGAGTACCCGACGGCCGGCACCGATCTGATCGGAGCCGCGTTGCATGCGGTCGTCGAAGCGTCGATCGCCGCCGGCAGAACCGACGTCGCGCAGCGCGTTCGCGAAGAACTCGAGCGGCGTCATGCCCGCTCGTGGCACGTCCGTTTCCGTCCTTTTCCCCGTTGACGATCGACGTCGCTCGGCGAACCGCATCAGGCGAAAGGACGGTCGACACCGACCGCCGCTCGGCCGGCTCGCCGGTAGCGGCTCTTCCCTCCCTTTCGCCGATCGACGTCTTACTCCGAATCCCGAAAGCGATCTCCATGCCTCCGCGATCTCGGCTCCTGCTGCTTCCGCTCTCGGCTCTGCTGCTGATCCTTGCCGCAGCGATGCCGATCCCTTCCGCCGCCGCGTGGCAGGGGGACGACGAGGGCGAGACGATGGTGGCCGATCCGGCCGATCCGGCCGCGACGAACCTCGGCGAAACGGCCAAGAAGAAGACCCAGGGGCTGATCGGCCTGCTCTTCGCCGGAGACCCGGCCGGCATCTTCCTGTCGTTCCTGATCATGTCGTTGAGCGTCGTCGGCGTCTATTTCGCGATCGAGCATGCCCTGACGATCACCAAGGGGAAGCTGATGCCCGAAGACGTTCTGGCCGAGCTCGAACAGCGCATTGCGCGAGGCGAGATCGACCAGGCGATCGACTACTGTCACCAACCCGAAAACTACAGTCTGGTCTCGGAGGTGATTCTCGCCGGCCTCGAACGCTACCGGAGCAGCGAGTTCGGCTTCGCCGAATACAAGACGGCGGTCGAAGAGGCGGGGGAGGACGTGACCGGTCGACTGTATCGCAAGACCGAGGTGCTCAACGTCATCGGCCAGATCGCTCCGATGCTCGGGTTGACCGGAACGGTTCTCGGCATGATCAGCGCCTTCATGATGATCGCCGAGAAGCAGGGGATGGCGAAGCCGGAAGAGCTGGCGGGAGGGATCGGCGAAGCGCTGATCACGACGCTCCTGGGGCTGATGGTCGCGATCCCGAGCCTCGTTGCGCTCAGCTACTTCCGCAACAAGATCGATTCGCTCGTCGCCGAAGCGGGAAAGCGGGTCGAGCGGACATTGTTGCCGCTCGGACGCAAGCGAGCCTGAACGCCGCGCCGCGAACCGTCGCCGAGACCGAAGCATGAAACTCAGCCGCCAACGCCGACGCCCCGATCTGGCGTTCAACATGACGCCGATGATCGATATCGTCTTTCTGCTGATCATCTTCTTCATGACGGTGTCGCAGATCACGCAGGTGAACGACGAACCGGTCGAGCTCCCCAAGCTCGAAGGGCTCGAGGAAGTCGATCCGAAGGTCTTCACCATCAACGTCCGGCAGGACGGCAGTCTGGTGATCTCGGGGAGCGACGTCGATCTCCCGGCGGCCGTGCTGTACGTCGGACAGGAACTCGCCGCGGCCGGCGGAGATCCCGGCAAGGTCCGCGTCATGATCCGCTGCGACCGACGAGCGTCGAGCGCTCCGGTCAACGAACTGGTTCGACGACTGGTCGATCTCGGCGTCCGTCAGGTGCGAGTCGGTGTCGAGATGCCGCGGATCGGCGGTTGAGTTGACGGAATGGCCCCGGCGTTGAGCCCGAGCGACGTATCCCCGCAAGGAGCAGGCATGAGACTGGCGAGAGCTCGACATCGGGAAGCGGGGCGGATCGAGCTGTCGATGACGGCGATGATCGACGTCGTCTTTCTGCTGCTGATCTTCTTCCTGGTGACGACCAGCTTCACCAAGGCGGAACGGCAACTGCGTCCCGTGATCCAGGTCCAGCAACGCGAAGCGACTCGCGCCGCCGCCGGGCGTCTCGAACCGGCCGTCGTCGAAGTGCTCCCATCGTCGGCCGCCGCCTCGTACAAGGTCGGCGGTCGCGAGCTGGCATCGGTAGCCGAGTTGACTCGGCTGCTCGACGCCTTCGACAATAAGGACGAAGGGGCGTTCGTGATGGTTCACGACGGAGCGCCGTTCGACCGAACGGCCGCCGCTCTCCAGGCCTGTCGTACCTCCGGATTTCCGTCGGTCTCCTATGTCCCTGCCGCGCCCGGCCCCTGACCTCCGGACCGCGTCGGCCGGTCCGGTCTCGGCTCGGCCTCCGGCCGATGCGCGCGCCGACGGCACCCGACGTCGTCATCCCGTGCGGCCCATGCCGCTGAGTCGTCGATTCGTCCCGTTGCTTACGCTCGCCTTCCTGTTGTTGTCGCCGCGAATCGCGCCGCTGGCCGCTCAAGGAACGCAAACGCAAGGAAGAACGAACGAGACGGCCTCGTCGGCCGATCCGCTCGCGGACTACCTGCGCCGCCTGGGGCTCGACGATCTGCTCGGCGCGCATCTCGAAGGCCGATTTCTCTCGGCGGCGACTCCGGGCGAAAAGGAGCGGATCGGCGCGGGGCTCGTCCAACTGCTCTCCGAGCGGCTCAGGTCCGGCAAGCTCGACGATCTCGAACTGCAGCGAACGCTCGATCGCCTGGAACAGGTGCTGTCGGTCGTCCCGCAACTGAACACGGCCGAACTCGAGAGCGTGCTGCTGCAGGCGCGTCATCAGCAGGCTTATCGCCTGGCGGTCGCCTGGTGGGATCAGCCGGACGACGCCGAGAAGCGTGCGGCGGCGAGGACCGCGCTGACGGCGCTCGAACCCCGGTTCGTCCGCTTTCTGGCCGATCGCGAAGCGAACGACACCGACCTTCAGGCGCAGCTGGATCGGACCGAAGAGGAACGGCGAGTCGACGAGCTCGTGGCGCAGCTCGGACAGTCGCGAGCGGCAGCGCTGCGAGTTCTCTTCTACGCGGCGTGGAACGATCTGTATGCCGCCACCGCCGCCGGGGCCGAAACACGATCGGCCGAGCTCGAGCGCTGTCGCGATCGCTTCATGAACTTCCTGTCGTTCGAACCGGAGCGGGATGCCGAGTCGATCGACGCCGAATCGATGGAGCTCGAGGTTCCGTTGCGGGCCCGAGCGGCACTCGGCCTGGCGCTCGCGCTCGACCTGCTCGATCTGCCGGCGGCGTCCGAGCCGTGGTTCGAGGCACTCGGCGACGAACGGGTCACTGCCGAAGTCCGTTCCGAACGGTTCGGCGAACGGCTGCTCTTTCTGCTGGTCGCCGAGCGAGCCGACCGAGCGGTCGAACTGGCACGGCCGCAGGTCGATCGCCTGCGGGCGCCGGCTCANNTTCGGCGAACAGCGGCGTCGAGCCGGATCGGCCGACGGCGAATCGCTCCGGTCGCTCGGCTACGAGGCACTCGTTCGGCTCAGGCAGTTCTCGTTGGCCGACGGTGTGCTCGACGAGTTCGACTCCGAACCACCTCGCCCGACCGACGCCTGGCTCGGCTGGCTCGTCGGCCATCGCGCCTTGGCGGCTGCCGAACAGTCGAATCGGACCGAAGCGTATCGCGAAGCGGCGGCGCTGCTGGTCCGCGCTACGGAGCTCCCCGGCGTGCGCGGCGATACCGGATCGTTCGGGCGGCTGACGCTCGAAACCGGATGGGCGTTCTTCAAGAGCGAGGAACCGGTTCGCGCGGCGGAGGAGTTTGCCCGAGCGGTGCCGCTGCTCCAACCGAGCGATCGGAATCTGGCGGTCGAAGCCGCCTGGATGCGAGGGGTCGCGTTGCAGCAGGCGGGCGAGAGCGATCCGGCGCGCCGCGATCAGGCGATCGAGGCGTTCCAGCGACTGGCGATCGAGTTCGCCGACCATCCGAAGTCGGCCGAGGCACGCTATCAGATCGCGCGACTCCAGCGGAGCGACGGCAACTCGGGGCGTTCGATCGCCGCTCTCGAAGGGATCGCGCCGAACGATCCGAACTATGTCGATGCCCGCTTCGAACTGATCTCGCTCCGCTTCGACGCATGGAAGAAGGGGACGACCGACGAAGCCAAGTCGACGGCCTATGCCGCGCTGGTCGACGAGGTTCGGCGATTCGCCACCATCGCGACCGGCGACGATCCGACGGGGCGCCGCCCCAAGGCGATGCTGATCGCCGCCGAAGCGGCGTTCGGTTCGCAGCGCGACGCCGAAGGGGACGACTGGCTCGAACAGGCCGGCGCGCTGCTGCAGGGGACAGCCGAATCGCAGCCGTCGGTCGCCCAATGGCACTACCTGCGACTGGTTCGCGCCCAGAAGCGATCGGACGAAGCGCAGGTGCTGACCGAGGCAAGCTGGCTCGCGACCCGAGCTCAGGTCCCCGCCTATCGCCAAGCCGGCCTGGTCCATGTGACGCGCGATCTCGAGACGCGCCGGAGCAAGGCCGATGCGACCGAACAGCTTCGGCTTTCCGAACAGGCGATCGGACCTTACGAAGAGCTGGTCGCGCAGCTGGGTGACGATCCCGCGACGCTCAGCTCGAATCGGAACGCGCGGATCGCGCTTCAGCGACTGGCATTCCATCTGACCGCGGCCGGTCGATCCGATCAGGCGGCCGCAAAGTACGAACGACTGTTGGCCGCCTTTCCCGACGATGCGACGGCGCTGCGCGGCGCGGGAGCGGCGAAGCATGCGGCGGGTGCGTGGGACGAAGCGGCGGAGCTCTGGGCGCGACTGGCGAACGGCCTCGATTCCGGCTCCGAAGGCTGGTACGAAGCCCGGTGGCACGAACTCGATTCGCTGCGCCGCGTTCGCCCCGACGACACGCGAAAACTCTGGAAGCAGTTCCGTCTGCTCCATCCCGACATTCCCTTCGCTCCGTGGCGCGATCGCTTCGCGGCGCTCGGCGCCCAGATCGGAGAGTGACGCGGTGAGCGACGTTCCGGAACCGGATCGGCAGAAGACGCCGCGGCGCGACGCGCGCCTCGAGGGGTTTCTGCGCCGAGCCGCGCCGATCCTTGCCGCCGAGCGAGGCCTTACGCCTCAGGCGAGCGTCAAGCTCCGGACGATCGCCGACGAGATGCAGTTGTCCGAAGAGTTGCGTCAGCAGGCCTGGGAGCTCCTACAGCAAGGGCCTCCGACGGCGCGGCACTACAGTCGGTACGAGCGGGCCTTCGCAGCCTATCTGAAGAAGCAGTTCGAAGGGCGCAACGGATCGATCGTCACCTATGACGTCGAACAGAAGGCGCTCCGGGTCGCGGCCGACAAGTATCAGCTCGACGGCCACGCAGCCCGCGAGATCCTGGGCGAGGTGGTCCGCAAGCTCGGCCTGCGTCGCATCTCGATGACCGAAGCGGAACGGCATGTCGAAACGACGGCGCGCGAGGTGATCGGCGACGCCGTCTGGGTCGACATCGACACGCGCCAGCGACTGGTCGAACTGGGCGAGGAGTGGGGAGTCGCGAAGGAACAGGTCGCGGCGATCGTCGAGTTTCTCTGCCGCGGCAATCGGGAGCGCCGCCGACGCCAGCAGGTCCGCAACAACCTGTTCGTCGCGCTCGGTGCCATCGCGATCCTGGCGGCGCTCGGCACGTTCATGTCGCTCTCGTGGGATCGGATCGCCGGCCGCGCGGAGCCGATCGAGGAAGTGAACGGAAAGTCCGACCCGGTTGCCGCGGGCGGAGCGTTTCGACCTCCCGCCTGGTGGAACGATCCGATGCGGACCGCGGTCGGCAACGCGCTGGCACGAGTCGCGGGATTCGACGATTGGGGGCGCGATCTCGCGTCTTCCGAGCCGTCGCGGCGCGACGAAGCCTATCGGCGACTCGTCGCACTCCTGGCCAACCGACATGATCAGCCCGAGACGCGTCGGCGTCTGGAAGCGATCGTGGCGGAGGTGCTGGCCGGAGAACCGGACGACGCGGCATTCGATCGGATCCTGTCCGAGCTGCTCGGCCTCGCCAAGCCGCCGACCGACGGGCTCCCCGGCGGCGACGACTTCTATCGACGCGGCGCCTCGGTCATCACCTTTGTCGCTACCTTTGCCGGCGAGGTGCGACATCCGGCAGCTCGCCGCGATCGGACTCTCGAAGCCCTCGGACAACTGACCGGCACGGTCGCTGCCGCCGACGACCCCGCCCTGCTCGATCGGGCGCTCGTCGACTACTTCGGACTCTGCCGCGAACGATTGCTCGGCGCTGCGGTCGAGAATCCGGGAACCGGCGTCCAGCGGTTCGATCAGCTCATGACCGCCGCCCGCGATCGGGTCGACGATGCCGAACGGGGACGCTGGACGACCGAGCTGCTGGTCGAGCTGCTGCGAAACTCGCCGAGCGAATGGGCTCGCTATCGACAGCTGATCGAGACGGCAACCTCCAAGGGGAATCAGCCGAACGTTCCGGCACTCCTCGAGTTTCTCGAAGCGCCGGCCGATCGCGCGTTGGCCGAGCATCTGGCCGATCGGTTGCGGACCACCTATCGCCTGACGGTCGAGGATCGATCCCCCGAAGAGGTCGCTGCGGCCCTTCGCCGACAACTCGGCCTGAGCGCCGCGGTGATCTCGCGAGCGACTCCGGCGCTCTGGAATCGTCTCGCCGGGCGAGTCCCTCCGGATCGCGGCAACGAACTCGATCGACTGTCGCGCGTCGAACGCGGCGCGATGCTGGCGGAGCTGTCGCAGCTCGCGACGATCGCCGTCCGATTGATCGCGACGCCCGATCGAGGCAAGGAGCTCGATCAGTCGCTGCGCGACAAGCTGGCGTCGATCGAGTCGACCGAACCGAGCGGCGAACCGGCCGAGCTCCCGTCGAGCGACGAATCGGCCGCGGCGACGCGGCAGCTCGTCAACCGGATCGACGCTCTGGACGACGCCAATCTGTCGGTCGGTCTCCAGACGCTCCGAACGCTCGGCGCGCGGCTGAAGGAAGGAGTGTCGCTGGAGGGGGAACGAGACGCCGCGGCCCGAGTCGCCGCGTATCTGCTGACCCCTCGTGCCGCCGCCGATCAGCAGCGCGTGCTCGCCGAGATCGCCGACCTCGGTCGCTGGACCGATCTGATCTTCGCGATCGTCGATGCGCTGTCGTATCCCGAAACGCGAGTCGACGTCGCGGCCGACGTGGTCGCCGCGATCCGCAGCGATTCGGGGCTCTCGCTCGACGGACGTCCGACGACTCCGATCGATCTGCAGCGACAGCTGCTCGAGCATCTGCTCGCTCGGTCCGAAACCGAAGCGACGATGATCGGGCCGGCGACCGATCCGACCGCTGCTGCCGTCGCGACGCTCGATCGGTTGCTGGTGGAAACGTATCGGCAACGGACCCTCGCCCTCGCGCCGGCCGGAACGACGCCGGCCATGAGCTCGGCGGTTCCGGGAGAGGCGATCGAACAGGCGGCACGCGAATGGCTCCGCTGGTCCTTGGCCGATCGTCCCGAACTGTCCGAGGCACCGGCCTACCGCGAGTTCGAACGACGTCTGGCGGCAGCCTACTACCTGGCGGCCGACGATCTGCAGGGAACCGTTGCCGTGCAACGCTGCTGGATCGATCTGGTCGGAGCCTGGGTCGTTCGGCGTCAGCCGGAGAAGGCTGCCGAAGCGGAGCGGACGATCGAGAACTATCGCAAGCGTTGCGCCGGCCGGACCGACGGACTCGATCAGCTGATCGACGGCGAGCGGACCCTTCTCCAGCTCTGGATGATGATCCGATGATCGACGCCGAACTCGACCAGCGACCGAGTGCGATGAGGAAAGCGGAAGCGGCGTTCGCGCGACGCCGCGTCGCATCGATCGTCGCGTCGGCCGTCGCGCTGTTGACTTCGGCGGCGCTCCCCGACCGCAGCGAGGCGGATGTCGTCGTGCGGCGAGGCGAACCGCGTCCTTTGGTCTGTCGCATCGAACAGCAAGGGACCGATCGTCTGATCGTCCGCGTGACCGATCCCGACGGCAGTTCGCGGCGAGTCGAGATTCCGACCGACGAGATTCTGCTCGTCGTGCCGGCGTTCGATCCGGCGGCGCTCGAGCGGCTGGAGCCGGGGCGCTGGGAAGGGTATCGCGAGGGGGCGGAAGAGGCGGCTTCGCGACGGGTCGATCCCGAAGCGACGGCATTGGCGATTCGCCTGCAGCTGATCGTCGCCTATCACGGCGATGCGACCGCTCGGGCCGGCGCCTTTGCGGCACTCTTCGATCTGGCTCGCAGCGCCGACGAAGAGCGGCGCTTTCGGGCGCTCGCCTTCCGCATCCTTCCCGACGCCGACCCGGCGCTGCTCGTTGCTCCTCGTCCCACCGCGCCGGCGCCGCTGACCGATGCCGATCGCGATCTGCTGATGATCACCGTCCGCCTGTTGCGGGACGACCGCGGGGACGAGGCGCTGACCTTGATCCGCCGCGATGACTTCCCCGAAATCTACTCCCGAGTCGCCTCGATCCTCCCCCTGCAGCAGCTCGAACGATACGCTTCCGAGGTGCGGCCGTCGCGCGGCCGCCGCGATGATCTGCTACGGTTGGAGCTGGGGTTGCTGGGGACCTATGCGTTGTCGGGGAGTCCGAGCGCGGCCGGGGGAGCGCCCCCTGCACGTCGCCGCAGCGAAGCGGTCTGGAGTCGGCCGCTCGCCGAGCCCTCGCCCCCCTGGGTCGATGTCGACTGGACCGACGTCACCGAGTTCGACCCGCGCGACTGTCTGTTTCGAGACGGAGCCTGGAGACGCCCATGACCTCGCCATTCATCTGTCTTTCGAGCTTCGTTTCCCCGTCCGCGGCATCGGTCGGCCCTCCCGTTGCCCGCTCGAGATCGTTCGCGACGCTGATGCTCCTGGGACTGCTGACACTGGTCGGATGCGGTGACGGTCAGCCCGGCGACGACTCGCAAGGAACGGAGGGTCCCAAGACGACGTCGACCGGTACCTCGGGGACCGAGGCGACGAGAACGGCCGACGACGAGGAGCGGCGTTCGGGGACCGGCATCAAGATCGCCCGACTCGGAACCGGCGGCAGTCGCGCTGCGGTCTCGGGAGACGAAACGGCGCTCGACGAGGTCGGGGCGATCGCGCGGATCTGCGATCAGCTCGACGAGTTCGCCTCGATCCAGCCGGTGTCGGTCGTTTGGCTCTTCGACGCTTCCGAGGCGAGCCGAACGATCGCCACCGCCTCGGCCGGCGCTCTGGCCGATCGGGTCGGTAGTGATGCCGCGCCGAAGTTCGATTCGCGAGTCGGTACGTTCGGGACCGAGGTGAGTTGGGGGCTCGAAGCGGCGACGAACGATGCGGCGACCCTCGCATCGGCGATCGGAGGGTTGTCGTTCACCGAGACGGACGCGAGCCGCCCGTTCGCGGCCGGACTGGCAGGGCTCGAGGCGCTCGACGCGGCGCGAGCGGACGGCGCGATGACGGTCGTCGTGCTGGTAACGGGAAGCGCCGGAGACGATGTCGACCAGGCCGACGACGTGGCGATTCGCGCCCGTCGCGATTCGACGCCGATCTTCGTCGTCGGCTATCCCGCTCCGTTCGGCCTGACGAAGCTCGTCGCGGCCGGAGGGATGGGTTCGGGGGGAGGGGGAGGGATGGCGGGAGCGTCGCCGGTGCGCGGCCCCGAGACTCCGGAGCCCGAGTTCATTCCGTTCCAGCTCCCCGGCGAAGCCCCCGGCCCCGCGATCATGGATTCCGGATTCGGACCGTGGGGGCTCGAGCGGATCTGTCGCGCTGCGGGAGGGAGCTTCCTGGCGATTCGACCTCCGGCCAGTCGCTTCCGGATGGCGACCGGCTTCGGCACGGCTTGGCCCTCCGATCAGGCCCCTCGTTTCGANNGAAGGAGGAGCGATCGGGACGCTGCAGAGTCCGATCCTCGAGTTCGATGCGCGCGATCAGGCGCAGCTGAAGCGCGATCTGGACGTTGCACAGCGCCCCGCGGCGCTGCTGAGTCAGACCGTCAATCAGCTCCAGGCGCGACTGCAGGATGCCGAGAAGGATCGCGAGAAGCTGACCGACAAGCGCTGGCAGGCGACGTTCGATCTGGCGATGGGGCAAGCGTTGGCGACGGTCGTTCGAGTCGACGGGTACAACGGCATGCTCGCGCAGCTGAAGACCGGCAAGAACTTCACCAACCCCAAGGCCGATCTCTGGGTGCTCGAAGCCGCCGACTCGATCGACACCACCAGCCTGATGGCGAACAAGCTCGCCGCGGNNCGCGGAAGTACCTGCAGCGCGTCGTCGACGAACACCCAGGTACGCCGTGGGCGCATATCGCCGAAATCGAACTCCGGACGCCGATCGGCTATGTCTGGAAGGAAGTCGACACCGATCGCCGCTGAGTCGACGGCGCGAAACGCCTGGCCGAGCGACGCTCGACGATGTCGCTTCCGCCGGCCTTTTCGCGGGCGCCGGCCTCTTCGCGGACGATCGCGTCGACCGGATGATCAGAGGACCGGTCCGACGATCCACGGAACGAACTCCTCGTCGCCGATCCCCTGCGCTTCGCTCTTCGTCGGTTCGCCGCTCGCCGTCGCGAGCAGCTTCTCGAAGATCCGCTCCCCCACCGCCTCGATCGATTCGCCGTCGAGAATGGTCCCGGCATCGACGTCCATGTCCGCTTCCATCCGGCGGTACATCGGCGAGTTCGAGGCGACCTTCAGACTCGGCACCGGCTTGCAGCCGAAGCAGCTGCCGCGTCCCGTCGTGAAGACGATCAGATTCGCGCCGCCGGCGACCATGCCGGTGACGCTCGGCGGATCGTATCCCGGAGTATCCATGACGACGAACCCGCGCCGATCGATCGGCTCGGCATAGTCGTAGACCCCTTCGAGCGCGGTCGATCCCCCTTTGGCGACCGCTCCGAGCGACTTCTCGGCGATCGTCGTCAGCCCGCCGGCCTTGTTGCCGACCGACGGATTGTTGTCGAGCTCGACCCCGTAAAGCCCCGCGTACCAACGCCACCAGGCGATCCGTTCGAGCAGCTTTGCGGCGATCTCGGGAGTCCGAGCACGACGCGTGAGCAGATGCTCGGCGCCGAAGATCTCGGTCGTCTCGGACAGGATCGCCGTTCCGCCGCAGGCGACGATCCGATCGGCCGCGATCCCGACCGCCGGATTGGCCGTCACTCCCGAGTTGCCGTCCGAGCCGCCGCATTCGGTCCCGAGAATCAGCGCCGACGCATCGCACGGCTCTCGCCGCGCCGCATCGACCAACGGCAGCAGCCGTTCCGCTTCGGCGATCGCTGCCGAGATCGTCGCTGCCGTCCCGCCGAGGTCCTGCATCACGAAGACCGGCGGTCCGCTGCGCGCCGCGACGCCGTTCGCTCCCGGTGGCCCGAGCTGCACGAGCTTCTGCTCCTGCATCAGCAGCCCGATCGTCACCTGTTCGCAGCCGAGACCGATCAGCAGGTAGCCGCCGATGTTCGGGTGTCGAGCCATCCCGCCGAGAACTCGGTTGAGCATCTTGTGCCCCTGCCCCTGGTACTGCATCGCACAGCCGCCGTGGTGCGTCAGCGCGATGACACCGTCGACGTGCGGGAAGGGAGCGAGTCGTTCGCGAGTGAAATGCCGTGCAACCGCCTTCGAGACGGTCGCCGAACAGTTGACCGTCGAGATGACCGCCAGGTAGTTGCGTGTTCCGATCTTTCCCGAATGGCGACGGTAGCCGAGAAACGTGCGCCCCGAGATCCGAGCGGGAGATTCCGGAATCGCGGTGCAGGGGGCCGGATCTCCCTGCGCATCGCCGTTCGTCAGATTGTGACTGTGGACGTGATCGCCGACCTCGATCGGCAGTGTCGCGTAGCCGATCACCTGGCCGTACTTTCGCACCGGAGCGCCGGGGGCGACCGGAGCGATCGCCAGCTTGTGTCCCAAGCCGACCGGCTGCCGGACGACCACGCTCCCCTCGCCGAGGTCGATCGACTCACCCGCCGTCAGATCTCGCGCGGCGACGACGATCGAGTCGTCGGGATGCAGATGCACGATCGGTCGAGTCATCAGCGGCGATTCCTGAACGGTGGGAAGTGCGAGAGGGAGCGAGGTGCGAGGAGCGAAACGCGACAAGCCGACCGGGAGCGTCGATCCCATCACCCGCAGTCGGCCGAGCCGGCGGCACACGTTCGCGGCCTGCGGCGACCGCCGTCGGTTCAGACGCGCTTCGGCCGCGGATGCAACCGATCGAGGTCGGCTCGCGCCGCCACGATCGCCGCGAGCAACGTCTCGGGACCGTCGCGGAACAGATCGCAGGCGGGAAGCCCGAACTCGTCCTCGATCCGCCGTCGTTCGTCTCGGGCCGCCGCATCGTCGAGCAGTCGGCCGTTGATCGCGAACCCGATCGTCCGACTCGGATGTCGGATCTCGGCCATCGTCTCGAAGCAACGTTTGATGTCGCGGATCGGAGGGATCGGGCGATGCTCGACGCTGGTCGTCCGCGTCCGCCCCGCCTCGTAGCAGAAGATCATCGCCTGCGGCGCACAGCCGTGCAGCAGCCCGAGCGTCACGGCCGAGTAGGCGGGATGAGCCAGACTCCCCTGCCCTTCGATCAGCAGGATGTCGTGATGCTGGTGCCGCTTCACGAGCCGCTCGACCGCGCCGTTGACGAAGTCCGAGACGACACAGTCGACCGGTACTCCGTCGCCGTCGATCATGATGCCGGTCTGGCCGGTCGCCAGGAACTTCGCGTCGAGCCCGCGCGCCGTGCAGGCGCGAGTCAGTTCGACCGCCGCGACCATCTTGCCGACGCTGCAGTCATGCCCCACCGTCAGCACGCGGAGCGTCGACGGATCGATGTCCAGACAGGTCGCGACGTCCCGTTCGTGATTGCGACGAACATCCTGCAGACGGACGCCGCGCCGCCGAGCCGCTTCGGCGAACTCGGCGTCGTCGCCGAGGAACTCGTGCAGCCCCGAAACGACATCCATGCCGCGATCGATCGCCTCGAGGATGACCGCCCGCCACGGCGCCGGAATCTTTCCTCCCGGCGGCGCGATGCCGATCAGCAGCGTGTCCGCATCGGGAACGTCGGCCAATCGAGCGACGAACGGCACGCGTCCCGCCTGAAGCAGCTCGCCGCTGTGCCGACCGACCTGAGTCGAATCGAGAACCGCCAACACTTCCTCAGGGCGATAACGAATCACGTTCGCCGCCGTCTTGGCGGTGCGCGGGTTCGAGAAGCCTTCGGTCAGGATCACCAGACGACGAGCCATCGCAGGATCGCTCCAGGGACCGGGTGTCCCGCGAGGAAGGCGCGCCGGCCGATCCGGACGGCGCGCCGAAAATGACGTCGACGATCAAGACGAAGACCGCCCGTCGTTCCGACTCAGCGGATCTCGGCCGGCTCCAGTCCCGCCTCGACCAGCGCATCGAACCCCTGAGGGAGCGGCCGGACGTCGAAGCCGAGCGACTTCAGGTAAGGCGTCGCGGTCAGGCAACGGCGCCCCGAGCGGCAGTGCACGTACAGGATCTTCCCCTTCACCAGCTCGTCGAGCTCGGCGCCGGGAGCAAGCATCTTCAGGCGCGAGAGCGGAATGCTGCGCGCGAGCTTCAGGTGCCCCGCCATCCACTCGTCCGGTTCGCGCACGTCGACCAACAGTGCCTTGCCGTTCGCCAGGTTCTCCTTCACCGTCTCGATCGAGTCCTCGGTGTGCTTCACCTCGGACGCTTCCTGAGCGGGGAGAGCGACGATGCACAGGGCGAGCAGCACGAGACTCGACACGAACGAACGACGCAGCGCGGACATGACCGACTCCTGAGGCGCGGGAAGCGGCGTTCCCGAGGTCGGGAACGCGGCGATTTCTCGGGATTCTCCCCCCGCACTGCGCCGGCGGCAAGCCCGAGCCGGCGGACCGCCCATGAGCCGAGCGGTCGTTGCCGAGTCGGACGGTCGGTTCGACCGATCTTCCGCTCGGCGGTCGGCACGTTGTTGCGCCGGCGGAACGGCCCTTCGCGAGTCGATCCTCCGAGGGTGCCGGTGCTCGGCACGTCCCGCCGGCTCATCGCGACCGACGACTCGCCCTGCGTCTCAGAACTCGGCGCTTCCCGGCGTGCGCGGACAGGGGATGACGTCGCGGATGTTGCCCATGCCGGTGACGAACTGCACGATCCGTTCGAATCCCAGTCCGAAGCCGGCATGCGGAACCGACCCGTAGCGGCGCAGATCGAGATACCACCAGTAGTCGGCCGGTTCGAGCCCCTGTTCCTTCATCCGCGCTTCGAGCACGTCCAGACGATCCTCGCGCTGACTGCCGCCGATGATCTCGCCCACCTTCGGCACCAGCACGTCCATCGCGCGGACCGTTCGTCCGTCGTCGTTGCAGTACATGTAGAACGGCTTGAGCGATCGCGGGTAGTCGTGAAGGATCACCGGCGCCTGAAAATGCGTCTCGGTCAGGTACCGCTCGTGCTCGCTCTGCAGGTCCATTCCCCACGACACCGGATACTCGAACGTCCGCCCGCATGACTCGAGAATGCCGATCGCTTCGGTGTACGGGAGTCGGATGAACGGCTTGTCGACGATTCCCTGGAGCAGCTCGATCTGCCCCTTTTCGACCCACTGATCGAAGAACTGCATGTCCTCGGCACAGTCGCGGAGCGCGTCACCGATCAGCCGCTTGAGGAACCGCTCGGCCAGTTCCATGTTGTCGTTCAGGTCGTAGAACGCCATCTCCGGTTCGATCATCCAGAACTCGGCCAGGTGGCGCGAGGTGTTGGAGTTCTCGGCGCGGAAGGTCGGCCCGAACGTGTACACCTTGCCGAGCGAACAGGCGAAGATCTCGGCTTCGAGCTGACCGCTGACGGTCAGGAAGGTCGGCTTGCCGAAGAAGTCGCGCGATGCGTCGATCTTTCCCTCGACGCGCGGCGGCTTGTCCAGGTCGAGCGTGGTGACCCGAAACATCGCGCCGGCCCCTTCGCAGTCGCTCGACGTGATGATCGGCGTGTTGACGTACAGGAAGCCGTCTTCCTGGAAGAAGTCGTGGATCGAACGAGCCAGGCGATTGCGGACCCGCATCACGCCGCCGAACGTGTTGGTCCGCGGGCGCAGATGAGCCCACTCGCGGAGCTTCTCGTAGGTGTGCCGCTTCTTCTGCAGCGGATACGTCTCGGGATCCGCTCCGCCGTAGACGACGACCCGAGTCGCCTTGAGTTCGGTCGGCTGCTTCCCTCCGCCCGACGCCACCACTTCACCTTCGACGCTGATGCTGCTGCCGGTGGCGAGCGACGCGATCTCGTCGGCGTAGTTCGAGAGCGACTGATCGGCGATGACCTGCAGGTTCCCCTGGCTCGATCCGTCGTTCAGCTCGAGAAAGCTGAATCCCTTGGCGTCGCGCCGCGTCCGGACCCAGCCGCGAACCGTCACGGTCCGACCGATCGCCTCGGCCCGACGCGCCGCCGCCACGCTCATGATCGCCATCGTCCAACTCCTCGCCCGTCGTCGCCTCGCCTGTCGTCCTGCGACCGACCTCGGTCGCAATGGCTTGTCGTCCTGCGACCGCCCCCGGTCGCAATGGCCTCGTGACGCCTCGCCCCCGAGTGGGCCCGCGTCGTCCCCGACGCGCGGCCGTGGTGATGCCGCCCGTCTGAAAAACACCCCGATTCGTTCGGAGTCGCCGTCTCACGCCCTCGGCTCGGGAAGAGCCGGGGCCACACCGGCGCGCCTCCCGTCGCGTGAGCCCGGCCACTCCGTGGCCGAGGCATCGCTTCGTCGTGCGACCGAACCGGCATCGATGCGTGATCGATGCTCGCGCGAACCCGACCTCGGGCTCGGCGAGCCCGAGGTCGCGCGGTGCAGCCCGCTCGATCAGTGCTGAGCGGCGAGCCAGCGCTCGGCGTCGAGCGCCGCCATGCAGCCGGTGCCGGCGCTGGTGATCGCCTGACGGTAGTAGTCGTCGGCGACATCGCCCGCAGCGAAGACTCCTTCGACACTCGTCCAGGTGCGGAACGGCTTGACCCAGCGGATGTAGCCCGCTTCGTTCGTCTCGACCTGCCCCTTCAGGAACGACGTGTTCGGCGTATGGCCGATCGCCGCGAACATTCCTCCGCAGGCGAGTTCGCGATGCGAACCGTCGACCGTGTTCTCCAGTCGAACGCCGGTCACCTTCGTCTCGTCCCCCAGCACCTCGACCACCTGGTGGTTCCAGACGATCTCGATCTTCTCGTTGCGCGTCGCTCGATCGGCCATGATCTTCGAAGCGCGAAGCGTGTCGCGGCGATGGATCAGATAGACGCGCGACGCGAAGTTCGTCAGATACGTCGCCTCTTCGACCGCCGAGTCACCGCCGCCGACCACGACCAGCGGCTGGTTGCGGAACATCGGCAGCGCGCCGTCACAGACGGCACAGGCGCTGACCCCTCGGTTCTTGTACTTCGCTTCGGATTCGAGCCCCAGGTAGTTCGCCCGAGCCCCGGTCGCGATGATGATCGCCTTGGCTTCGAGCGGCTCCCCTTCGAGCGGATAGACCTTGAACGGCCGAGTCGACAGGTCGAGACGTGCGACGTCGTCGGTGACGATCCGCGTTCCGAAATTCCGCGCCTGCTGACGCATCAGGTGCATCAGTTCCGGCCCGGTCACCGCATGCTTCCCTTCGGACGGCGGGAGCAGCATCCGCTCGTTCTTGTCGAGCGCCGTATCCAGGAACTGATCCAGGTTCGCCGAGGGGAAACCGGCGTAGTTCTCGACCTCGGTCGTCAGATTCAGCTGGCCGAGCGGAAGGGTGCCGTTGATCTGGTTCTCCTCGGTCAGCGCCCCCTCGAAGACCAGCGGCTTCAGGTTGGCCCGAGCACAGTAGATGGCGGCCGACCAACCCGCAGGCCCGCTGCCGACGATCACGACGTTTTCCGACACGACGATTCCTTCCCAAATCCGAGATTCGAACGGCGGGGGGACTCCGCGATCGAGCCCCCGCTGCGGAGCGACTCGCCGGTTCCGCGAGCCGCACCGGCCTGGCAGGCGGGGATTATATCCCTGCCCGCTCGGCCTCGACAGGCGACGCCGCTCGTCCGAGCTTTCCCCTCTTGCCCGATCGTCGCCCCCGAATCGGATCGGATCGGACGCGGTTCCTCGCCGGAGTCACTCCGCCGATGGACCAGGGGAACTCCGCGGAAAAAGTCGCGGAGAGCGTGTACGGATCGGACGCGCCGTCGTCACTAACCTGGCGACTGACCGAGCATCCGCGCGATGGGTCGAAGCCGACTCGCCCCGGACGATTCCCGATCCCCGCCGAGGTTCCGATGCGTCTGACTCTCCGCACCCTGCTGGCTCATCTGGACGGCGTTCTCGATCGGAACGACGACGAGGTGCTGGCGAAGAAGATCGCCGAGAGCGACTACGCCCGCCGCCTGATCGATCGGATCGACGACGTCGGCCGCCGACCTCGCCTGGCCCCTCCCCATNNCCTCCCCGAGTCGATGCTCGGGAGGGAGCGACCGACCCGAACGCGATGGCCGACTATCTCGACGGGATGCTCGATCCGGCCGCCGTCGCCGAACATGAAAAGGCCTGCCTCGCCTCCGACGCGCTGCTGGCCGAAGCGTCGGTCTGCCACCAGATCCTGAGCTGCGTGGTGCGCGAGCCGCTGAAGATTTCCGAGCGGACTCGCCGGCGTCTCGGCAAGCGAGTCGCGGCGGCGCTCGACGGCACCATCGATGTCCCGCGTCATCGGATCGATCCCCCGGCACCGCCGATCGGTCGGGACGCGGATCGAGTCACGGGTAGCCCGCGACTCGACGACTCCGCCGCCGACCTCGAGGACGACGACGATGAGGAATGGATCGATGTCCCGGCCGCCGACACGGCGATCGCGCGACCGAACCCGCTTGAACGCACGGCGAAACCGAACATCGCTGCCGCTCCGCTGCAGCCGAACGCCGAGGGGACCGGCGGGCGTCCGTCGAACCTCGCTCCGCTCTCGTCGACGTCCTCCGGCGCGGCAGAACTTCCGCAACTCAAGCCGGTTCGCCGTCCCGCGTCCCCTCCTGTCGAATCCTCCGATGTCATGGCGCCTCGCGCCGCAAGTTCGAGCGCGGCAAGTCCGAGCGCGACGCCGAAACGAAGTGCGGCCGCGAATGCCGATCGTTCTCCGGCCGCGCCGCTCGGGAACGCCTCGCACTCCGCGCTCGAGACCCCTCCCGAGCTGATGCCGGGACCGCCGATCGGCGACCTCGACCCGCTGCCGAGCGTCGAGCCGGTCCGGCGTTCGTCGCGTGCGGCGTTGCTGATCACGGTGCTGATCGTCCTGTTGCTGCTCGGCGGCACGCTCGGCTTCCTCGCGTTGTCGGGGGAGCTGTCACGTTGGACCGATCGATCGCGGCTCGCTTCGGCTCCGTCGGCCGATCGCAGCGACAGATCTGCCGATCCGGCGAACGGCGCTGCAGTCAGCGAAACGGCGCTGCCGACCGAGTCGAACCGGAACGACTCCGAGAGCGAAACGAGCGATCGGTCGAACGACAGCGTCGCCGGCGGTGCTGCGGCAACTCTCCCTGCCGCCGAAGTCACTCCGGAGGCGTCCGACTCGATCGTCGCCGTCGATGCGAACGACGCTGCGGGGAACGATGTGCCGACGCCGATTCCGTCGGGGGAGATTGCCGTCGGCGAAGCGACGATCTGGAGTGTCTCCGAACCGGTCGGCATGACGCTCGTTCAGGCGCCGGGCGCGAACGGTTGGAGTTTCCTGGCATCCGGCCAGCCGCTGCCGATCGGCGCCTGGATCCAGACGATGCCGATCGATGTCGTCGTGCTGCAGGGCTCCGACGGTCGGCAACTCGAACTGCGAGGGGCCTCGCGGTTTCGGTTGGTCCCCGCGACGCGCACCGCCGCTCCGGCACTGGCGATCGATTACGGCCGCTTCGTCTTTCGAGGTTCGTCGACCGAGTCGGCGGGAGTGGAGGTGCGAATCGGCGACCGCCCGACCTGGCTCGTCGGAACGACCGTCGACTCGATCGCCGCGCTGGAGGTCCTGCCGTGGCAGGAACCGGGAGCGACGTTCGATCAACGGACCGGCTCGCCGGCTCGGATCGTCACCTGGATCGCCGGCGGCGCTCCGGCTCGGGTCATCGACGCCGAGGGGACGACGACGCTCGCCGCCGGCTCGGGCTTGTCGCGTCTGAACGATCGGATCGTCGGGTCGGGAACGATCGGCTCGCTGCCGAGCTGGATCGATCGCCAGGACGAGCTCGAACGATCGGCCGCCTTGGCGATCGCTCGTCTGGTCGATCGCGGAGCCGATCCGGTTTCGGTCTGGCACGCGCTGTCGTCGCACGAGCGGCCCGAGGTCCGGATCACGGCGAGCGAATGCCTGGCGGAAGTCGGCCTGTACGAGGCGATGTGGCGAGCGCTGGATGATGACGGGAACCGAAGCGCCTGGCGCCGTCGGCTGATCGCCTCGACCGAGCGACAACTGGCCCGAGGCGAGGGGCGAGCGCAACGGGTGATCGATGCGGCGGACGACGCGACGGTCGGCCGGACCGCGATCGAACTCTGGCAAGGCGTCTCGCCCGACCAACTCGCGGCGGGCGAGGGGAATCGTCTGGTCGCGGGGCTGGAACATCCGCGACTGGTGATCCGTTCGCTCGCCTTCGAGCAGCTGTTGCGGATCACCGGAAACACCGGTCTGTTCTTGCCCGAGGCGGATGAGGCAAGTCGGCGGCTGAGAGTGACCGAATGGCGGCGGCGACTCGAGGCAGGTACGATCGCCTGGGCCGAGCCGCCGCAGTTGCCGATTCCCGATTACGTCGCGAATCGCTGAGCGGCGTGCGAGGTGCGAGTCGAAGCGGCGACCGGCCGACGGGCGGTCCGCGGCGATTCCCTTTTCGTGCGTGAGGCGAACGATCGTGGTCTGGAAGATTTCGAGTTGGACGTTGCTGCGGACCGCGATCTGGCGCGGTCTCTGGACCGGTCTGATCGGCTACATTCTGGCGATGGCGGTCGTCCGCGCGGCAGCGATCGCGCCGGGACTCGAAACGGCGATCTGTTGGGGAGCGGCGGGAACGATCGGCGGTCTGCTGGCTCTCGTCCGCGGAATGTCGCTCGTCCGGTCGGTCGAGACGACGGAAGCGGAGCCGGAGCGGCTGACGATTCGTCGCGGGTTTTCGAGTGAGTCGATCGCCTTCGAGGAGATCGCGGCGGCGATCGTCCTGCTGACGGCTCAGCCGTTCTCCGGAGGAGTCGGTCCGAGCGGCGTGCTGCTGGTGACCGATCGTCGGCGCTGGCGTCTGTATTCGGGCGCGGACACCGGAGCGCTCTTCCAGGGGCTGATGCACCGCTCACCTTATGCGTGGGGCTTTTCGAGCGGCGCGCCGATCATGTCCCCTCAGGAGGTCGCGGATCAGACGCATCCGAATGCGCCGGAGCGGGCGATCGGTCGCATCCGGGGCGTGCTTGTTCGCGTGATGCTCGGCCTGATCGCCTCGGCACTGACGGCGATCGGCCTGGCGGTCGCGATCGGCATCGTGCTGGCTCAGAATCCGAAGCGTCTCCGCGGTCTCTTCGCGCTGATCCTGTTCGGCTACACCGCCTACCAGCAGCTGATGGCCGCCTTGGAAGTCGGTCGCCAGATCCGCGAACTCGGCCAAGCCGAAAAGCAACTCCTCGGCTTCTGACAAGTCGCCGCAGCCCCCCTCGTCCACCAGCCGCGCCCGCCAGCCCGCCGCGTCAGCNNGTGCCTCCCAGCCCGAAGCGCCAAGCGCAGGGGTCCCCGTGACTCCCAGCCCGTAGCGCAAAGCGCAGGGGCTCCCGTGTCTCCCAGCCCGTAGCGCAAAGCGCAGGGGCCCCCGTGACTCCCAGCCCGTAGCGCAAAGCGCAGGGGCCCCCGTGCCTCCCAGCCCGTAGCGCAAAGCGCAGGGGCCCTTCGTGCACTGCCGCGTC
>DMPQ01000143.1 GCA_003455945.1 Planctomycetaceae bacterium
CGTGGCCGAGGCAGGGTTTCGTCCCGACGCCGAACGAGCTTCGCAGTCCGAACGGTGTCGCTGTCCACCCGACCTCGGGCTCGGAGAGCCCGGGGCACCTGGGCCCGGCCGCGACCTGCGACTCGATCTTCGCCGCCGGCGCGAATCCGACTAAGATTCAGTTGGTGATTCCGATCATCCCTTCGGCCGACCGCTCGGCCCTGACGGCTCCACGAGCCGCGGAGCGGGTGGGAGGCGATGACGCATCCTGTCCGGCTCCCGTTCCTCGGTCCATCTCGTTCGGAATCGCCGATCGGGAACGCGGAGCGTGCGGAGGTGATCCATGGCGATGGAACTTCCCCCTGAAGACCGTCTCGGTCGATTCTTCGCCGGTGCGACCGAGTACACGTTCGAGTCGGTGCTTGGGGTCCCTGATCCCGATCTGATCGACTACGTCTCGCAACTGCTGATCCGTTTCGTCCGCAACGATCGGACCGTGCCGAGATCGGTCCACGGGCTGATGCTCCAGGACCTCGACGGCATGGTCGAGGAAGCGAATCATCGGATCGGCGATGCCCAGCGTCGCCTGCATCGCCAGATCGGCGACTTTGCGCTCTTCTGGGCCGGGATGTTCCCGGAAGCGCTTCGCAAGTCGAGTCGCCTGGGGGACCACGATCAGTACGTCGAGTACTGTGCTCATGGGCGGCTGTCGTATCTGGCGGCGGCGCGGATCGAGCCGGTGGATGACGAGGCGATTCCGGGGGACCTGCTGACTCGACTCAGCGAACGCTTCGAACTCTGCGCCTACGGCCTTCGGGAAATTCGCCGCGAGTGGGAAAACTCGGTCGACGGGGATGACTCAGGCCACGGACTCTGGCTCAATTGAGTCGTCGCTGTGGCGTCGACCGAACGGGTGACCGGGACGAAGCCACGAGTGAGACGGGGCACGGCCGAGCGAATCGAGCAATGCGGCTCGGCCGTGCGACGTCGCTTCCCCTCGCCCGTTGCCCGACCGCTTCGATCGGACCGCGGGTTCGCAGGGGGGTTCGGCGGGGTCGGAAAATGGGGGCCCGGATTTCCGGGAAGCGCTCTTGATGGGTTCGGGACCGGGCTTCTATACTCATCCGCTTTCCCCTGGCTCAACCCGGTGTGCTTGAGGTCGTTCGATGAAAGTCCGCACCAGCGTCAAGCGGATCTGCGCCAACTGCAAAGTGGTCCGCCGCAAAGGACGCGTCTACGTGATCTGCAGCAGCAACGCGAAGCACAAGCAGCGTCAGGGGTGATTCGCGAGGGGGGTTCGGTTCGTACGAGCGGAGTTCCGGCGGGCGACCGTCGTCGAATCTTCTGCCGCGAATCGGGTCCCCGGGATCGTCGGTGCCGTGCGAGCCTGGAAACGGGGCGAGTGCGGACAACGACGGTCGGATAGGCTCGATCCCCATCGGGTGAACGAGCTTCGCACGTTCCGAAACGAGATGCGGAACGACTCGAACGGCCGAGCAGGTCGCGAGCGAGTCGGATCCGAGAAGATGGCACGGGAGTGAATCAGAAATGCCGCGTCTACTGGGTGTCGACATCCCCAACGACAAGAAGACGGTCTACTCGCTGCAGTACCTTTACGGCGTCGGTCCGAAGGTCGCTCGCGAGCTGTGCCTGAAGGCGGGGATCGACCAGGACAAGCCGGCCCGAGACCTGAACGATCAGGAACTCGGTATGCTCAACACGCTTCTCGAACGTGACTACACGGTCGAGGGGCCGCTGCGTCGGCAGCTCTCGCAGTCGATCAATCGGCTGCGGGACATCAAGTGCTACCGCGGCATCCGCCATCGTCTCGGTCTGCCCGTCCGCGGCCAGCGGACTCGGACCAATGCCCGAACCCGCAAGGGTCCTCGGAAGACGGTCGCCGGCAAGAAGGGGGTCAAGGACCTTCGCTGATCGCAGGCGGGCGATCCGGTCCGAACCCTCGTTTCGACGTCGGGTTCCCGGGACTTTCGCCTGCCGCCGATCGACGAACGGTCTTGGCCGCAACGCCAGCCGACGCGACCGATCCAGCCAATGCGTCCGAGCGACCTTGCTCGGCCGCCTGACGGATGTCGGAACGATCCCCGACATTCGCGAACGGACAAGCATCGCACGAACCGTCGACGATCTCCGATCGCTCCCGACACCGACTCGCAGGCCCTCCTGCTCGTCGGTTGCGACGCGGTCGGATCGAGAACGGGATTCAGGTTCCAAGGAGTCGATTAGCCGTGGCCAAGGCCAACCGGAAGAAGCGGATCCGCCGCAACGTGACCGCCGGGATCGCGTTCATCAACGCGACCTTCAACAACACCCAGGTGACGATTACCGACACCAAGGGGGACACCCTCTGCTGGGCCAGCGCCGGCACCTGCGGTTTCAAGGGAAGCCGCAAGAGCACGCCGTTCGCCGGTCAGTGCGCCTCGCAGCAGGCGGCCGAGAAGGCGATGAAGTACGGCGTCCGCGAGGTGGAAGTGCGGGTCAAGGGTCCGGGGAGCGGTCGCGAAAGCGCCATCACCGCCCTGCAGGCGGCCGGCATCTCGGTCAAGACGATCGAGGACGTGACGCCGATCCCGCACAACGGTTGCCGCCCTCGCAAGAAGCGTCGCGTCTGAGCGTTCCCGCGAGAGGCGTTCGGAGCGACGGGATCGATCGGTCCCTCTTCGCAACGCTCTCGGGAATCGCGATGGGGCCCGCTCCGCGTCGCGATTCCACCGCCCGGCGGAACGTCTCTTGACCTTCCGCTCGCGGTCCGGCTCGCGCCGGATCACTCCGCCTTCGGTTCGAATTCAACGTACGGAGATCTGCGATGCACATTCGTTGGCGCGGACTGGAACTGCCGAGCATCGTCAGCTGCGATCACGCGACTCTGACCCCGACCTACGGGAAGTTCGTCGCGGAGCCGTTCGAGCGCGGGTTCGGCAACACCGTCGGCAACAGCCTGCGGCGCGTGCTGCTGTCGAGCCTCGAAGGAAGCTCGATCACCCAGATCAAGATTCGCGGTGCGCAGCACGAGTTCACGACGATCCCGGGCGTCCTCGAGGACGTCACCGACATCGTGCTCAACGTGAAGAGCCTGATCGTCAAGAACAACTCGGACCAGATGAAGGTCATCACCGTCGAGAAGAACACGGCGGGACCGGTGACCGGAGCCGACATCCAGACCGGCGGTGAAGTCGACATCATCAACCGGAACCACGTCCTCGCGACGCTGACCGACAACGTTCCGTTCATGATGGAGATGGTGGTCGAGAACGGTCGCGGCTACATCCCGTCGAGCGAGCACAGCCGAGGGGACCAGGAGATCGGCATCATCCCGGTCGACGCGGTCTACAGCCCGGTCACTCGCGTCCGCTATTACATCGAAGAGACGCGCGTCGGTCAGAAGACGAACTTCGACCGGCTGACGCTCGAGATCTGGACCAACGGCTCGATCGGCCCCGAGATGGCGCTGGTCGAGGCGTCGAAGATCCTCCGCAAGCACCTCAATCCGTTCGTGCAGTACGCCGAACTCGGAGCTCAGGTGCACGGCGCGTCGCGCCCCGGTTCGGGCATCGACGTCGCGATGGAGAATCGCCTGAACACGCCGATCTCGGAGCTCCGGCTGAGCGTCCGTGCGACCAATTGCCTCGAATCGGAGCGGATCCGCACCGTTCGAGACCTGGTCCAGCGGAACGAAGATCAGCTGATGGAGGTCCGGAACTTCGGCGAGACGACCTTGTCCGAGGTCAAGACCAAGCTCGCCGAGCTCGGTCTGCACCTGGGCATGCGAGTCCCCGGCCGCCCGATGGCTCACTGATCCCGGTTCCCGCGTTCCTCGCGACCTCTTCGAGCGGCGAACTCGCAAGGTCGACGAGGCCGAACACGCCCTTCCAATCGAAGTCACTGCCATGCGTCATCGCAAACGGTTCCGTCACCTCGGTCGTACCAGCACCCACAAGATGGCGATGCTGCGGAACCTCGTCACCAGCCTCATCCTGACCCTGCGCGAGGCGGATTATTACGAGGGGCTGAAGCAGGCGGACGGTCGCACGGCCGTCAATCCTCCGAAGCATCCCGGCCGCGTCATCACGACGGTCGAGAAGGCGAAGGAAGTTCGCCCGCTCGTCGAGCGCGTCATCACCATCGCCAAGCGGTCGTTGCCGGCCGAGCGGGCGGCGGCCGAGTTCGCCACCACCGCGGCTCGCAACACTCCCGAGTGGAAGGCGTGGCGCGAAGGGCCGAACTACCTGAAGTGGAACAACGCCAAGGCGCCGGCCGTTACCGCTCGCCGTCGCGCCTTCGCCATCCTCCGCGACAAGGAAGCGGTGGCGATGCTCTTCGACGTGGTCGCTCCGCGATTCGAGGATCGCAACGGCGGCTACACCCGGATCCTGAAGCTCGCCAAGCCGCGACTGGGCGACGCCGGAGCCCGAGCGGCTCTGGAGTTCGTCGGCCAGAACGATCGCGTCACTCGCAAGGCCGCCAAGCCGGCGTTCGAGACGAGCGAGGCCTGATCGGTTCGCTGAACCGGTCATTCGAACGAATCCGCGAGCCGCGAAGGATCGATCTCCTTCGCGGCTCGTGTCGTTTCTTGACGACGGCACGGCCGGCGAACCTTTTCGCATCATCGACTGGGCCATGTCGATGCCGCTTCGCGATTCGGGCCGGTCGCCGTCGCGATTCGCCGGTCGCACCGGAGCGGCTCCCGCTCCCCGCTCTAGGCCCGTTCCCGGCGATTTCCTAAGCTGGCGGTTTCCCGCTCCGATTCCTTCGACTGTCGATCGGCTCCGCCAGATGCCTGCCTCTCCTCCCGCCCCTTCTTCGCCCGTCCTGCAGAGCATTGCGCGGCGCGAGGAACTGCTGCTCGCTCCCTATGCCTTCCGCAGCGCCGATTCGCGAGGTCGGAAGCATTCCGAGCCGGAGCATCCGTATCGAGGTCCCTTTCAGCGCGATCGGGATCGCATCATCCACAGCGCGGCGTTTCGGCGTCTGAGCGGGAAGATGCAGGTCTTCACGGGAGAGCGAGGGGACTATCACCGGACTCGCCTGACGCACACCCAGGAGGTCTCGTCGCTTGCCCGCACGATCGGCCGCGCCCTGCGTCTGAACGAGGATCTGGTCGAGGCGCTGGCGCTGCTGCACGACATCGGGCATCCGCCGTACGGCCATGCGGGCGAGGATGCGCTCGACGACGCGCTCGGACCGGACGAACACTTCAGTCACAACCGCTATGCGCTGACGGTGGTCGAGGAGCTGGAGCAGCGCTATCCGGCGTTTCCGGGACTGAACCTGAGCGACGAGGTGCTGGAGAGTCAGCGGACTCGGATCGACAAGGTCGCCCCCGATCGCCATCCGCTGCTCGAAGCGCAGCTGGTCGATGCGGCCGACAGCATGACGTACGACGCGCACGATACCGACGATGCGATCAAGCTCGAGCTGCTGACGCTCGACGATCTGTGCGAGACGGCGTTGGTGGCCGAGGCGCTGAAGCATGTGCGGCGCCGCCATGTGATCGGCGATCCGACGCTGCTGCGCGTCGCGGTGGTGCATCAGCTGATCGAGCGGCAGGTGACCGACGTCCTGAACCGCTCCGCCGAGGCGCTCGCTCGGGCCGACTTCGCGAATGCGGAAGAGGCGCGGATGGGCGAGCCGCTGATCGGGCCGGGGAGCGAGCTCGCGGAGCAGAAGCTCGAGCTCGAGCGATTCCTGTACGCGCGCGTCTATCGCCACCCCGAACTGATCGCCGTCCGGTCGCGTGCCCAGGAGCGGCTTCACCGGATGTTCGAACGGTACCAGCAGCAGCCGGAACTCTTTCCCGAGAAGTATCGCCGCCGCGCCGAGAAGGTCGGCGTGCGTCAGATGGCGGTCGACTATCTGGCCGGGATGACCGACCGTTTCTGCGACGATCGCTACCGCGAGATGTTTCCCGACGAGTAGCGATCGTCAACATTTCTCGGCGACCTCGGCGACCTCGGTGCACTCGGCGGCAGGCGATCCCTTGCGGAGTTCGCCACCATCGAATGCACCGAGATCGAAGAGCCGAAGTCGAAGTCGCCGCTGCTCAGGCGTTCGCTTCTTCGAACGCCTGATCGAACGCGCGGGCGCTCGGCGAGAAGTCGAGCTTCTTGGTGAACTGGCACGCCTCGCGGGCGCCGAACTCCCGGTCCATGCCGCTGTCTTCCCATTCGATCGACAGCGGGCCTTGGTAGCCGATGTCGTTCAGGGCGCGGATGATCTCCTCGAAGTTCACCGCTCCGCGCCCCGGCGAGCGGAAGTCCCAACCGCGACGCGGATCGCCGAAGTTCAGATGACTCGCCAGGATCCCCGAGCGGCCGTCGAGCTTGGTGATCGCGTCCTTGATGTGGACGTGATAGATCCGGTCGGGGAACTCGCGGATGAACTGCACCGGATCGACTCCCTGCCAGTGCAGATGGCTGGGGTCGAAGTTGAATCCGAACTCTTCGCGATTGCCGAGCGCTTCGAGGGCTCGACGCGCGGTGTGCAGGTCGAACGCGATCTCGGTCGGATGGACTTCCAGGGCGAACTTCACGCCGCATTCGGCGAAGACGTCGAGGATCGGGTTGAACCGCTCGGCGAGCAGTTCGAAGCCGGCGTCGATCATCTTCGGCGGGACCGGCGGGAACGAGTAGTTCAGGTGCCAGATGCTCGAGCCGGTGAAGCCGTTGACGACGCCGACTCCGAACTCGCGAGCGGCCCGTGCGGTGTTCTTCAGCTCTTCGATCGCTCGGGCGGTGACGCCGGCCGGATTGCCGTCTCCCCACACGTAGTCGGGCAGGATCGCCTTGTGCCGCTCGTCGATCGGGTCGAGGATCGCCTGGCCGACCAGATGGGCGCTGATCGCCTTGCACTGCAGGCCGTAGCGGTTCAACAGGTCGCGGTGCTTGCGGCAGTAGTCCGGCTCCGCGAGCGCTCGCGGGACCTCGAAGTGGTCACCCCAGCAAGCCAACTCGATGCCGTCGTAGCCGAACTCGTGAGTCAGCTTGGCCATCCGCTCGATCGGCAGATCGGCCCATTGGCCGGTGAACAGGGTAACCGGTCGCGCCATCGTGAACTCCTTGGATTCGTCGCTGGCCCGCAGGCGAGGGTCGCCGGGGGAGGGGAGAGTGTAGCGAGCGGCGGATCGCTCCCGAAACGCCGTGCGCAGTGGTTCACGGCGAGGGGGCGGAGCGAACCGACCGTCGGTATTGTGTCGCCGCGCCGCGGGCGCCGCAACCGACGCCACCGCCCCCTTGTCAACCGGAAGCTTCGCGCGTCGAATGGTCGCGGCGACGTGCCGCTGGCGGTGCGTTTTCGCCCGTTTCGGAACTGCATCGCGATCGGGAGTTCGGCAGGGATGGCCGGGAACCGACGGCTCGTCCCTGGTCCGCTGCGGCATCGCTGCCGCTCGGCACGAATTCGGTGACGTCGCCGCGGTTTCCTGACCCCTTCGACTCCCCCGTCTCGCGAAACGTTACCCCTTTCCGATCGCGAGCCGATCGGGACCAACTCGGGAGAGAAGCACGATGGGCGTTCTGGTCACGAAAGAGGCTCCGGACTTCAAGGCTCAGGCGGTGATGCCGGACGGGTCGTTCAAGGAGCTGAAGCTCAGCGACTACCGCGGCAAGTACGTCCTGCTGTTCTTCTATCCGCTCGACTTCACCTTCGTCTGCCCGACCGAGATCATCTCGTTCTCGGATCGCGTGCAGGAGTTCGCCGATCTCGACGTTCAGGTCGTCGGCGTCTCGATCGACAGCCACTTCAGCCATCTCGCTTGGCGCAACACGCCGCGGACTCAGGGTGGTCTCGGCCAGATCCAGTACCCGCTGGTCGCCGACCTGAACAAGCAGATCGCGACCGACTTCGACGTGCTGCTCCCGGCCGGCATCGCGCTCCGCGGCCTGTTCCTGATCGACAAGAGCGGCGTCGTCCGTCATCAGGTCGTCAACGATCTGCCGCTGGGCAGGAGCGTGGACGAGGCGCTGCGGATGGTGAAGGCGCTGCAGTACTTCGAGAAGAACGGCGAAGTCTGCCCGGCCAACTGGAAGGAAGGGGAGCGGACGATCAAGCCGACCGTCAACGCCAGCAAGGAATTCTTCAGCGCCGAATACGCCGACTGAGCGCGCGGCGAAACGGTCTCGCTGCGGAGTGCTGCCGATCGACGGCAGCACTCCGCAATCTTCTCTTCGCGTCTCTCGCGCAGCCTCCCCCGCCCCTCCCAGCCCGCCGCGTCAGCAAGGGGTCTCCGTGCCTCGGTTCTGAAAAAACGCTGCGACCGGTGTCGGTCGTACGACGGTGGCCCCGGGCTCTCCGAGCCCGAGGTCGGGTGGATGTCGACACTGCTGACGCTGCGAAGTTCGTTCGGTATCGGGACGAA
>DMPQ01000163.1 GCA_003455945.1 Planctomycetaceae bacterium
ATCGACTACGTCGTCACCAAGGTCCCGCGATTCGCGTTCGAGAAGTTCCAGGATGCCGATCCGACCCTGACGACTCAGATGAAGAGCGTCGGCGAGACGATGGCGATCGGCCGGACCTTCAAGGAGTCGCTGCAGAAGGCGCTCCGCGGCCTGGAAGTCGGCAGCTTCGGCTTCGGCTGCGACATGAAGGACCTCTGGGGAACGCCTCTCCAGCCGTCAGACGACGAGATCCGCGCCAAGCTCAGCAAGCCGAACGACCAGCGGATCTGGTATCTGCGCTACGCGCTGTTGTCGGGAATGTCGATCGACGAGATCCATTCCCTCTCGTACATCGATCCCTGGTTCCTCGAACATCTGCGCGGCCTGGTCGAGATCGAGAAGGAGCTGCGCGCTTGCGGGAGCGTCGCGAACGTCTCGCACGACCTGCTGCTGCGAGCCAAGCAGGCGGGCTACTCGGATCGCCAGCTGGCGCATCTGTGGGACACGACCGACATCGAGATCCGCGAGCTGCGCAAGCGGATGGGAATCCTGTCGGTCTACAAGTCGGTCGATACGTGCGCGGCGGAGTTCGAGGCGTTCACGCCGTACTACTACTCGACCTACGAGCAGGAGGACGAGCTGCCGCCGCACGATCCGTCGAAGAAGCGGATCATGATCCTCGGCGGCGGTCCGAACCGGATCGGCCAGGGAATCGAGTTCGACTACTGCTGCTGTCACGCGAGCTTCGCGCTTCGCGAGATGGGAATCGAGTCGATCATGGTCAACTCGAATCCCGAAACGGTCAGCACCGACTACGACACCAGCGACCATCTGTTCTTCGAGCCGCTGACGACCGAAGACGTGCTGAACATCTGCGATCGGATGAAGCCGGACGGCGTCATCGTGCAGTTCGGCGGTCAGACGCCCCTGAATCTGGCTCGCGCCCTGGCCAATGCCGGCGTTCCGATCATCGGCACCAGCGTCGACACGATCGAAGCGGCGGAGGACCGCGAGAAGTTCAAGGCGCTCCTCGAACGCCTCGGGCTGGAGCAACCCGCCAACGGCATCGCCCGCACGATGGACCAGGCGCGACGCGTCGCGGAGCAGGTCGGCTTCCCCGCCCTGGTCCGACCGAGCTTCGTGCTCGGCGGTCGAGCGATGGAGATCTGCTACGACTGGGTCCAGTTCGACCGGTTCGTCACCGAGGCGTTCGTGGTCGCTCAGGGACAACCGGTCCTGATCGACCGCTTCCTCGAGGATGCGACCGAAGTCGACGTCGACTGCATCGGCGACGGCGAGAACGTGATCATCGCGGGGATCATGGAGCACATCGAGGAAGCGGGAGTCCACTCGGGCGACTCCGCCTGTGCCATCCCTCCCTACAGCCTCCCCGGACCGGTCGTCGACGAGATCCGCGCCGCGACGGTCGCGATGGCGAAGAGTCTGAACGTCATCGGGCTGATGAACGTCCAGTTCGCCGTGAAGCGCGAGGAAGGGAAGCACAAGGTCTACGTCCTCGAAGTCAACCCTCGCGCCAGCCGGACCGTGCCGTTCGTCGCCAAGGCGACCGGAGTCCCGATCGCGAAGATCGCCGCCAAGGTGATGGCCGGCGCCAAGCTGCCGGATCTCGGCATTCGCGGCGAGCCGATCCCGGCGCACGTTTCGATCAAGGAGAGCGTCTTCCCGTTCCGGAAGTTCGCCGGAGTCGATATCGCGCTCGGCCCCGAGATGCGTTCGACCGGCGAGGTGATGGGGGTGTCGGAGCGGTTCTCGATCGCGTTCGCCAAGAGTCAGCTCGCGGCGGGAGTCGACTTCCCGACGTCCGGGACGATCTTCGTGAGCGTGTCGAGTCGCCATAAGGACAAGATCGAGGTGCTCTGCCGACGACTCGTCGCGCTCGGCTTCGACCTGATCGCGACGCAAGGGACCGCCGAGCGATTGGAAAGCGTCGGCGTTCCGGTTCGCCGCGTCCGCAAGCTCGCCGAAGGGCACCCCAACCTGATCGACCATCTGAAGAACGGTGAGGTGGCGCTCGTCATCAACACGCCGAGCGGCAAGGGAGCCCGCACCGACGAAGGTCGGATCCGCGCTGCCGCCGTTCAGCAGGGCGTTCCGTGCATCACGACGCTGCCGGCGGCCGAAGCGGCGGTGACCGCGATGGAAGCGCTCCGCGAGAGCGAAATGGAAGTCGAGGCGCTGCAGGATCGGTTCGGTTCCAAGCCGACGATGTTCCGCGGCGAAGGGATGGCCGAATGAGACGGGGGTCGCCGGCGCCGCGTCCGACGACGCTGCACCGCGAATCGCCGGTCCGCCTACCGGGAGTCGATCGCATGAGGTTCCGTCGTCCGCTGGTATTGATGTCGTTGCCGATCGCCGCGCTGTCTGCGACCGGATGCGGTACGTCCCGGACGACGCCGACCGGCGGAGCGGGAAGCGCCGCGGTCGCCGACGCCGATGCGACTCGGGCAATGCTCTCGGAACGAGCTGCGACCTTCTTCGCGGCGCTGCGCGACGGAACGCCGATCTCGGTCGCCGACGAGTGGGATCTCGAGTCGCTTCGCGAGAAGGCGTTCGGCGAGACGTGGAATCTGCTGGAGGACGAAGGTCGAGCGAAGGTCGAAGCCGCTCTGCCGGCGAAGCTCACCGCGATCTTCGGCTCCGCGGCGTTCAAGGAGCGACTGGCGGGAGCCGAGATCCTCAAGACCGAAGTCGATCGACAGGACGCCGAGAGCTTCTGGGTTCTGCTCTCGCTCGACCTCGGCGGGCAAGGAGGAGGAGATCTGCAGCTGTTCGCCAAGGAAGTCGACGGCCAATGGCGCTGGACCGACATCGGTCGAGTCGGCTTCCTGCTGTCGGACGAGCTGGAGACGATGCGAGCGGTCGCCGACAAGCCTCTCGACGAGTTCGTCGAGTCGCTCGATCAGGAAGCAGCCAAGCTCGCGGTGATCCTCCCGCCCCCTCCGATCAGCCAGACCCCTCCCAGCCCGTAGCGCACAGCGCAGGGGCCCCCGTGCCTTCGCGCTCCTCAGTGTCTCCGTGAGAAAAACTCCGGCCGTGCCCCCGGACTTCCCTCGGCGTCTCACNNCTTACCGAACCGCTCATCCCCGAGTCACTTCTTCAGGTCGGCGATGTAGAAGCTGCCGTACGTGTGGACTCGGTCGAGAGGATGCAGCCGGGCCGCGAGCTCCGGGTGATAGGTCAACATCTGGTTGATCTTCACCAGCTTCTCGCCGCGACGGACCTGGACCTGATCGATGAAGTCGGTCCGCAGACCGCCGCTCCGCCAGATGATTCGGCTGTTCGGAGCGGCTCGATCGACGATCGCCTGCCACTCCGCCTCGAGCAGCGGTNNGCCTGGACCGAACAGGTATGCGTCCGGACTCGATCGACCAGGCCCCCCTTGAGCCGCTCGAAGCCGGCGGCGGTCAGGTACTCGGGGCAGCACTCGCGGGTATAGCAGCCGTTCAGATAGACGCGCCAGAAGTAGTTGTCGCGGAGCGGCAGCTTCGTGAAGACCGCTTCGACACAGTCGCGGACGAACTTGACCACGCCCCCTTCGTACGTCAGCTCGATCTGCTTCCGCTGCGCCTTGGGAACGCCGAGCATGCTGAGCGTCGTGTCGCGATTCATCGCGAACTTGACCAGTCCGGTCCAGAACTTGTCGCGCAGATCGGCTTCGTAGATGCGCAGCTGCTCGTCGACCGACGGCGCGTCGAGCAGACGATCGATCGCCGGTCGGACCTTGATCACCTTCTCGACATAGATCCGCATCAGACGCGCGAACGCGCCGCTCGTGCCGCGATAGTAGAAGGTCTTCCGCGGGTTGTCGAAGAAGCGGATCTTGCGATCCCAGAAGGCGCGCGACCAGTCGCATAGATCCTGACGCAGCTTCGTCTCGTAGACCTTCCGGACTCCGGGCAGACGACCGTCGCCGAAGAGCTTGAAGAACTGGTCGTAGTCCAGGCGCCGGATGCCGGCGATCTTCAGCTGCAGCAGCGCGTTCTGGCGCGGGTTCATGTCGACGGCGCTGACCGACGAAGGCCCGCACAACGCATAGTCGAGCGCGTTGCACCCGGCGCTGGTGATCACCATCACATGGTCGTCGGCGCCGAACTGCAGCGCCTCGCGATCCAGCCGCGGATCTTCCCAGCAGGTGTTATAGACCAGGTTGTTGCGATGGACCGCGTTGAAGACGCGTCCGCTGATCCAGTCGGTCAGGACCATCGATCCGGCTCGTGTTCGAAGGTGGGAGTCCGAAGCGTCCCGTCGCATGGGGCGCCGAGAGTCGGCTCGAGAGATCGGCCCCCCTTCGCGAGGAAGATCGACCGATCGCTGCTTCGGCAGCCCGGATTCTACCGGGACCGATCTGGCCTTCCCAGGTCCCCGCCGAGCGACAGCGCGCTCGGTCGACAGGAACTCCGATTCGTCCTCGCACGGACGATCTTCAGGTTCCCCCCGGAAGTTCATCGAGCGTCCCGGGGCTGGCCCCTTCGAGCAACGCCCGCAATCGCCGGACGGCGCGCAGGTAACGCATGCTGGCGGCCGGTTCGCTGAGACCGAGGATCTGAGCCGTCTCCTGGTTGGTCAGCTGCTCGTAGTGCCGCATCACCAGAATCTCCGAATCGGTCTCGGGAAGATCGGTGATCGACTGCTCGATCTGGCGAGCCATTTCGCGGCGGGCGGCGGCGGTCGCCGGCGTGAACTGAGGGTCGGCAAGCTGCTGGACCAGGTCGAGGGCCGACGCGGGGTCCCCGACTCCGGCGATCGGCTGCTCGCGATCGACGCTCCGCTTGGCCGAGGCGCGATGGCGACGATGGGCGTCGATGATCCGGTCCATCGCGATCTGGCGGAGCCACAAGTGAAAGCTCATCGGCGGGTCCTGCAGATAGTCCTGCAATCGTCGACTCGCCTCGAGCATCACCTCCTGCAGCACGTCCGACACGTCGACTCGCCGCCGAACGCCATGATCCAGTCGCATGCGGATCAGCCGCCGAACCGCCTCCCGATGCCGTTCGAAGAGCTGATCGACCGCGGCGGAGCGCTCGTCGCGCGCCTGGAGGATCAGTTCCTGCGTTTCGGTCGAGTCGGGCCACATGAGTCAGGCATCCGGAGCGGTGGGAGCAGGAAACCGCCTCGCCGAAGCGATTCCCTTGCCCAGTCTAGCAATGCCGCCGCAGACGCGTAGGGCGCGCGTTGCCTGAGCCGACGCGCGCGGCAGAGCGTGGGCCCCGCCACTCCGTGGCCGAGGCAAGGCTTCGGTGCGCTGCTGAATCCGCTGCGCTGCGTGATCAGTGTCCGAGCGAACCCGACCTCGNNCTCGGAGAGCCCGGGGCCACCGTAGCGCGACCGCCCCCGGTCGCATCGATCGTCACTGAAGCGAGACCACAGGGACCCCTCGCTGACGCCGCGGGCTGGGAGGCACGGCAGATCGCCGACCTCTACCCCTCGCTCCAGACCTCGGCCAGCTTCAGACAGACCTCCCCCGCCGCGATCATCTCGTCCAGACAGGCCCATTCGAGCGGCGAATGGAGATTGTGCTGACCGCTGGAGAGGTTCGGTGTCGGCAGCCCCTTTTCGGTCATCACCGAACCGTCGGTCCCGCCGCGGATGATCTCCTTGCGCGCGGTCCGCCCGAGACGCCGATGCGCTTCGATCGCATGCCCCACCGCTCGCGGCTCCTTCGCCAACCCGTCGGCCAGATTGCGGTACTGCTGCCGCACCTCGATCGCGATCGACGAGCCGGGATGGAGCGATTCGACGCGCGAACCGATTTCGCGAAGCAGGTCCGCACGCTCCGCCAACTTCGGCGTGTCGAACTCGCGAAGCAGGATGCGGATCGTCACTTCGGCGACGCCGCCGTCGATCACGTAAGGATGCAGGAATCCTTCACGCCCTTCGGTCCGCTCGGGAGAGAGTTCGATCGGCAGTTCGCTCAGGAAGGCTCCCGCGACTCGCAGCGCATTGACCATCCGCCCCTTGCCGATCGACGGATGAATGTTGACTCCGCGCACCTTGACGATCGCCAGGTCGGCCGAAAACGTCTCGACATCGACGATATCCGCTCCGCCGCCGTCGAGCGTGTAGCAGGCGGTCGCACCGAGCTTGGCGAAGTCGACATGCTTGACGCCGCGTCCGATCTCTTCGTCGCAGGTGAACAGGATCGTGATCGGACCGTGAGGCAACTCGGGGCGTTCGGCCAACGTCTCGGCCAACTCCATCAGGATCGCCACCCCTGCCTTGTCGTCGCCTCCGAGGAGCGTCGTTCCGTCGGTCGTGACGATCGTCTTGCCGATCACCGTCCGCAGCTCCGGATTCTCGGCGACGCGAATCACCTTGGTCGGATCACCGGCCAGAACCAGATCGGAACCGTCGTAGGCGTCGATCACGTGAGGGCGAACGTCGGTCCCGGACGTTTCGGGACTGGTATCCAGATGCGCGTTGAACGCGATCCTGGGGAGGGCATCTCCGCGATTCGATCCGATCTCGATCCAGACGAGACCATGTTCGTCCTGATGAGCGGCGGCGTACCCCATCCGCTGCGCTTCGTCGACCAGGATCCGTCCGAGTTCGAGCTGTCCCGGAGAACTCGGATAGACGTCGGTCGAGTCGTCGGCGGTGGTCGCCGTGCGGACATAGCGGAGAAACCGTTCCAGCAAACGAGTCCGATTCACGCGCCGATCTCCCGCAGCACCGAAGGTCCGAAACGAACGAGGGGATCCGCATCTTCGCATCCCCCTGCCCTGCTCGCCATGGTCCGTCGTCCGACCGACGTAGTGCGACCGACCCCGGTCGCAGCATTTTCCGAATTGAGGGCACTGAGGCGCTGATTGAGACACCGAGGGAAGTCCGGAGGCACGGTCGGAGTTCTTCTCACGGAGGGACTGAGGAGCGCGAAGACACGGGGGGATGTCTACGACCCCGCGGTCCCTTCGTCGAAGACCGCCGAGCGACGGATCGTGTCGCGCCAGCGCAGTGCTTCGCGACCGCACCACCAGGCGAGCGACGACGCCATCAGGACCATGCAGAGCGACCAGATCGCTCCCTTGAACTGGAGCAGCCGCGGGAGCTCGAGCCAGCGGATCACCAGGTGCTCGGCCGGAGCCAAGGCGAGCACGACCGCGAACGCCGCCGAAACGGTCGCGACGCCGAGCAGAAAGACCGCCGCGACCCAGTGGGCACTCCAGTCGCCGACTTGAGCGAGCAGCGCCGCGTAGGCCGCATGCAACGCGCCGATCAGGATCAGCACGATCGCCCACGAACGGAGCTCGGCGGTCGAGGGATTCGTGAGCCAGCCCGACTGCCACGCTCCGATCAGTACGTTCGCCAGGCCGAGGAGCAGGATCAGAAAGGCGATGATCCGCGCGATCGACCGACGCGTCATCTCGTAGAGCTGCTGATGACGACGCCCTTCGAAGACCGCCAGTCGCACCTCGTCGAGACGAATCGTCGGCAGTGCGACCACGGGAGTCGGGCGTTCGATCGGAGGTACGATGATCGGCAGGTCGGGAGCAACGGACGAACCCTCCTCGGACCTGCCGATGCTCTCCATTCGAATCGTCGACGGAGGGACCGGCAGAGACGGTTCGTCGGCCGGTTCCTGCGCCGCGACCGTCGAGCGGAAGGGATCGACCGCCGTCACGAGCGGTGTCGCCGATTCCTCCCGTTGGTCACCTGCCGCCGAATCGACCGGCTGAGGCAACTCGCTCGACTGCACTGCTTCGGCCGGCTCGGCCATTCGTGCCGGAATCGGCGGTTCGGCAAGCGGCAATGGTGGCGCCGCGACCGCAGGGAGCTCGAATCGATCGGACGAGACCCGAACGTCGATGTTGGCCGAGCCGTTTTCCGTTGCAGGGCGGATCGGGTCGATCTCGGGCCTCGAATCACCGACTCGCTCGGCCGTCAGGATGACCAGACGTTCGGCGCCGGTATCGGTCGACTCGTCGAGCGCCGGGATCCGAAGCACCGTCTTGCACTTGGGACAACGGATCTGTTTCCCCGCCTGACGGACCGGAGCCACGAAGCGGCAGCCTTCAGGGCAGAGGATTCGGATCGGCATCGCCGGCTCGACTCGATTCGGTCGGAGGACGGACTCGGGAGGAAGTATCACACCGGCTGCGGCCGGCGCACTCCAGTCTTCTCACGTCGCGTCACCGGGTCAAACGACTTTCGACCGCTTCGACGATTCGCTCGCGACGACCGCTCGGACGACTCGGAAGCGAACGCGCGCCAGGGGTGTCCGCCGAGGTCTCGAATGACCATCAGCGGCGTGCGACATGCGAGCAGTCTCCGTCGGGGAGGTGCGGGAGGTCGGCTACCATGATGGGATGTCGTCCGTCCGAGGTCATCCTTCTTCCGTTCGGATCGTCGCTCATGCTGTCGCTCGCCGCTCGTTCTCGGGTTCGCCATGCTCGCTCGCTCTTGTCGATCGCCCTCGTCATCGGCGCGTCGTTGGCGGCCGTCGATCGGGCCTCGGCTCAGGAACGGACTGCAACGTTCGACGACTTCGATTCGGTCGCGCTCGGCGATCGCTGGCTGATGATCGGCGGCGAGAATGCCACCGCGGCTCGCGTTCCGGTCCCGGCGGAGGTGAAGGAGCCGGGAGTCGCCGATCGGATGGCGCGCATCGAGTTCGTTCCCGGAGCGATCTTCGCGATGCGCAACGAAGTCGCCTGGCCGGAGCTCGATGCGCCGTCGTCGATCCGTCTGCGGCTGCGCGCCGCCGAAGCGAGCGAACAGGATCCGGAGCGGATCGAGGTGCGCGTCTACTCGCGCCAGCGGCGCGCCTGGCGCTGGCGACGGATCGATCTGACCGACGATCGCTGGCGGACGGTCGAACTGCCGATGCCTCTGTTCCTGCACAGCGACGCGACTCATGTCCGGTGGAACGAGGCGGCTCGGCTGGCGATCTTCTCGCGGACCGCAGGGACGATCGAGTTCGATCGGATCGAGTTGGTTGCGGCCGGCGCAACCGAGGCCGACGAACTGACGGCCGAAGCGCTGTCGGAACTCGCCTTCGGCCCGCGCGGCCGAGTCGTGCGGCGCGATCCGTTCGCGATCGTCACCGATTGCGATGATCTGCAGGTCGAACCGATCCTCGATCGTCTCGACGCGCTGCGTCTCGAAACCGATTCCCTGCTCGGAGCGCCGACCGAACCCGATCCGACCGTTCCGCTCCTGATCTTCCGCGAGGCGGCGGAGTTCCGAACGTTCTTCGAGCGGTTGGGTCAGGCGCTGCAGGTGACCGTCGCGCCGCCGCGGACCGAAGGCTATACCGCCTTCGGCATCGCCTGTTGTGTCCGGAGCGACGAGTTCGGTCCGGTCCGCCCGATCTACGTGCACGAGACGTGTCATGCGCTGCTGGAACGGCGACTGGGGCTGTCGAACCGGAACGAATGGCTGCACGAGGGGCTCGCCTCGCATTTCCAGTCGCGCTTGCTCGCGCAGGACGAGGATCGGCGTCGAGCGGCGACGGCGGTAGTCGCCGAACCGGCCGCATGGCCCGAGCTGCTGTCGGGAAAGCCGATTGCGCTCGACGACTACGCCGAAGCGATGTTCCTCGTCGAGTGGCTGACGGCGGACGAAGGGCGACGGGCGAAGTTCGTCGAGGCGCTCGAAGCGATGCGCCGCGACGGCTCGACCACCTTCGTCGACGGACCGGCCACGATCACCGGCCGCTCGACCGAAGCGGCTCGCGCCGAGTGGCTCGACTGGATCAGCCGCCAGCGCTGAGCAATGCCCGCGCTGCTCCCCGTGCCTTCGCGCTCCTCAGCGCCTCCGTGAGAAGAACTCCGACCGTGCCTCCCGACTTCCCTCGGCGTCTCACTCGGCGCCTCCGTGCCTCCCCGCTTTCCCGCCAGGATCGCGGGGGCCACGTCGCTGATCCCGGCGCTCCGCTTCGGGCTGGTCGGGTCGGTACGGCTCCTCCGTTCAGCGAGCCGACAGGGTCGGGCCGGCGGCGATGATTTCGGGACTCGCGCCGTCGCGGTACTTCTCGAAGTTCCGGTCGAACAGCTCCGCCAGCTTCAGCGCGGTGGTCCGGTACGCCTCGCCGTCGCGCCAGGCGTTGACCGTTTGGAGCACTTCGGCCGGCACTCCCGGGCAACTGACCGGAGCCGCCAGTCCGAAGATCTCGTCGGCCTTCGTCGAGACGTGCTTGAGCTGACCGGAATGGATCGCGTCGATGATCGCTCGCGTGTAGACGAGCGGAATCCGCTTGCCGACTCCGTACGCGCCACCGGTCCAGCCGGTGTTGATCAGCCACGCCGACGCCTGATACCGCTCCATCTTCTCGGCGAGCATCTCGGCATACTTCGTCGGATGCCAGACCAGGAACGCCGCGCCGAAGCAGGCCGAGAAGGTCGCCTGAGGTTCGTTCACCCCCTGCTCCGTCCCGGCGATCTTCGCGGTGTAGCCGCTGATGAAGTGATACATCGCCTGCTGCGGCGTCAGTCGCGAAACGGGAGGCAACACGCCGAACGCATCGCAGGTCAGCAGGATGACGTTGCGCGGATGGCCGCCCAGGCAGGGCGTCTTGGCGTGCGGAATGAACTCGATCGGGTACGAGACGCGCGTGTTCTGGGTCAGCGAGCCGTCCTCGAAGTCGACCGTCCGCGTCTCGGGATCGATCGTCGTGTTCTCGAGAACCGCTCCGAAGCGGATCGAGCCGTAGATCTCCGGCTCGCGCTCGTAGGAGAGGCCGAGGCACTTCGCGTAGCAGCCTCCTTCGATGTTGAAGACTCCTTCGTCGGTCCAGCAATGCTCGTCGTCGCCGATCAGATCGCGATGCGGATCGGCCGAGAGGGTCGTCTTGCCGGTCCCCGAAAGACCGAAGAAGAGCGAGACGTCTCCGTCATGCCCCTCGTTCGCCGAGCAGTGCATCGAGAGGACGCCTTGCTTCGGCATGATGTAGTTCATGATCGTGAAGACCCCCTTCTTCATCTCGCCGGCGTACTCGGTACCGAGAATCACCATCTCGCGGCGTTCGAAGTTCAGGGCGACGCTCGTGTCCGAAGCGACTCCGGGAATCGAGCGATCGGCCGGATACTGACCGGCGTTGTAGATCACGTAGTCGGGCTGTCCGAACGACGCCAGCTCCTCGGCCGTCGGTCGGATCAGCATGTTGTGCATGAACAGGGCGTGGTACGGGCGCGAACAGATGATCCGCACCTTGATCCGATAGGTCAGATCCCAGCCGGCATAGCCGTCGACGACGTACAGTCGTTCGCAGCCGTTCAGCGCCTCGATCGCCCGCTGTCGCAGCGCATCGAAGCTGGTCCCGGGGAGGGCCATGTTGACCGGTCCCCACCAGATGTCGTCGCGGCTGTCCGGATGGTCGACGACCCGCTTGTCCTGCGGGCAACGACCGGTCTTGGCTCCGGAGAACGAGACGATGGCGCCGAGGTCCGAGATCCGCCCCTGGTCGTAGGCGATGGCGTGCTCGTAGAGAACGGCCGGAGCGGCGTTGCGGTAGACGGGGGTTCCGAACTCGGAACGAGCGATCCGATCGACGAGCTGAGGCATGGGGACCTTCCGGCGCGAGGAACCGACCTGTCCGCACGAGCGTGGGACTTCGCGAGCGGTCGGCGACCGCCGCGTCTTTCGGCCGGCCCTCGACCGAAGCGCGACGGGCCTGACCGCATTGACCCATGGTCCCGCATCCAAGTCAAGACGACCTCCGGCCGTCGCCGAGCCGAGTCTTGCGCATCGCGAAGAGCCGAGCGGTCACGCGGCTGTTCAGTCGCCGTAGCCGAACGCTTCGCCGGCCCGATATCGCTCCAGTCGCTCCGTCAGCTCGGTCGTCAGTTCGGGGTCGGTATTCGCCGCGAGCGCCCGCTCCTGCACCTCCACCGCCCGCTCGAACTCGCCGGCTCGCGCGTGCGCCGCGGCGAGCGTGTCGAGATACCCCGCAAGCTTCGCTTCCTCGCCGTGCGTCTCGGCCAGTTTCGCCATCCGGACCGATCGAGGCCCGTCGTGCAGCGCCGGATCGGCAGCGGTCGCGTGAGCCCAGGCGATCTCGTTCAGGAACTCCGCCAGCAACCGCCCCTCCTCCGCCGTCAGCTCGCTCTTCCAGTCGATCCGTTCGAGTCGATCGAGCAGCCGATCGACTCGCTCGACCGCCTGACCGTCGGACGACACCTCGGGAACATCCTTCGATTCGATCTTTCCGTCGGCTGCCTGGCGAAGCGCGATCACCCGCTCGAAGTCGAGCAGCATCCGATCGAACAGCTCGCACGCCCTCCTCTCGTCCATCCAGCCGTAGCTGAGGGTCGCGACCCCTTCCGAGATCGCCAGCGCCTCGAAGGCCGCTTCCTCGTCGAACGGCATGCCGAACCCGCGTCGATAGAGTCGATCGGTCGCGGCGCGCAGACGATCGAGGAGCGCCGCGCGAACTTGCTCAGGTGCCTCGGTCGGAAAGTGTTTGGCGACCAGACGCGTCAGCACGAACCTCAGCGACGCATGATCGTCGGCCCGTTCGGCCAGACGATCGAGCCCTTCGCCGACCGCATCGACATCTCCCGACTGCATGCTTGCCGCGATCGCGAATCGTCGCCCCTCGTTCGCCAGACCGGCTGCGGGCCCCGGAGGCCACGAATGGATCCCCGACTCGAGGATCGCGACCCCTTCCGCCGCACGAGCCGGGCTGTCGGCGACGACCGATCCCGACTCGAGTTCGCGCTTCACCGATTCGATCAGCGCCAACGCAAAGTTGCGGCGGTGTTGCAGGTACTCGGCGGTCGGGGGATCCGAGGCGGTGGCGTCGCACAACAGTCGGAACGGTTCGATCGCACCGAGCGGGTTGCCCAGCCGCATGCGGGTACCGGCCAGATTGTTCGCCGCGCCGATCGTTTCGGGGTCCCGATCGCCGAGCAGTTCGCGGCGCCCGGCGAGAGCGGTCGCGAACCGTTCTTCGGCCCCCTGAAGCTGACCGGCGGCGAGCATCACCGCTCCCAGATTGTTGACGGCGGTCAACGTCGCGCGATCGGCGTCCCCCCACAGTCGTCGTCGCACCTCCAGCACATGATCGACCAGCGCCGCAGCGCGGTCGAACTCGCCGAGGCGCATCAGGGCGATCGCCAGATTCTGTTCGGTGGTCAGGACCGTCGGGTGCGATTCTCCCAGTCGTCGACGGTGCAGTTCGGCAATCGATTCGAACCGCTCCGCAGCCGCATCGAATCGCCCGGCTCGAAGATCGGCGATCGCGATGCCGGCCGACGCGACGAGCACGACCGGATGATCGGGACCGAGTCGCTCGGTTCCGGCGGCGATCGCGTGGTCCCAGAGCTCCTGCGACTCGGTCGTCTCGCCGGTCCCGCGCAGCGTCTGAGCCAGATGATGTTCGGACAGCAGCGTGTCGGGATGATCGGGGCCGAGCACGCGCCGGCGCCGTTCGAGATTCGCGCGGAACGCCTCGATCGCTTCGGACGTCTCGCCGGCATCGGCCAGAGCGAGCGCCAGGTTGTTCGCCGAGATCATCGTCTCGGGATGCTCCTCGCCGGCGATGCGTATCCGGACGTCGAGAACCGATCGATAGAGTTCGAGTCCCCGAACGTGATTGCCTCGCCCCCGCTCGGCTCCCGCCAGGTTATTGGTCGTCGCGAGGGTGTGGGGATCGTCGGCACCGAAGAGGGAAAGTTGCCGACGATAGGTACGGTCGAGTCGCTCGTACGCCGCATCGTCCTTGCCGGCGGCGTCGAGCGCGACGGCAGTCGCCTGGTCGGCGGCGAGCGTCAATCGATCATCGGCACCGAGCGCCGCGGCACAGCGTCCGCTCAGCTCAGTGACCAACTCGAGACACTCCCGATTCGGGCCCCCTCGGTACCGCGCCCAGAACAACAGCAGCTCCGCGTCGAGCGTCGCGCGCGCTGCCTCTCCCGAAAGGGCCCGATGCCGTTCGACCGCCCGAGTCGCGGCATCGATCGCCAGGCGATGGTCCCCCAGCCCCAGGAACGAACGGCCGAGCGCGTCGGACAACGATGCCTGGGCGACCGGATCGTCGGCCAGAGTCCGATCGAGATCCTCGAAGGCGCGGCGCAGGACGAACGACGCCGGCATGTCGTAGCCCGCTCCCTCCGACGGATCGGACGAGCGGAACGCGCCGATCACCAGGTCGAGCAGCTTGCGGGTGCGACGTTCGCTGGATTGAGCGGCATCGCGAGCCGTTTCGGCTTCCCCCTTGGCCGTCACCGCCTCGTCCTTGGCCCGACGCATCTCCCCTTCGGCTTCGATCGCGTCGGCTCGCTCGTCGAGCGCCCAGCGCGTCAGCGAGATCGAAACGACGATCCCGGCGATCAGCAACAGCAGCACGGTGGCGGCGAAGCCGACCCCCAGACGATGCTTGCGCACGAACTTCCGGATCCGATAGTTGGCCGACGGCGGTCGCGCCTCGATCGGTTCGTCGGCCAGGAATCGAGCGATGTCGTCCGAGAGGGCGGCGGCCGTCGAGTATCGACGCTCGCGTTCCTTTTCGAGCGACTTGAGCACGATCCAGTCGAGATCGCGCCGCATGACGCCCGAGAGGCGGCGCGAGTCGATGCGCCGCTCGGTCGAGATCGACAACGATCGCTCGCGCGATTCGGCGATCCGCTGACTCGGCCGCTGAGGCTCCTCGTCCCGAATCCGCGACAGGATGGCGGAGAGCGCGGCGCCGCGCAGCGTCTCGCGCCGCAGCGGGGTCGATCCGGTCAACAGCTCGTACAGCAGCACGCCGAGCGAGTAGATGTCGGTGCGCGTATCGACATCCCGATCGTCCGATCGCGCCTGCTCGGGGCTCATGTATTCGAGCGTCCCGACGATCTGACCGAGGCCGGTGTGGAGCGAACGCTCGGTCAACCGGCGCTCGAGCGCCTTGGCCAGACCGAAGTCGATCACTTTGGCGATCGGGACGCCGTCCGCTTCGCTCACCAGGATGTTCGACGGCTTCAGGTCGCGNNACGATCCCCTTCTGATGCGCATGCTGAACCGCCTGACAGACCTGACGGAACAGACTCAGACGAGACGGAAGGTCGAGTTTCCGTTCGTCGCAATACTTCGTGATCGGTACTCCGCGGACCAACTCCATCACGAAGAACGGGAGCCCTTCGTCGGTCGCACCGGCATCGAGCACGCGAGCGATGTTCGGATGGTCCATCAGCGCCAGCGCCTGACGCTCCGCCTCGAACCGCGCGATCACCTGATCGGTATCCATTCCCGATCGGATCAGCTTGAGCGCGACACGGCGCGACACCGGCTGGTGCTGCTCGGCCAGAAAGACCGAACCCATCCCTCCCTGCCCGATCGGTTCCAGGATCTCGTAGGGACCGATCCGGCGTCCGACGATCGATCGGTAGGCTCCTGCGTCGGCCGATCGCTCCGGCGACAGCGAACCGGACGGGACTTCGGCTCGCGATTCGATCTCGAACCGGCCGTCGACCGATCCGATCCCCCCTCGATCGATCGCCGTCGCCCCGGGATCGTACGGCTCTCCCTCGGCCCCGATCCGTTCGATCGGCACGGTCGGATGGTCGACCGAACGGGGATGCGTGACGTCGGCCAGACGCGATTCGAGCCACCGGCGCAGCTCCGGGTCGCCCAGTCCATCGAGCAGCTCGCGCCGCTCGGAAGGCGCCATGCGAATCGCTCGCCGGAGCAAGTCGTCCCGTTCCATCCCTCCCCCTCCCCGTCTTGGTACATCACCGCCCCCACCAAGGTCGCGGTCGGACGAAGGGAATGCCATCGGTTCGGATCGGAAATCGAGGGGGTTGAGGAAAGCGGGGGTTCGGACCGTGGGACTTCGACCGATGCTGGCAACCGCCACCGGTTCGCGACTTCGGTTCGCTCGGAGTGGTCGAGCTCCGGGGAACGATCCGATGGGGATCGACACGGGGTTTCCGCGCACCGAGCGATCGGCCGTGTCGTCGATCCGGTCGCCGGCCCCGTCGAGCGGCTCTTTCGGCAGCCCAGCGAGAGCGGATCGTGAGCGAAATCAACCTGATGTTCGGTGCGATCGGCGCCTATCTGGCGATCTCGTCGCTCGTCCGTCTGATGAAGGCGGAGGAGGTCGAGGTGCTGATGGAGGTCCAGGCCGAGCTGGAGCGTCTGCAGCGCGACGGGGGAATCGGCCGAGCTGCCTGAGGCGGAGCCGCTCGATCGCTCCCCGGAAACTCGGGACTCCGCCGGACGCCTCGGTCCCGAGAAGGTGTGCAGCCGCCCGAGAGGGTGCGGCCGTTCGAGGTTGCCCGAAAGCGGCGTTCGGGACACACTGTCGAGGCTAGGGTCCGTCGTTTCTCGGGCTCCGCTCGCTCGCGCCCCTTTCCGAGCCTCGGCTCCGCTGCCGCATGACGAAGAAGCTGTATATCGAAACGGTCGGCTGCCAGATGAACCTGCTGGACAGCGAGATGGTCGTGGCGGCGCTGCGCCGGCAGGGGTACGAACTCACCGACTCGACCGACGACGCCGACACGATCCTGTTCAATACCTGCAGCGTCCGGCAACATGCCGAGGACAAGATCTACAGCGCGCTGGGGCGGTTGCGGGCCACCAAGCAGGCGCATCCCGACAAGGTGATCGGCGTGCTCGGCTGCATGGCTCAGAAGGATCAGAAGACGATCTTCGATCGCGCGCCGTACGTCGATCTGGTCGTCGGTCCCGGACAGCTGCAGCAGGTTCCCGAACTGATCGAACAGGCGCGCGAGAAGCCGGGGCAGTACGTCGCCTTGAGCCTGGATCGCAAGGCGGGGAATCTCGACGCGATCCGCCGCTCGCACGAGTACTTCGACCCCCTCCGCGATCCGACGATGCGTCCGACGCCGTTTCAGGCCTACCTGAGAATCCAGATCGGCTGCGACAAGTTCTGCACGTACTGCATCGTGCCGATGACGCGCGGCCCCGAACAGGGACGACCGCCCGAGCAGCTGATCGCCGAAGCGCGCGTGCTCGCCGATCAGGGCTGCAAGGAGATCACGCTCCTCGGCCAGACCGTCAACAGCTATCGGCATGTCGACGGAGGCCGGACGACGCGTCTGTCCGATCTTCTGGCCCAGCTGCACGAGATCGACGGGATCGAGCGGCTGAAGTTCGTCACCAACTATCCGAAGGACATGACCGACGATCTGCTCCAGGCGGTCCGCGATCTGAAGAAGGTGTCGCACTATCTGCACGTGCCGGCTCAGAGCGGTTCCGACGACGTCCTCAAGCGGATGAAGCGCGGCTACACCGTCGCCGATTACGACGAGATGATGGCGCGGATCCGCGAGACGATTCCGGAGGCCTCGGTCTCGAGCGACTTCATCGTCGGGTTCTGCGGCGAGACCGAAGAGGAGTTCGCGCTGACGGTCGAGATGGTCGAGCGGCATCGCTTCAAGAACAGCTTCATCTTCAAGTACAGCGAGCGCCCCGGGACCACCGCGGCGAAGCTCCGACCGGACGACGTGCCGGAAGAGGTGAAGAAGCGCCGCAACAACGACCTGCTCGCCGTGCAGAACCGGATCAGCGAAGAGGACAACCGTCCGTTCCTGGGACGAAAGGTCGAGGTGCTGGTCGAAGGGCCGAGCAAGCTGTCGCTGAAGCAGGACGATCAGTCCGAGGTGCTGCAGCTGACGGGGCGGACGATGTGCGATCGGATCGTCGTCTTCGAAGGGAACCGCCGGCTGATCGGCCAGACCCTGCCGATCGCGATCGTCGACTACACCCCCTTCACGCTTCACGGCTCGGTCGTCACGCGGCACGTGCACGGGATCACCGCCGGCGCGGTCTGAGCGACGATCGCGCCGCGATTCGTCTGGTCCCTGCCGCGCCCCTTGGTGTATCATCCGCCCGAAGCTCGGCACCGGAGGCCGAGTCACCGAGGGATAGGGAGGTTCCACCGTGCGCTCCATCGCGACGATCAATCAGAAGGGGGGCGTCGGCAAGACGACGACCACCGTCAACCTGAGTGCCGCTCTGGCGCGGATGGGTCAGCGGGTCTGCATCATCGACCTCGATCCCCAGGCGCACGCGTCGCTCCATCTGGGCGTCACGCCGTCCGATTCCGAGCTGTCGACCTACGGCGTCCTGACCGCCGACGTCACGCTCGCTCAGGCCCGAGTCCCGGTCGCCGAGAACCTGTGGGTCGTGCCGGCTCACCTGGATCTGGCCGCCGCCGAGTTGGAATTGGCGGGGGAAGTGGGGCGCGAGATCATCCTGCGGGACAAGCTGGCGGAAGAGACGGAAGAGTTCGACTTCCTGATCCTCGACTGTCCCCCGTCGCTCGGTGTCCTGACGCTCAATGCCCTGACCGCGGCCAAGGAGGTCTTCCTGCCGCTGCAGCCGCATTTCCTGGCGCTGCATGGTCTGAGCAAGCTGCTCCGCACGTTGGAACTGGTCGCCAAGCGCCTGAACCCCAAGCTCCGCCTGACCGGCATCGTCTATTGCATGTACGAGTCGGGAACGCGACTGGCGGCCGAAGTGTCGCATGACGTTCAGGACTTCTTCGACAGCCTGAACGCGTCGGATTCGGTCTGGGCCGGAGCTCGTAGCTTCGACGCCAAGATCCGTCGCAACATCCGCTTGGCCGAGGCGCCGAGCTTCGGCCAGTCGATCTTCGACTATGCCCCCGGATCGCACGGCGCCGAGGATTACCAGGCGCTGGCGATCGAAGTGATGGGGTCGGAAGCAGCCGGCATGCGCGATGCCTCGGTCGTGACCGGTGCCGTCGCGCGTCCCGCGTCCACGCTGATCGACTGACGGAACTCGTGGGGCCCTCCGGCCCGCCGGCTCCACCGCCGAAGTCGCGCCGTCGTCGAACTTCCGCGCACCCGCCGCGGCGAGGGGATCCGATCGTACGTCGATCGCTCACCGGCCGCTCGTTCGTGCGAATCCGCTCGCTTCGGCCGTCGGTTTCGCTTCTCTGTCGCCGATCTTCGACTACAGTCCGAAGGCCGAACGACTCGGTTCGCCGAGTCTCGGTCGATCGCGGCTTACCTATCGAATGACCCGGCAACATCGAGCGGCGACACCGTGAAGAAGGTCCTCATCACCGGCGCTTCGGGACTGGTCGGACGAGCCGTCTCGGACGCGCTGCGAGCCGACGGGCATACGGTCGAGCCGATGCGTCGAGCGTCCGGGTCGGCCGATTCCGGGTCGGCGATCACCTGGGATCCGGCGTCGGGGCGCATCGATCGCGATCGCCTGGATGGGTTCGATGCGGTGGTCCATCTGGCGGGCGAGAGCATCGACGGACGCTGGACCGCCGCCAAGCGGGCTCGAATCCGGGACAGCCGAGTCGTCGGGACCCGGTTGCTGTGCGAAACGCTGGCGGGGCTGAACTCGCCGCCGTCGACGTTGATCGCCGCGTCGGCGATCGGCTTCTACGGCAACCGCGGCGACGAGGTGTGCGACGAATCGAGCAGTGCGGGGAACGGGTTCCTGGCCGATGTCGCCGAGCGGTGGGAAGCGACGACCAGTCCGGCGCTCGAGGCGGGGATCCGAACGGTCAATCTGCGGATCGGCATCGTCCTGTCGTCTCGCGGCGGAGCGCTGCCGCGAATGCTTCTGCCGTTCCGTCTGGGGCTCGGCGGACCGGTCGGTTCGGGGCGGCAGTATTGGAGCTGGATCGCGCTGGACGATCTGGTCGGCATCGTCCGCACGGCGCTCGACGATCGCCGCCTGATCGGTCCGGTGAATGCGGTCGCTCCGGGAGCGGTCCGTCAGCGCGAGTTCGCGACCACGCTCGCGCGGCTTCTGCGGCGCCCCTCGTTCATGCCTCTTCCCGCCTTTGCGGTGAGGGCGATGCTCGGCGAGATGGGCGATGCATTGCTGCTGACCGGTGCGCATGTCGTCCCGAAGAAGCTGACCGAAATCGGCTTCGAGTTCCGCCATCCCGATCTCGCGTCGGCGCTGCGAGCGGCGCTGGCGGAGCGTTAGCGAGCCGGCCTGATTCGGCTCGCGGCGGACGTCGGCCGGAAGGCGAGTTCGAACGCCGAATCGACAATCTCCGGGGTCTCGTCCGGAAGGACGACTAGAATCGGCCTTGCTTCGGCGGTTGCCGCGCTGGCGGTGATCCGGGGCTTCTCTCGCGATTCCAGCCGACTTCGAGACGACACCGATGGAGAGCGGTCCGACCGAGGATCGAACCTCGCCTGCGGCGCACCACCGAGGTGCCGGCCGGAAGCGGCGCCGTTCGGCGTCGGACAAGTCGGATGAGCGAGCGAGTACCGCGACGGACCGACCGCCGTTGTCGCTCGCCCGGCGAATCGTCGGCTGGACCAACAACCTGCTCGCTTCGGCGCTCGTCGTCGCGCTCGCTCTGACCTTCGGACTCAGGGCACTCGGTCTCTGGAGTGACGTTCGCCCCGAACCGCGCACGCCTCTGGTGCCGCTTCCGTCGTCGATCGGTTCCTCCGACCGCACCTCGTCGCTCGCCGAATGGTCGCTGGGAAGTTGGAGCGGACGATGGCGGCGCGACGAGTTCGTCGGGTCGCGCGACTCGCTTCTCGACCGAATGGCGATCGATCTCGAAGCGATCCTGCGCCAGGGCGAGACGAGCGGTAGCTTCGACACCCCGGCCTCCGTCCGACTGCTCGATCGCCTCGCTCCCGAAGCGGCGGTTCGCTCGGTCGGCGATTCGGGCGAGGTGCACGTGATCGCCGGTCCGGTGCCGCTCGGAGCGGCGATTCGTCGCGACGCGAGCGGCACGCGGCGGATCGTGGCATGGGGGATCGCGATGCCGGGCGAGACGCTTGCCGACGTCGACGAGAATCCGGATGCGCCGCCGATGCCGGAGCCCGATCCGGCCACCGAGAGTCTCGAGACGCGAGCCGCCGACTCGACCGAATCGACCCTCGGAGGCATCGCCTCGCGAGACCGGATCGCTGCGGAAACCGAGACCGAATCCGAGCCGAGACGGCGCTGGGTCGTTACGCTATGCCGACCGGCGGACAAACGGGGCCCATCGGCAGACCAGAGGGGCCCGAACGACGATCGTTCGCTCGAAGCCGATTCCGATCTGCCGGACGACTGCGAAGTGACGTTCGCGATCGACGATCCGGCAGCGGGACGCCTGGTCGGCTTCCGCAGCACCGCGCGTCTCGATCGACTGATCGCCGCGATCGATGCGTCTCGCGCCGCCGAGGCTCGACCACCTCTTCGCTGGAACGTCACCGTCGGCGAAGCGATCGGTTCGGCCGATCCGCCCGAACGGACCTCGATCCGACTGACGGTCGACGCGGGAGAGGTTCGGGGATTTCGGGTGGAGTGACGCGGAGCGGGCTCGACGACGGGCGAGCGGAGAATCGAGGCAACGACGGCGACGAAGACGACGGCGCGATTCGACCGAAGCAAGACGTACAGGCGGAGAGTGAACGATGAAGGGACTGACCGGGATCATCGTGGCGGCGATCTTCGGGGTGCTCGGCGCCGCTCTCAACTGGTTCTACTTGGCGAACAAGGCGACTCAGCTCGAGACGATCGCGTTCCTGGGGGTGCGCGAGGGAGCGAATCTCCAGCCGGGGACCGAGTTCCAATCGAGTCACTTCGTGCCGGTGCGGATCCCCAAGGCGCTCGCTCGTGATCTNNGTGATCTCGAGGACTTCGTCTATCTGTATCAGGACCTGCCGACGCTCGAACATGTCCGTGCGACCAAGTCGTACGCCGGCGGCGAACTCCTCTTCAAGCAGGACTACCGCACTCCGGCGACCGACCTGGAGCTCCGGCCGGACGAGGTGCTGGTGACGGTGACGGTGGCCAACCGGAGTCCGCTGATCCAGCCGAACGACCGCATCTCGTTCTCGATCTCGCAAGGTGGTTCGGAAGAGACGCAGGAGCTGATCGGTCCGTTTCGCGTCGCCGCGATCGGCAACCAGATCGGCAATCGGGACGTGATGCAGGCACATCGGATCCAGCCGGTCCAGTCGAACCAGATCGGAATCGTCTGTCGCCTCGAGAACGGCGTGCTCGAACCCAAGGCGCGGACACTGATGAGTCGGATCGGCGGTCAGGGGGCTCGCGACGTGATGGTGGTCTGGCACGGCCCCGACCGCAACTGATCGATCCGAAGTGACTCGCTTCGCTGCGACCTGCTTCGAGTCGCCGCGCGACAGGAGGACGACGATGGCCGCTACCGCTCCGACGACCGATCGCGTGATGACGATCTGGTTCAACAAGCTGAACGAGAGTCGTCGGACGGCGATCGAAGTGCGCGGCGACGAGGTGACGTTCGGCCGCGATCCCGACTGTGACGTGCAGCTTCGCAGCTCGCTGGTCTCGCGGCGCCATGCGGTCGTCCGGCGTCTGGACGACGGCACGCTCGAACTCCGCAATACCGGCACCAACAGCTGCCTGGTCGGGGACACCGAGATCCTCGGCGGTCAGCGCGTCACCTTCTCGACCGACACCAAGGTCCGGATCTGGCCCTTCACGATCTCGTTCGAGTCGGAGCGGCGCGCATCGTTCACGCGGAGCGAGGTCGAGGCGCATCTGCGGAGCATCGTCGCGAACCTGGAGCTGCGGATCCATCGCCAGCTCCTCGAGCGACTCGATCTGTACGAGATGGAGGCGACTCGGGGAGGATCGACCGAAAGCATTCTGCTCCTCGAGAACAACATCGAGGACGTCTGTCGCGAACTCGACCTGTTCGGCGAGGCGAATGCGGGGCTGCTGGAAGAGATCGCCGGACTCGGCCTGCGCGATCATGCGATCAACCAGCTGATCCTCGAGACCGGCGACGACGACGCCGTCTTCGACCTGGCCGCGCTGACCAGCAACGAGTTCGACGTTCCGGCGACGCTCGTCCCGGAGCGCGAGCAGGAGCTGCACGGCCTGCTGCAGCTGCTGCGCAAGAAGGCGGAACTCGATGCGCTCCCCGACGTCAGTTCGCGCATCCAGCAGGTCGAGGCGCGATTCGCCGAGATCTTTCCGCTGCTGCGCGTCCATCTGCACGCCGAGCTGCGTCGCTACCTGATCCTGCGGATGCTCAAGAAGGACCTGAAGGACATCGTCTTCGGCTTCGGTCCGCTGCAGGATCTGCTGCGCGCTCCGACGGTCAGCGAGATCATGGTCGTCCGCTCGGATCAGATCTACGTCGAGCGGGACGGAGTGATCGAGAAGTCGGGACGGCGATTCATCTCGGAGAAGGTGACCGAATCGATCATCGAACGGATCGTCGCTCAGGTCGGCCGCCGCATCGACCGGAGTCAGCCGCTGGTCGACGCGCGCCTTCCCGACGGCTCGCGAGTCAACGCGATCATCCCGCCGCTTGCGCTGTTCGGCCCCTGTCTGACGGTCCGGAAGTTCCCGATCCATCGTCTGACGATGGACGATCTGATCGAGTACGGCACGATCTCGGAAGCGGCGGCGAAGTTCCTGCGCGCGTGCGTCATCGATCGCCGCAGCATGCTGATCAGCGGCGGTACCGGTTCGGGCAAGACGACGCTGCTGAACGTCGTCAGCAGCTTCGTTCCGTTCAAGGAGCGGATCGTCACGATCGAGGACACCGCCGAACTGCGACTGCATCAGGAGCATGTCGTGGCGCTCGAGAGTCGCCCGGCGAACGTCGAAGGGAGCGGCGAGTACACGATCCGGGATCTGGTCAGGAACGCCCTCCGCATGCGCCCCGATCGGATCATCGTCGGCGAATGCCGCGGCGGCGAGGCGCTCGACATGATCCAGGCGATGAACACCGGCCATGACGGGTCGATGACCACGGTGCACGCCAACAGTTCGGAAGAGGTGCTCCAGCGTCTCGAACTGCTGATGCTGATGGGAGCCGATCTGCCGATCACGTCGATCCATCGCCAGATCGCCTCGGCGATCGACGTCATCGTCCACATCGACCGGATGGTCGACGGTCGGCGCGTGATCGGACAGGTATCGGAAGTGACCGGACTGCATCCCGAGACGGGGCACGTGATGCTGGCGCATCTGTTCGATCGGCGCGACGGACGTTCGCTCCAACCGACCGGACGCCTGCCGACCTTCATCGACGAGCTGATCGCCAAGGGGCTGCTCGAGCTCGAGTTCCTGTACGTCCGCCGCCATCGGAACTGATCGGCGACCGGTCCCACGGCGCGAGCGATCGCTCCTCGGAGATACGATCCGTGACGCAACTCGAAACCGCGATGGTGAGCCTGGGGGTCGGCTGCTGCGTTGCGCTGGCGGTCGGGGTGAACCATGCCAACATCGAGACGGGGATCGACCGGATCGAAGCCGACCTGCGGCGCCGATTGCGCACGCTCCGACTGAAGTTTCCGCAGCTCCGGCTGTGGATCCGGATCTGGATCGCGTTGACCGTCGCCGCCGCGGTCCTCGTCTCGATCGCCGCCGGATCTCCCGTCTTCGGTCTGCTGATCGCCGTGCTGATGTCGATCGGTCCGTGGTATCTGGTCGCCCGCGCGGCGAAGGGGCGCAAGGAGAAGATCGAGGATCAGCTCGCCGACTCGATGGTGATGTTCTCGAGCGCCGTCCGCGCCGGCCTCTCGCTCCCTCAGGCGCTCGAACTGCTCGCGCACGACAGCCCCAAGCCGATCCGACAGGAGTTCGCGCAGATGATCGGCGAGTATCAGCTCGGCAAGCCGCTGGAGCGGACGCTGGAAGAGGCGAAGGTGCGACTCGAAAGCGAGAACTTCGTCCTGTTCGCGGCCGCGCTGCTGGCCAGTCGCGAGAGCGGCGGTCGACTGAACGAGACGGTCGAGCGGATCGCGAGAGCGATCCTCGAGATGCAGCGTCTGGAACGGAAGATCCAATCCGAAACGGCTCAGGCCAAGAAATCGGCGATCTACATGGCGGCGGTGCCGCCGTTCGTGCTGGTCGTCTACGCCTGGCTCGATCCGAACAACGTCAGTCTGCTCTTCGTGACCTTGCCCGGACAACTGATGCTGGCGACGGCGGTGGTTCTCGAGATCGTCGCCTACTTCTGGGCGCTGAAGATCCTGAACCCCGACATCTGACGCACGGTGATGCCGAGAACGACGCGATGACGAACGCCCGCCGCGAACTCGATCGAGGAGACTGCTGATGGATGCCGCCTTGCCGATCGGATTGGTCGCCAGCGCGATCGTCGGCGTCGCCGTCGGACTCGNNGACCCGATCTATCGAATGCTGCAGCCCGCCGTCCAGTTGCTGGCTCGACTGAATCGGAACGCGTTCCGCAGCGATCTGGCCGAGACGCAGCGGCGGATCCAGGTCGCCGGATTGTCGCGCTTCTGGCTGGCCGAGGAGTACCTGGCCAAGCTGCAGATCATCGCGCTGCTCATGGCGCCGTTCTTCGCGATCGTGGTGATCGGTCAGCTCGGCCCGACCGGCATCCTGCCGACGCTGATGCTCGTCGTCATCACCTTCTTCATCCTGCGACAGCAGCTGAAGCGCCGAGCCGAGAAGCGACTGCTGACGATCAAGCGGCGCCTTCCCTACCTGCTCGATCTGCTGACGCTGTTGATGGAGGCGGGGTCGAGCTTCCTGCAGGCGATGGCTCAGGGGGTTCGCGAGTTCGGCTCGCAGCCGGTGGCGGTGGAGTTCGGCCGCGTCCTGTCGGACATGAACATGGGCAAGGCGCGCGTCGAGGCGTTCGATGCGCTCCGCAAGCGATTGGCCGACGACGAGATCGGCGGCATCGTGGCGGCGATTCTCCAGAGCGAGCAGCTCGGCACGCCGATCTCGAAGATCTTCCGGACCCAGGCGGACGTGCTCCGGATGAAGCGCAGTCAGCGAGCCGAGAAGATCGCGGGCGAGGCGGGGGTGAACATGCTGCTGCCGGCGATGCTCGTCATGGCGGCGACCGTCATCCTGATCCTCGGTCCCTTCATCCTGAACTACATGGTCTTCGGCCTCGGCATCTGATCGACGGCCCGTTCGGTTTCCTTCCTCGATGACGAGACGACGATCGATGGAGGTCATCATCCGCTGCCCGAACTGCGGGATGGAGCTGGAGGCTCCGTCGGACCTGATCGGCCGCGCGGCGCTCTGCCCCGGCTGTCAGGTCCCGTTCGTCGTGCGCCCGATCGACGCGAACGAGACCGAAGCGGCGCCGCGAACCGGCGACGTCGTCTCGTCCGCCGCTGCGCCGCAGAAGCGAGCGGACGAGATCGGTTCGAGGGGCGAGCAGCGCGAGCGAAGTGCAGGACGCCCCTCGTCGACCGATCCTGCCGACGTCGAGACGCGGCGCAGCGAGTCGCAACGCAGCGAGACCGAAACCGCTCCGGCCACCGCCCCCGCGGGAGCCCCGCGCTTCAAGGGACTCGACCCGTCATTGTTGGCCGAGCTGGGAGGTGACTCGGGAGCAAGCGGCAAGAAGGAGAGCGGCCGCTCGGAACGAAAGAAGGATCGCAAGGGGAACGGCGATACGAAGGGGAGCGTCGAGACCGCTCCGCCGCTCGAACCGATCTCGGACGAAGAGTCCCGATCGATGCGCACCTCCAAGCCGGCGAAGCGCGAACGGCGCGCGGCGCGACTGGTGACCGAGACGGGTGATGCGGGGAAGCTGGCGCTCGGCGCCGACGGTCAGCTCCCGCAGCTGGTCGTGAAGGAGACGACCGCGGTCGAGAAGCCTCGCGACGCCGAATCCGACTCGAACCCGATGGTCCTGATCATCGCCGTCGCCTTCAGCGTCCTGATTTCGGTCGTGCTGCTCTTTGCACCGACCGGGGGCGGATCGGCTCAGGCGGACGTGTCGGACAGTCTGGCCGCGCTGCAGGAGCATTACATCGGGCGGCGCCAGCCGCTCGAGCCGTATCAGGTGATGGTTCGCGAAGCGCTGCAGTGCGAGAACAAGGGGGATCGGGGAAGCGCCACCGCGATCTACCGGCGGTTGCTCGACATGATCCACGCCGAACGTCAGGACCCGAACCAGGGGCTGACCGGCCCGAAGATCTCGCTCCAGGAACCGAACGACCAACGTCTGGAAGCGCACCTGAAGGTGCTGCTGGCTCGGTAAGGACGTTCGTCGGGGATTCGTGTCGCGAGCGCCGTGATCGCGGCAGCGTCGTTTCGCGACGGCGATCTGCGAGCGGCGAACGAGCCGTTCCGTCAGCGGCGTTGGCGCCATGCTTCGTAGGCGAGAATCGCGGCGGTCGTCGAGACGTTCAGGCTGTCGGCGATGCCGGCCATCGGCAGACGGATTCCGAGGATCTCGGGGCGATGCCAGACGTCGCCGAGACCGTGTGCTTCGCTGCCGACGACGATCGCCGTGCCCCCTCGCAGATCGACATCGCCGAACAGCGCTGCTCCGTCGACTCGGGCCGCGACGATTCGGATTCCGCGTGCCGTCAGCATCGACAGCGTTTCCTCCGTCGTCCCGATCGCGACTCGCTTCGACAGCACCGTCCCCATGCTGGCTCGGATCGCATTGGGCGAGAACGGATCGGTCCGCAGGTCGGCCAGGATCAGCCCGTCGACTCCGACCGCATCGGCGGTGCGCGCGATGGCGCCGATGTTTCCCGGCTTCTCGATCCCTTCGGCGACCAGCAGCAGCGGTTCCTCGGGAAGGTCCAGACGTTCGAGCGAACGATCGGGACGTCGCGCGACGGCGATCGCTCCGGCATCGCGTTCGCCGTACGAGAGCTTGGCGAAGAGTTCGTCGGTCAGTTCGAGCGGCTCGCGGCCGATTTCGCTCTCCAGCCGCGACCGCTCCTGCGCCTGAAGATCATGGCGGATCGGGCCGACGAACCAATGTTCGATCGCCACACCGCAGCGCAGCGCATAAGTCGTCTCGCGCACGCCGTCGATCAGCAGACGGTCTCCGCGGTCGCGGCGATCGCGCAGTCGAATCGCATCTCGCAGTTTCGGATTGGCGGCGCTGGTGATCCGCATCGTCGGTCGATTCCGAGCGGGAAGAAGGTCCGTAGCGAGTCGGCCGCGCTTCGCTCGCGGCGACGCAGGCGGCTCTAGTCGACGGCGATGCGCCAACCGACCGTCAGGCCGAAATCGAGGGCGCGACCCGAGCGGTCGAGGATCCGATTGCGGTGCGTCAGCGGAATCCCTTTCGCGATCCGCGGAATCGCCTGCTCGACCAGGTCGGCCGCCCGGTGGCGGTCGATGGTCGGCGAATGCGAACTGAAGAGCAACAGCCGCTCGCCGGCCGGCGCGGCAGGCGCGAAGAGCAGCCGTCCGATATCTTCGAGCAGCGGGACCAG